>JBBSLZ010000225.1:0-5772 GCA_038233435.1 Chthoniobacterales bacterium
CTCTTCGGCACGATGAACGTGGGCGCGATCCATGGGAGACTCCTGACCGCGTGGTCGGCCGCCGGCGTGCTCGGGCCGGTGTTGGTGAATTATATTCGCGAGTACCTGAAGAATCGCGGCGCCACCGGGGTGAATCTCTACGCGCCGACGATGTATCTGATGGCGGGCCTGCTCGTCATCGGGCTGCTTTGTAATTTGCTCGTTAGGCCAGTGGCCGCGCGGCACCACCACCGTGGAGGCGAATCGTGAAGGCGCAGTCTGCCCGCGGACAAGGGGGACGGCTGATCTTCTCGTGGACGGTCGTCGGCGTTCCGCTGGCTTGGGGAGTCTGGAATACGATTCTGAAACTGCCGGCGCTGTTTCATTGAGCCTGGCCGTGGGGTTGGCTCTGGTCGAGCGAGAGTGAGATTGGCGCCCGGCTGGCCGCGATTAGTTCCGAGTTCAAGGCGGCCAGATCTTTCTCCATAAAATCACGCCAGCGCGCGGGCACCGCGGCGGCTTCCTGGAGAACCTTCGGGACGGCGTCTTTCACCCGCGCAGTGGGGGCGGCGTCGGTGCGCTGGAGGGTTTCGAAAAGGCTCTCGAGTCGTGCGAGGGCATCGAGCGTCAGTGGCGCGCCGGGGCGCGCGGTGGCGGGCGCGAAGGTGAGCAGCTTTTTCGTGAAGGCCTCTATTTTTTCTTTCACCGGCTGATCGGCGGCCTGCGTTTCCGCTTGGGCGAGGGCGGCGCTCAGGCGGCTCATCTGTTGATCGATCGGGATGAGGGCGGGACGCGCGTCGTAGAGTCGTTTCGAGAGGGCGAACTGCAGCGCGAGATCGGCGGCGGTGGCTTTTACACGCGGGTCCATCTTGAGTGTGAGCGGTTGGGTGAAACTTTTTCCGTTGGCGGTCAGGACGACGGAGTATTCGCCCGGCGGCGCCCAGGGGCCGGTCGGATTGGGGGCGGTGTTTCGCGGGATGGCGGCGATCGGGTATTCGGGATCGACGCCCGGAATGGGCGGGTAATGCATGTCCCAGAGAAAGCGATGCAAACCGGGCTCCGCCGAAAGCGGCTGCGGCGGACGGAGCCAATACATCGGGACTTTCACGTCCGCAGGCTTGGGCGACGCGATCTCGTCCGTGCTGGCGTAACGCCTAACGAGTGCCCCTTTGCTGTCCTTTACTTCCAGGGTGACCGCGCCCGTGAAATCGGGCGCGAGCTGGTAATCAATCATGGCGCCGTCGGGTGGATTTTCGCCGGTGGGCTCGTCGGGCGGGAGCGGAGTGTCGTCGTTCATGTTCCAGCGCACGCGCCAAGCGGAAGCTGGCTTCAAGAGCGCGGTGGCACCGCTGGTGGAGGCGAGTTGACGGAGCGGCGCGATGTTATCCAGAATCCAGAACCCGCGACCGTGCGTGGCCACGGCGAGGTCGTCGTCTTTAATGATGAGGTCCCGAATGGAGGTGGCGGGCATGTTCAAACGAAGCGATTGCCAATCGTCGCCGTCGTCGAAGGAGACGTAGACCGCGCGTTCGGTGCCGGCGAAGAGGAGGCCTTTTCGCTGCGGGTCTTCGCGGATGACGTTGACGTTCTCGCTGTCGGGAATGCCGGTGACGATTTCCTGCCAGGTTTTCCCGTTATCGTGGGTGCGATAGATGTGCGGGCGGAGGTCGTCGAGGCGGATGGTGTTAACGGCGGCGTAGGCGGTGGCGGGATCGAAGTGGCCGGCTTCGAGGATGGAGATTTTTTGCCAGGCAGTGATGGCGGGCGGGGTCACATTGGTCCAAGTCTTGCCGCCATCGCTAGTTAGGTGAATGAGGCCGTCGTCGGTGCCGGCCCAGAGGCGTTTCACGTCGAGGGGCGAGGGCGCGACGGTATAGATGACGCCGCGCGGTTTTGCTTCGGCGGTGGGCTGGTCGCGGTATTTGCCGATGGAGGCGGGCAACTCGTAGGTCTGACGCGTGAGGTCGGGGCTGATTTGGCTCCAGTTCTCGCCGCCATCGCGGGTCTGCCAGAGGGTGTTGCCGGCGAAGAAGAGGAGCTTCGGATCGACTGGCGAAAAGACGACCGGCTCGGTGCGAAGGGTGCGGAAGTCCGGCGTCCGCAACGCGAGCGGCGCGATGTTCTTCGTCTGGCCGGTGCGACGATCGTGGCGGGTAATCTTGCCGCCGTAGATGATGTCGGGATCGAGCGGATCGGCCACGACGTAGCCGTATTCCTCCGCGCCGACGGGATGCCAATCGCGGAAGGTGATGGCGCCGTCGTTCCCACGGCTGGCGATGCCGACGGAGCCGCTTTCCTGCTGGCCGCTGTAGAGGCGATACGGGAAAGCGTTATCCGCGCTGACATGGTAGAGCTGCGCGGTCGACTGGTTGTACCAGGAACTCCAGGTTTCGCCGCCGTTCACGGTCACGATCGCGCCTTGATCGCTCGCGAGCAGGATGACATCGGAGTTGGTTGGATTGATCCAGATGTTTTGGTAATCGTCGCCGCCCGGGGCGCCTTTCCAGGCCGCCCAGGTTTTGCCGCCATCGATTGATTTCCAACAGACGACGCTGGCGGAGTAAATGACGTCGGGGTTTTGCGGATCGATCCGGACATTCGGCAGATCGCCGCCGCCGATCCCGGCCGCGGGTCGAGTGTCCTCGGTCGGAGCGGTCCAGCTTTCGCCCGCGTCTTCGGAGCGAAAAAGCTGCCCGCCCGTTTTGCTGGCGACGGCGGCAAAAAGGATGTTCGGAGCACTGGGGGCGAGGGAGAAGTTTGCCTGGATGACGGGCGAGGGCAGGCCGCGCGTGAGCGGTTTCCAAGTGGTGCCACCATCGATCGATTTAAAGAAGCCGCCGCCGGTGCCGCTCCACTTGCTGTTTTCCCAAGGGCCCTCGCGTGATTCCCAGAGCGCGGCGTAAACGATCTGCGGATTGCTCGGATCGATCTGGACATCGGATGCGCCAGTGTTTTCGTCCTGGTAAAGGACTCTCTCGAAGGTCTTCCCGCCATCGAGCGAACGGTAGAGGCCGCGCTCCTCGTTAGGCCCGTAGGGATGGCCGGCCACGGCGACGAAGAGACGGTCGGCGTTGGTCGGGTCGACCGCGAGCTGCGCGATCTGCTGGCCATCGCGGAGACCGAGGTGGGTCCAGGTTTTACTGGCATCGCTCGATTTGTAAATGCCGTCGCCGACGGAAAGATCGGGGCGGTGCAGGCCCTCGCCGCTGCCGACGTAGATGATGTTCGGATCGGAGAGCGCGACCGCGATGGCGCCAACGGAGCCGGTGGGTTGGTCGTCGAAGATGGGCTGCCAGGTGCGGCCGTAGTCATTCGATTTGAAGACGCCGCCGTTCACTTGCGCCATGTAGAAAAGGTTCGGCTGGGAGGGGACGCCCGAGATGGCCCGGACGCGGCCGCCGCGATAGGGGCCGATGTTCCGCCAGTGAAGGGCGGCGGACCAATCAGCCGGGGTTTCGGCGTAGAGGCTGGAGACTGTGAGGAGGAGGAAAAAGGAGCGGCGGATGGAACGCATGAACGGGAGGGTGCGCCGGGTGGGGCGCTTAGACAAGGCGGACGCCTCTTCCGGGACGAAACGCGGCGGAAGGGAGGGCGCCGTTCTTCATGAACGAACCGAGCTACCCCGCATGGATTCGAACCATGAATAACGCCTCCAAAGGGCGCTGTGTTACCGTTACACCACGGGGTATTTCCGAGTCAGCGGATGCTCGGATTTTCGGGCGCGAGGCGGGCGCGCGCAAACGGCAAATTTCTCTCCGGCGCATAGCTCGGGCGGGGATTGAGACTTCGGCTCGGGGGCGGGCCGACTCCAGGCGGACCGGCTCCCAGCGGACAGGAGCGCGAGCGGGCTGATGTTGTATTTTAACGCGCCGCGCGCGCTGGGAAACGATTCGGGAGCAGGATGTTGTTCGATGGCTGGTTACCGATCGCGAAGACGCTCATTTCTGGCGGACGGGCTTATCTGGCGTTGATTTTATCCTGCGAGTCTGCGGTAAGCGGACGCTTTCGAAGTGGAACGCTTTCGATTACATCGTGACGATCGCGCTGGGCTCGACGCTGGCCAAGATCCTTCTCTTGAAGGAAGTCTCGGTGGCGCAGGGGGTGGCCGGACTGGCGCTACTGGTGGGATTGCAATACTTGGTGACGTGGCTGGCGGTGCGGTCGCGAAGTGTCTCGGGCCTGGTGAAGGCGCAGCCGAGGCTGCTGTTGTTTAGCGGAGAGTTCCGCGTGGACGCCTAACGGCGAAGCCGGGTGACGGAGGGGGAGGTGCGAGCGGCGCTGCGGAACCAGGGGAAGGCCCGGCTGGACGCGGTGGCGGCGGTAGTGCTGGAGACGGATGGAAGTTTCAGCGTGCTGAGCGATCTGGGCGAGGGGGGCCGCCCCACCCTGGTGTTGTCCACCCTCTCGATTGTCAGACCGTTCGACGATGTCTGGCGCGTGGTCTGTGTTAATAGTTCTGCGTGTGCAATCATATTTATTGGTTTCCTTTTTGGACCGCGCGGGCTTTTAGGACTGCTTTGTATTCCTCAATTTGTTCCGCCTTTATGTCGGCTTTGTATTGGTTCGAGTTCAGATATGCCGCTTTGTTTTGCTCGATCAAGTTGTGCATGCGGGCGGCAAACTCTCCCGGCGTTTCTTTCCCGCTTTTTTCTGTCTTCGGCATGGTATCAATCACCGCCCGTTCTTTGTCGTGCGCTTTAATCTGTTCGGGAGTGAATCCCATGCGACGCATAAGGTCAACTTCCTCCCCCGTTACGCCCGCGACGGCTGCTACGGATAACAGCCACAGGACTAGCAATGTTGTTTTCATTTTAGATATGGTGGACGTGGAGGGTTTCGAGGGCAGCGAAGACGCCGGGATTTTTAAGTGGTCAGGGGCCCGGGCGCGGGCAGGCGGATATCGACGGTGGTGCCGCGGCCTTTGACGCTGGCGATGGATATTTTTCCGCCGTGCGCTTCCACGACTGATTTGGCGATGGCCATGCCGAGGCCGGTGCCGTGGCTTTTGCCGTGGGTGACGAAGGGTTCGAAGAGCCGGGGCAAGACTTCGTCCGGGATGCCGCCGCCGGTATCGGAGAGGCGGAGGACGATGCGGCCTTGCACGAGATCGGTGCTGAGGGTGAGGATGCCGCCGCCGGGCATGGCTTCGCGGGCGTTTTTAATCAGGTTGCAGAGGACGCGGGTGAAGCGGGCCAAGTCGATCTCGATCTGGCCTTCGTAACGGAGGCGGCGGACGAACTGGACATTTTGCCCGGGGAGGAGGGTGAGCGCTTGTTGCTGGAGCTCGTCCATGAGCCGCCAGATGGAGACGCATTCCTTTTTTAAGGAAGTGGAGCCGCGGGCGTAATCGAGCAGTTCCTGGGTCATGGAGAGCATGCCTTCGATGGCTTTGTTCTGCATGGTGGTGAGCTGGTGGAGGCGCGGATCGTCGTTTTCGTTCGCGATCAGATCGGCGCAGCAGCGCATGATGCAGATGGGATTCTTGAGATCGTGGATGATGGAGTTGGCCATGGAGCCGACGAGGCTGAGGCGCTCGGTCCGCATCACTTCGGTGATGAAACGGGAGTTGACGCTGCGGAGCCGCTCGGAGACGGAGCGGAGGAAATTCATGTGCAAGCGGCTGGGAGCGAGCTCGAGGATGTGCTGGAAGGTTTGGTCGTTGACGCTGGCCAGGAGGGTGGGCTCGGTGGCGGTGGCCATGGCGGAGCGGGGCTCGCCATCGAGCAGGGCCATCTCGCCGAAGAAGTTTCCGGGTTGGATGAAGCCGAGCGTTTCCTGTTCGCCGCCGCGGCC
>JBBSLZ010000226.1:0-5768 GCA_038233435.1 Chthoniobacterales bacterium
GAGGGCCGCGTAATTGGTTTCGAACGCCTTAACTACGACAGCCAGCCGGAGCGGGTGGCGTTTCAGACGCTGGCCAAAGCCGGCTAGTTTCAAACTGGTCGCGCGTAGGCGGAGCTGTTGCCCCGTTGCAGGAGTTGCCCAACTCCCCCCGACCGTCACTCGCAAGGGGGGGCGTCGATATCAAACGACGGCCGCGGCGGGACCAGCGGGGGTGGACCCTGCGCCGGGAGCGGGCTCGGGCTTGTGGGTGATGAGCTTGCGCAGGAAGGGATTGAGCACGACGAGCGCGAGGCCAACGACGAAGCTGCCAGCGCCGAGCTCGGCGAAGAGTTTCGCATACTCGGGATTGGTGACGGCGGCGGTGGTGCCGGCGGGGTTGGGGATCATGCCGGAGAAGTCGCCCGCAAAGAGGGAGGCGAGGCCGGTGACGAGCATCCAACTGCCCATCATGACGCCCTGGTATTGGCGCGGCGCGAGTTTACCGATCATGGCGTAGCCGATGGGTGAGATGAGGAGCTCGCCGATGCTTTGGAGGATGTAGCTGGCGAATAACCAGGAGAAGGCGCTCTTGCCATCGGTGCCGGCGAGCCGGATGCCTAACGGGAGGATGAGGAAGGCGACGGCCATGAGGAGGAGGGAGGCGGCGAACTGCTTCGGGATATCGATATTCCACCCGCGCGCGCGCAGGCGGATGAAGAGGGCGGCGAGGAGCGGCCCGCCGACGACGATGGTGACGGTATTAATGTTTTGAATCCACTGGGGCTGAATCTCGATGGAG
The DNA here is from genome assembly GCA_038233435.1 of Chthoniobacterales bacterium. Lineage (GTDB taxonomy): Bacteria > Verrucomicrobiota > Verrucomicrobiia > Chthoniobacterales > UBA10450 > JACCTI01. The sequence goes on from JBBSLZ010000226.1 coordinate 779, forward strand.
CCGATGATGAGGTCGACATTATGGATGGCGAAGAGCTGGAGGCCGCTGGGCGCCATCTGGTAGAGGGACCAGAACATGAGGGAGCCGATGGTAAGGATGAGGTAGGCGGTCATGTTCCGCCGCTCGCGGCGGTCGGGGTGCCGGACGGTGAGATAGATGAGGGTGAGGGCGACGGCGGCGCAGATGGCTTTGAGAAAAATGCCGGTGCTGCCGGGGCGCTGGAGCATGAACCAGACGGCGGGGACGAGGCCGATAAGAACGGCGAGGCCGACGAGCTGGCGGAGCCGGAACTGTGCCGGCGTGGTCTCGAGGAGCGGGGTGTTCCGATCGGCGAGTGTCTTCCAGGAGATGCTGGCGAGCACGATGGCGACCAGGTTACCCAAGGTGGCGAAAATGAAGAGGCTGGAGTAGCTCTCGCTAGCCTGGAAGTAGCCGGCGGCGGCGAACCCGATGAAGAAGCCGACGTTCATGCCGGCGTAGTTCCAGAGGAAGGCGCCTTCGCGGCGGGGATCGTCGGAGGTGAAACGCTGGGTGAGCATCATGTTGATGCAGGTGACGTTGAGGCCGCTGCCGGTGAGGAAGAGGGCGAGGCCGATGTAGAAGAGCGCGAGGGAGCCGCCGGCGATGGCGGCGCAGCCGATGACCTGCAAGACCATACCGCCGACGAAGAGGTTACGATTCGAGAGGAAGCGGCCGCCGAGGTAGCCGCCGAAGAGGTGGAGGCCGTAATTGAAGGCACCGAAGACGCCCATCAAGGCGGTGGCCTCTTTCACGCCGAGCTGGAGGTGCTTCGTGGCGTAGAGGACGAGGGTCGAGTAGAGGACAGCAAACCCGAGGGTGCAGAAGATCTGGATGAAGAAGAGCACGGCCGTTCCCTCCGGAGCGGCGGAGAAGCGGCGGGTCAGAGGATTCATCGGGCGCTCCTTGTCGCTTGGCGGGCGGGGCGATGTCAAGCCGGGGCGCTAATCCGGCACTTCAGATCGAGTCGCTACTTTCGATAAATTTCGCGACGGTGACCAAGAGCGAGCAGGTAGATGGTGTTTTGCTCTACGTCACAGGTGTAGATCCGATCCGATCGATTTCCAGCTGCACGCGGGCGCGGTCGACGACGCCAATTCCAGAAAGACCGAGTCGAACTCGCGGTAGTATATCTGAGTCGCGGCGCTCACGAGCCTTCCGGCTCGCGCACCCGGGCATTCCTGCCTTCGGCCATGTCCTCCTCCGATCGCTGGATGGATCGTTCGAACTCAGGGGTGAATTCCAGCTCGTCTTCGATGATGTCATCAAGCCATTCACGAATCTGACAAAGCTCGGTTTGCGACAATTTGCGCAGTTCGGTTTCCATCTGCTCAACTTTGCTCATCGACCTCAGATTTTAGCGGTAACGCGCCGGAAGGCAAAGCCTCTACGCTGTGGACTCCTTCTGCATCGTCAGGCCTCCTTCACCGCGCGATGCAGATGTTTTTCGACTCGGTGAAGAAGTGGAGCGCTTCGTTGCCGCCTTCGCGACCGACGCCGCTTTGTTTCATGCCGCCGAAGGGGACGCGCAGATCGCGCACCAGCCAGCAATTGACCCAGACGGTGCCGGTATGGATCCGCTCGGCGACGCGGTGGGCGCGGCTGAGATTCTGCGTCCAGACGCTGGAGGCGAGGCCGTATTCGGTGTCGTTGGCGTAGCCGATCACTTCGTCTTCGCTGTCGAAGGGGGTGATGGAGATGACGGGGCCGAAGATCTCTTCGCGGTTGGTGCGACAGCCGACCGGTAAATCGGTAATGATGGTGGGCGAAAAAAAGTAGCCGCCCTCGCAGCGGTCGTTAGGCGCGGCGGGCGCCTGGCCACCGAGCGCAATCGTGCCGCCTTCTTTTTGCGCGAGGTCAACGTAGAACTTCACTTTTTCAAGCTGCGGCTGGGAGACGATCGCGCCCTGATCGGTGGTGGCTTCGAGCGGATCGCCGACCTTGAGTTCCGACGCTTTCGCGACAAAGCGTTCGACAAATTCCTGGTAGACCGAGCGCTCGACGAAAACGCGCGAGCCGCATAGGCAAACCTGCCCCTGATTCGCGAAAGACGAGCGCAAACTGACGGTGATCGCGGCCCCGAGGTCAGCATCCGCGAAGATGATGTTCGGATTCTTGCCGCCGAGTTCGAGGGACACTTTTTTAAACATGGGCGCGCAGGTTTCCGCCACTTTCCTTCCCGTCACGGTGCCGCCGGTGAACGAGATCGTGCCGACTTTCGGATGCGCGGTGATGGCCTGCCCCACCTTCGGGCCGGTGCCGTGGACGATGTTGAGCACGCCATCGGGCAATCCGGCTTCGCGGCAGATTTCGCTGAGCAGATACGCCGTCATCGGCGTGAGCTCGCTGGGTTTGGCGACCGCGGTGTTCCCGCAGGCGATGGCGGGGGCGATCTTCCAGCTCAAGAGATAAAGCGGCAGGTTCCACGGAGAGATCAAGCCGACGACGCCGCGCGGCTGGCGCAGCGTGTAGTTAAAGGCTATCCCGTCGGTGACGTGCGCTTCGTTTTCGGTGTGCAGAATCGCGGTGGCGAAAAAGCGGAAATTGCTGGCCGCTCTGGGAATGTCGAGACTGCGCGCGAGGGTGAACGGTTTGCCAGAATCCATGGACTCGGCGCGCGCCAGCTTTTCGAGATCGCGCTCGATCAACTCGACGATGCGCAAGAGAATCGCGGACCGGTCCGCGGCCGACGTGCGGGACCAGGTGGCGAAAGCTTTCTCCGCCGCGGCGACCGCATTTTCCACGTCGCGCGTGTCGCTATCGGGCACGAGCGAATAGGGTTTCCCAGTCGCGGGCTCGATGTTGTCGAGATACTGGCCGCTGGAGGGCTCCAGAAACTGGCCGTCGATGAAGTTCTGGATTTTCGTCACCGCGCTACTCCGCGTGATAAAGAATCCGCCCGCACTGCTCGCAGCCGACGATCTCGCGGTCGCTCTTCACCCGATGCGAGGTCTGGGCGGTGATTTTCATGTGACAGCCGGTGCAGACTTCGTGTTCCAGGGCCACGACGGCGGCGTTTCCTTTGCTGGCAAACAGGCGTTCGAAACGATCGAGCACATCCTCGTCGATGCGGCCGGCAATCGTGGTGCGTTCCGTGTTTAAACCCTCCAACTGCGCTTCGAGGGCTTTGGTCTTGGCCTCCAGGTCGGCCAGTTGCCGGGCCACGGAATCGCGCTCGACCGCCACCTTTTGTTCCTCGATGGCGACCTCCGCTTTCAGCTTGTCGGCGCGCTCCATCAGTTCGAGTTCCTGGTCCTCGATGGCGCTGATCTCTTTTCCGTAGCGCTCGATCTCGTTCCCCATGGCGCGGAACTCTTCGTTCTTCCGGGTTTCGTACTGCTGGGTCTTGAGACGGTTAATGCTCTCGGTGCGAGTGCCAACGTCGAGTTCCATCTTCTTCCGTTCCACTTCGAGCTGTTTGGTTTTCAGCTTGGCGGCTTCCAGACCGGCCGCGCTGGCGGCGAGGTGCGACTCCAGTTGCACCCGCTGCTCGGGGACCGTTTTTAATTCCAACCGAATTTGGCGAATCTTCTGATCGCGATTTTGCAGGACGAGAAGCTGCTCCAGTTCGGGTTGCACGCGCGAAGATTATGGGTTGCGGGAAAGCTCGTCAATGCGCCGCGCTAGTACGTCTCGACCGGGGAACGCTTGCCGTCTTCGGGACTGCGCGCGGCCGCGCCTTCTTCACCCAAGGTGGCGACGCGCAGCTGCCAGATTTCGTCGTTCAGGCTGCGGAAGGCGGCTTCTGAAAAAGAGTCGGGCGGAGCGAGGCGGCTCTTGAATCGCGCCACGCTGGCCAACGCGCCATCGAGGTGGCTGGTCGGCACCGTCTCCAGGGCGGCGCGGGCTTGCCCAATCGCGTCCACGCGGTGGCAGATCATGGCCAGATCGTTCCCCGCCTCGATGGCGCGGCGGATGGTCTCGTCGAGGCTGTATTCATTATAGATGGCGCCCATGTCGAGGTCGTCCGTCATGATCAAGCCTTCGAACTGCAAATCGTCCCGCAACAGCTCCGTAACAATGCGGCGCGAGAAGGAAGCGGGCAGCTTTTCGTTTTCAAAACACGGATACCAGCCGTGGCAGATCATCATGCTGTCGACGCGGGCCGCCATTTGGCGAAAGACGGCGAGCTCGTGTTCCTCCAGCTCGGCGAGCGAGCGATCGATCCGCGGCAGGTCGTGGTGCGCATCCACTCCGGCGGCGGAGTAGCCGGGGAAATGTTTGCCACAGTTGGCGATGCCTTCCGCGCGCAGGGCTTCGTTAAACGCGCCCGCCAGTCGCACCACTTGCGCGACATCGTTGCCGTAGCAGCGGCCGCGGAGGGAATTATCCGCCTCATCATCGAAGGAAATATCGAGCACCGGACAGAGGTCGAGATTGAATCCGAACAAGCGGAGCAGGCGCCCGGTGATGCGGCCGTGATCCTGGACAAGCGCGGGGTCGTTTTTCTCGCGGAGCTGCTGCGCGTTCGGCGGCTCGTTTCCGATCAAGCGCAACCGAGAGACGCGCCCGCCTTCCTGATCGATCGTGATGATCGGCTCGATCTCGCTCAGGTCGCGCAGATCGTCGATCAGCTTCCGCAACTGCGGCGCGCTGGTGATGTTGCGGCCGAACAGGATGTAACCGCCGGGCTGGACTTCGCGGAAGAGCGCGGCGGCGGCGGGGTCGAGTTCGGTGCCGGGCACGCCGGTGAGGAGTAATTGGCCTAGCTGGTCGGGTTTCATGAAGAGCGCAGTCTAAGCAGAGGTCGCCAGGGTTCCAAGCCGCTCCTTGCTTGTCGCTCGCGTTTCCATCGTCGAATGTTGCGGCCTTGAGCAGCATCGGTATTTACGGCGGCACTTTCGATCCGATTCATCACGGGCACTTGATCCTGGCGCGCGAGGCGCTGGAGCAACTGGAGCTCGACCAGATTGTCTTCGTGCCGGCCGCGCAATCTCCACATAAAGCCGATCCCTCCTCCACGCCGGCGGCC
>JBBSLZ010000227.1:0-5763 GCA_038233435.1 Chthoniobacterales bacterium
GGCGTGGGTGGATCCTTCGCCGCCGTTGCCGGCGCGCGAGCTGATTTTTGACAACGGGCTGGGCGGTTTCACGCCGGACGGCCCCGAATATGTGATCACGCTGCAGCCCGGCCAGACGACGCCGGCGCCGTGGGTGAACGTGCTCGCGAATCCGTTTTTCGGGACCGTCATTTCGGAGAGCGGCGGGGCTTACACTTGGTTTGAAAACGCGCACGAATTTCGGCTTACGCCCTGGCAAAACGACCCGGTGCAGGACAGCAGCGGAGAGGCCTTTTACATTCGCGACGAGGAGACTGGCCAGGTTTGGTCGCCCACCCCGCGGCCCGCGCCCGGCGCGACGCCGCACGTTATCCGCCACGGTTTCGGCTACACCGTCTTCGAGCATTTCGAGAACGGGATTGTCTCCGAGTTCTGGGTCTATGTGGCGATGGATGCGCCGGTGAAACTGAGCGTGTTGATCCTGCGGAACGCTTCCGGCGGACCGCGGCGGCTTTCGGTGATCGGGTATAACGAGTGGGTGCTAGGCGATCTGCGCCACAAGACCTTGCTGAACGTGCAGACGGAAGTGGACTTGAAGACGGGCGCTTTACTGGCGCGGAATTTCTACAACACCGAGTTTCCGGATCGAACCGTCTTCTTCGACGTGAACGACGCCAGCCGCACCCTGACCGGCAGCCGGAAGGAATTCCTCGGCCGGAACGGCAATCTGGCGCAACCGGCGGCGCTGAAGCGAACCCGGCTCTCGGGCAAGACCGGCGCGGGCCTCGATCCGTGTGGCGCGCTGCAGACCACCTTCGACCTGGCCGATGGCGAATCGCACGAGACGACCTTCCGGCTCGGCGTGGGACGCAGCGCGGAGGATGTGCAAAATCTGATCCACCGCTTCCGCGGGCCGGATGCGAACCGGGCCACGCTCGATGCGGTGCACGAGTTTTGGAATCGCACCCTGGGCGCGATCAATCTCGATACGCCCGATCCATCGGTAAACGTGATGGCGAACGGCTGGCTTCTCTATCAGACGCTCGCCTGCCGGCTGTGGGGGCGGACAGGTTTTTATCAATCCGGCGGTGCCTACGGTTTCCGCGATCAACTGCAGGACGTAATGGCACTGGTGCACGCCGAGCCCTCGTTAACGCGCGAGCATTTGCTGCGCGCGGCGGCGCATCAGTTTCGGGAGGGCGACGTGCAGCATTGGTGGCATCCGCCCTCCGGGCGCGGGGTGCGCACACATTTTTCCGACGATTACCTTTGGTTGCCCTACGTGGTTTGCCGCTACGTCACCGCGGTCGGCGATACCGGCGTGCTCGACGAGCAGGTGCCGTTTCTGGAAGCGCGCCCGGTCATGCCGGAAGAGGAATCGTACTACGATCTGCCCAGTCGCGCGCAGGAAACGGCCTCGCTTTACGAGCATTGCGTGCGGGCGATCGAACGCGGCTGGGGGCGGCTCGGCGAGCACGGATTGCCCTTGATGGGGTGCGGCGATTGGAACGACGGCATGAACATGGTGGGAAACGAAGGCCGCGGCGAAAGCGTCTGGCTGGCCTTTTTCTTTTACGATGTCTTGATGCAATTCGCCGACGTAGCGGAGGCCCGGAAGGAGGTGGAGTTCGCCGCGACTTGCCGCGCGCGCGCGGAGCAGTTGCGGAAGAGCATCGAAAGCCAGGCGTGGGACGGCGAGTGGTATCGCCGCGCGTATTTCGACGACGGGACGCCGCTCGGTTCGAAGACGAATCCGGAATGCCAGATCGATTCGCTGCCGCAAAGCTGGTCGGTGATCAGCGGCGCGGGCAGCGCCGAGCGCTCACGCGCGGCCATGCAGGCGGTCGATGATCGACTCGTTAGACGAGAGGCAAAATTGATCCAGCTCTTCGACCCGCCCTTCGATCAATCGCCGCTTAATCCCGGTTACATCAAAGGCTACATCCCCGGGGTGCGTGAGAACGGCGGCCAGTACACCCACGGCGCCATCTGGAGCACGATGGCCTTCGCGCTCCTGGGCGAGAACGAGCGCGCGTGGGAACTTTTCGCCCTCCTTAATCCCGTCCAGCACGGCGCCACCTCCGAGCAGATCATCACCTACAAGGTTGAGCCGTATGTGGTCGCAGCCGACGTCTACGCGGTCGCGCCGCACGTCGGCCGCGGCGGTTGGACCTGGTACACCGGTTCCGCCGGCTGGATGTATCGGCTCTTGGTCGAAACGCTGCTGGGCGTGCATCTGGAAGGCGAACGCCTTCGGTTGGAGCCGCGAATGCCGGCGGCGTGGCCGAGTTACAAGATTCACTACCGCTACCGGCGGACGGTTTATCACATCACGATCACGCGGGGGCTGGAGAACACGGAGGTCGCGAGTGAGTGCACGCTCGATGGGGAGATCCTCAACGAGGAGACGATCCCGTTAGTGGACGATCAGGCGGAGCATTTCGTCGACTACCGCTTCCGCTAGAAGCATGTCATGCACTTACGGATTGGAGGAACGCGGGCAGCATCAACGCTCCGAATCATGCCAGCCCAGGCAACGCTCTGGGGGTTGCGGCATCCAAATACGCTCAAGCCCCTGAAGGGGCGGCTCCTCTTCACCGAGGGATGGAACGCCCTTTCAGAACTTGGAACATGGGCGAAGCGTCCACCCAACACGCGCCGCGACGCTACCGTGATAGCGACTGGTTCCTCGCCCAACGCGACGCCACCCAGCCCAACCCTGGCGATGCCAAGCCAAAGTGCGTTGCCCGTGCGGTCAAGGGCCAGATGATCTTGGCCCAATTCATCTGAGGGACGGAATTTCCGCCACGCGGTGTTCCGTGCGATCGCTGCTATCGCCAGACTCCCGATATGTAAAATCGGACTCCGTCAGTCGAAGTATGCGAGAGGTGGTCGACATTCCTACCGGTATTCCGATGTTGGAGCGGGTGACGGAAGCCACAACCTGATCACCTTCAAGGCGCCATCCGGTCTCGACGAAAATCCACTTTGTCATCCCAAGCAGCATCCGAATCGGCGCCGTGACTTGTTTATTCGAGCCGGGCTCCAGGACGGCTGCAGCCGGCTTCTCCGGCGGGTAGTAAACCGGCACGGTCTGGCCGACGATGTAACGCTGTAGGACTTCGTCGACCTCCTTTTTGCGGTAGCCAGCGACGAACGAGATACGATCGGAAGCGTAACTGTTCTCACCCACCCCGTAGGTGTACGAGACCCGCGGCAACCAGCGAAAAAGGCGCTTGAAGCGCTCCACCTTGGTGGTGATCGTGCCCTCGGTGGTGGGCCAGGCCACGCTGGCCCGGGCGGTCAGATGAGTTTGCCACGCCTTCCAGAGCAGAAAGGGAAAGGCGATGAAAAAAGAAGCGCCAGCATCGCTTATTCCTCCTCGTGCGTGATCGCTTTTAAACGCGCGCGCAGCTCGCGCAGTCGCTCTTCCGTCAGAGTGACTTCCGCGTTGTTCGCCTCCAAAGGGGCGAGCGAGCCGCCTTTCGCTTTGACCCCGGCGCGCGCGGCTTTCTGGCGCTTTTCCAACCACTCGGTTTGCTCGGCAAGGAGAGCGGCGCGGTCTTTCGATCCTAAAGCCTGATAGAGCCGGACGTAGGCGATGTAGAGCTGGGCGTCGGTCATTTCCGCGACCTGGCGGCTGAGCGCATTCATCTCTGCTTGCGTCTCCGCTTCTTTTAAATGGCCGAGCGCGGATTGGATGGAGGGAAACAACGCCGGCAGCCACTCCTCCGGCGCGACCGCAGGTGGCTTTTCCGCGTTCAGGGGCTGGAACGCAAGCAGGCAAAAGAAAGTCGGGAGCAGAGAAAGAAGAAGTCTCATGGGAATGATCGGGAGCCAGAGCCTAGCCAAAACGGCGGGCAGCTGACGACCAGTTTTCCGCGCCGGCGCGAAATTAGACGCGGGCTTGGGTCCGCCAACGATCTGGAGCGTCGGTTTTCGAGAAGCACCCTTTCCTCGCGACGACGAAGATGTGGCTGCTGCGTCAGGCGGAAGTTCGCGTCGCACTGATGTCGGGCTCCGGCTCGACAGTGCTGGCGGTGTTGCATGACTCCACCGCTGGTGCGGCGCTCGCGGAACGTGCTCGTGCCGGTCTCGACGCGGAACTGTGGACTTGCGCCTGCGAGACGCTGGGCTAGCAGCGGCTCGCAAGCCTGCTGCAGGAAACAAAAAGGGCGAAGTCTTTCGACTCCGCCCTTCTGAATGAGGAGAACCTAAACTCTAGCTGCGGCGAGCGCGCAGGCGGCGGCGAGCTGCCACCGCTCCCATCCCGAGGCCGCTGACGAGCAGCGCGTAGGTGGAAGGCTCAGGCACCACAGTGATGGTGCCGTTCGTGGTGAAGGTCGATGTGTCGAAGAAGGTGCCGGGCGCGGTCTGCGCCCCGCTGAAGTTGAAGTTCGCGGGGTTGAACCCGGTCGCATTCAACGAACCCCAGTCGACGATGTCGAACGACATGCCGTTTTGCGCCACGAAACCGTTGATCGTCGTGATGTTGATGCTGCCGGCGAGGGTGAGGAGGCCGCCCACGTTCAAGAAGTCGAAGCTGTTCGCGCCAGCCAATTCAAACGTCATGAGTGTATTGGAAGTGAGCGAGAGGCTGGAAGCGAAGTTCGCCGTGCCGATGTCGTTGATCCCATCGAGGGAGACGCCGTTGCCGGGCGAGAGCGCCCCGGTGATGGAGGTCGCGCCCGCGACGGTGAAGTTACCGCTGAGGGTGCTGCGGTTGGCCGTGGTGGTGCCCCCGATCGATAGCGTGCCGAGGCCGGTGGCGGAACCGGAGGCGTTGTTCAGGTTCAGGATACCCGCGCTGGCGCCGAGGACGGTCCCGCCCGCGTAGGTGTTGCCGGACGGGTTGGTGAACGCCAGCGAACCAACGCCAAACTTTGTCAGCGAGCCATTTCCGACATTCCCCGTAAAGGTGGTGGGGGCGGAGTTTGTCACATTCAGCGCACGCGAGCCGTTGAGGTCGACGTTGCCGGTGAACGTCAGCGCACCGCTGCCGGAAAATGTGGGATTGCTCCCGGCGGTCGTGCTGAGGGCGCTGCCGACGAGGATGTCGTTCGCGATCGTTCGGGCCGTGCTATCACTGCTCCGAATCGAGCCCCCCGCTCCGCTGAAGAAGATTGTCCCAGTGCCGAACGCGCCGGTGGTCGCAGTGGAATCAACGCCGACCGCATAGGTCCCGGTTTGGATATTGGTGCCGCCTGAATAAGTGTTGTTTCCATTCAGCACAGAGAAGGTGGAGAAAGCATCCGTGAGGCCCCCAACGCCGGAAACGACGCCGTTGATCGTCAGTGCGCTGGTGACACCGCTGCCGGTCTCCAACCGAAGGAATCGGTCCAGGCTGATATTTCCGTTCATGGTGAAATCAGTGACACCGACCGAACCAAGGGAAGCGGTCACATTCGGGCTTGGGTTCCCCGTGACGAGCAAATCGCGGTTCAAGGTCGTCCCGGAGGAGTTGCCGAACAGTCTCACCTGAGATGTTCCCACGCTCATCACGATGGCAGAGGTGCTCGCACCAAAGACGCCCGGTCCGCCATTAGCGACTGTTCCATTGAAAACGGTGGATCCTCCAGTCAGGGTTGTGGTGCCGGTGTAGGTGCTGGCTCCCGAGAGAGTCACGGTCGATCCAGCGAACGGATTGAGCGTGAGCCCGCCACTTCCTGAGATCGCTCCGCTGATGCCGAGCGTGGCGGAAGTGTGAATAAATCCTTCCGCTGCCCCGAAGTTGAGGTCGGCGCTGACGGTGCCGGTCGAAAACACAGTGGGCGAGTAGAGGAA
>JBBSLZ010000228.1:0-5755 GCA_038233435.1 Chthoniobacterales bacterium
AAAGCGATCTCCAATTCGTCGCCGAGACCATGCAGCGCGTGGTCGAAGAGGAACTCGGCGAGCACATGCTTCAGCGGGTCCAGCTCTATCGGGAAGTGCTCGCCAAAACGCCGGTCGATGAATTGGAAGTGCGCGCGCATCCGCGGGTCATCTTCCGCGCCGATGAAGTCACCTGGCTGAACGCGATTGTTCGTTACCTGGCCGCCCCGCGCGAAGCCGGCTCGATCAAAACGCGCCTCATCCCAAAACTGCTCGCCGCGCTCAATGCCGCGCCCGACAAAGTCATGTTCCCGACCGGCGCCGCCCGCTAAAGCCGACCGCCCCTCGCGGCCGGAGAACGCCTCACGGTACCCCTGGTCCACCTAAAGCGCCGGGAGGCGCGACGGAATAAAGCCCGGGGTGAATCCCGCCGCGCGGAGGAACCCCGGGAACGGCCAGAACTCTCTCAGCCAAACCCGTGAAACGGGTGACGGAAAACACGCCTCGCAAAAGATTCAGACTCCCCGAAATAATCCCCGCGTCGCACAAACGCCGCGTCACCTATTCACCCGCCACCACACGATCCATTCCACGCCCCCGCGATTGCGCCCACTCCGCTTCTCGCCGATGAATTGCGTTCATGAAATTTTTCGCCTCGCTGGCGCTGATCCTCTTTCTGCTCGCGCCTACTGCCACCTTCGCTGCCCCTCGCGCCACCCCGCCGCCGAAACTGCGCTGGCCTTGGTCGCGTCCCGTCGCCACGCCCGCGCCCCGTCCCGGAGCGCCCGCTCCCGTCGCCAAAAAACCCACCCCACCCGTCATCCCGCCGCGCCCCCGCCCCGAGCCGACTCCCATGGTCGCCCTCCCAAATTACGACGAAGAAACCAGCGTGCGGCTCCAGATTTTTCTCGATAACCACAACTTCGGTCCCGGCAAAATCGACGGCAAGATGGGCGAATTTTTTCGCAAAGCCCTCCTCGCCTATAAACGCGCCCACGGCCTCGACACCACCGGCGCGGTCGATGCCGCCCTCCTCGCCGAAGTCCCCGACGCCTACACCCGCTGGGTTATTCCACCCGAAGCGCTCAACTTCGTCGGCCCCGTTTCCTCGAAGCCCTCCGAGCAGGCGAAATTCAAAGCGATGAAATACGGCTCGCTCCTCGAGTTGGTCTGCGAACGCTTCCACGCCGCCGAAGAATTCATTCGCCAGATCAATCCCGGCATTAACTTCGAGCAATTGAAACCCGGCGACACCGTCAACGTCCCAAACGTCCGGCCCTTCGAAATCGAAAAACTGAGTGAAGGTTTCATGCCGGAGAATCCCGCGCTCGTCGGGCGAAAAGTCGTCATCGACACGCACGAACGCTTCCTCGAAATCCACGATGAAGCCGGCAAACTCGTGGCCGAGTTCCCGATCACGCCCGGCTCCACCACCTTGCCCGCGCCTCTCGGTACCTGGAAGATTCTCGGCATCGCCACGCTCCCTTGGTTTCGCCACGACGAAGGCGTCCTCAATTCCGGCGTCAAAACCGACAACTTCTACAACATCCCCGCCGGCCCGAACAATCCCGTCGGCGTCCTCTGGATGGGCCTGAACAAACCGCACGTCGGCGTCCACGGGACGAATAATCCCGAGACGATTGGCCGCGCCGCCAGCCACGGCTGCATCCGCACCGCCAACTGGGACGCGGCCAGAATCAAAGACCTGGTCAGCAAAGGCTGCACCGTAGAAATCTTCTAACGCGACCGCGCCCACCAGCCGACCACGAGCAGCCCAGTCGACCGACCCGCAACCGGCCGCCAGCCGACCCCGCCTGCGCTCGGGCCGTAGCACAGGCGTCCCGCCTGTGCGGACACCGGGCATCTTGCCCGGTGTTTCCCCAGCTCCGAAAAACAGACGCCGCCCCGAAGCCCGCCGCCCGGAACACAGCCGTCCCGGCTGTGCGGCCTGTAGGCGTCCCGCCTGCAAAATCAACCGGTCGGCGAGACACCCGCCCTCCGCACAAGCGAGACGCATGTGCTACGAAGAAAATATAATTCGCGCGGATTGCGCCCGTCCTGCGTCTAGGCTGATGAAGGACGCAAAATGGACCCCACCGACCGCGAAATATACCGCGCCGCCATCCAAGGCGACCGGGACGCTTTCGAGACCATCATCCGCGCCTCCAGCCGCGCCCTTTTCGCCATCGCCTACGGCGTCCTGCAAAACCGCGCCGAAGCCGAAGACGTCGTCCAGGACGCCGTCATCAAGGCCTGGAAATCCCGCTGGCGCGTCCGCGACCCGGAAAAATTCCCCGCCTGGCTGGCCACCATCGCGCGACACCGCGCCCGCGACATCGCCCGCCGCCGCCACGACACCGCATTAGTCGACGAACTCGAAGAGATAGCCGACGACGCCTCCGAAAATCAGGACCAGATCGCGCGCGAAGCCCAGCTCAACCGCCAGGTCCACGGCGCGCTCGCCGAGTTACCCGAAGCGCATCGTGTCGCCCTCACCCTCCGCTACTTCGACGCCCTCGATTACGCCACCATCGAGCAAACCCTCGGCCTAACCAATGGCGCCCTCCGCGGCATCCTCGGCCGCGCCCTTCAAACCATGCGCAAGCGCCTCCAACCCGCGCTCGCCTCTCTGGACTAACGAAAATGCCAGTCGCTCCACTATACCTGAAGACGGCAATCCAGTGCGCCTGGGGAGCGCACGCTTTCAGCGTGCTGGTGATCGCATTCTGCGATCACGAACTTTCGTCCCGGGCCGATATCACAAAGCGATCGCCATCCCGCGGAGGAAATCCGTTCCAGGGGAAAGTCCTCCCCCGGCCCGTCCACCTGCCCTCAGCATGAACATCTCCCAAGACATTCACGACGACATCGAACCGTGGCTGGCCGCCTCCGTGCACGACCAGCTTTCCACCGACGAGCGCGCGCATCTGCAAGAGCACCTCGCCAATTGCGAAGCCTGCCGCGCCCTCCACCAACAGGAAACCACCATGAACCAGATCATCACCTCGGCCCTTGAAGACGCGAAGCCTGACCTCGCCTTCGAGCAGCGTGTCCTTTCCGGCTTCCGCCAAAAAGTCCCGGCCCGCAGCGCGCTCGTGCCGTTGCTCGCCAATCTCCTCCGCTTCCGCGCCACGCAAATCGCCGCCGTCGCCGCGCTCCTGCTCACGCTCGTGCAAGTGGGTCGTCTCGTGACTCACGAAACTGCCTTCCTGGTGGAAGGACTTCGCCAGTTGCCCGCCGTCGCCGGCAACGCCCCGGCGGAAATGAAAAGCCAGGAGCGCGACCAGTTCGCCCCCGGCGCTAAGGAAGACAAAGAAGTCCGCCGCGAGCTCGCCGCTGGAGCCATGAGCAAATCTGCAGTCGACGCCAGGAAGCCTGCCGCACCTCTCGCGACCACCTTTAGCACAGGCGCCAGCGACAACGTGGCCGCCCTCGCCGACGCGGCCAAAATGCAAGCCGAGCCGCCGCCGCCCATGTTCGCCGAAGACAGCGGCGACCTCGCCCCGCTGCGCGCCCGCCAAAACCAAAACGCCGAGACGCCAAACGCCCCCGCCGAGACCACGCGCAAACTTGTCAGAAACGCCCAGGTCGAACTCGAAGTCCTCGCCTTCGACGAAGCGGTCCAGAAGATCACCGCGTTCGCCGCCGAGACCCGCGGCTACGTCGCCACCAGCAGCTCGGCCAAACTCTCTAACGGCAAACTCCGCGGCACCGTCGTGGTTAAAGTGCTCCCCGACACGCTCGACACCTTCCTCGCCAACCTGCGCGGCCTCGGCGAGCTCAAGAACCAGACCCTCGGCACGGACGACGTGACCAAACAATATTTCGACACCGACTCCCGCCTAACGAACGCCCGCGTCATGGAGCAACGGCTGATCGAGATCCTGAAAACCAAAACCGCCAAGGTCTCCGATTTGCTCGAAGTAGAGAAAGAGCTCGGCCGCGTCCGCGCCACCATCGAGCAAATGCAGGGCGAGTTGAAATACCTCGATGCCCAGGTCGCGTTCGCCACCGTCACCGTCACGCTGACCGAGAAAGACATGGACACGCCCGCCGCGTTCCTCTTGAAACGCCGCGCCCAGCTCGCCCTCTTCTCCACCGACGTGGAAAAAACCTTCGCCGACGTGAAAGCAATCATCGACGGCGCCAAAGCCCAAGTCTCCTCCTCCACCCTCGATCGCGATAGCACCGGTGAAGCGACCGCGCGCCTCGTCCTGCTCATCGTCCCCGAAGAAGCCGACACTCTCGTCGCCCGCATCAAAGGCATGGGCCGCGTCCAGAATTACAACGAACAAACCGACCGCATCGCGCAAGGCGGCCAAGGCATGGCCGAAGGCGCCAAAGTCGAGCGCGACAAGGTGGAACTCAGCGTCGTCATCTCGCGCAACGAGCAGGAACCCGCGCTCCAGACCACCACCCTCAGCATCCTCACCTCCCAGGTCGGAGAGAAAACCGCCACCTTAAAAGAAAACGCGCTTAAAGCCGGCGCGGAGATCCGCAGTTCCACCTTCAATCGCGATCCGAACGGCCAGGAATACGCCAACGTTTCCCTGCGCGTGCCGATGAAAAACTACGCCGCCCTCCTCAGCTCTTTCAATCAGCTCGGTCAGGTCAAAGACGTCAGCGTGCAACGCGACGACCGCCGCGGCACGATCAACGAAGAAACTGCGCCCGCCGACATCAGCATTCAAGTTTACAGCCAGCCAAACATCGTCGCCGACGAGAGCGGCCTCCTCGCCACCGTCCGCCGCACTCTCATGCAAGGCGTCGCGGCGTTAATGTGGAGCCTGCGCATGATCGGCGTGGCCCTTGCCTTCTTCGCCCCGTGGGTCCTCGCGCTCGCCGTCATCCTCTGGATCGTGCGCCGCGTCTCCCGCGCCCGCAAGGCGCGCGCAGCATCGAAAGACTAGCGATGTGACCAGCGCGTCCGGGGAGCGCACGTCTCCAGGCGTGCTGGTTTTGGCATTCTGCCAAAACAGGCTTCCGGAAACCGTGTTTGTGTCCCAGCGTCCCGCGTCAAAGTTAACTCCGCCCAGAGAAAAGTTCGCAACGGCAGATTGCCATCGCCAGCACGCCTGGAGACGTGCGCTCCCCTAGAACCTTGCTCCCTGCTAGAAAAAAACGACCGCCGCCCACACCAGCAGTGGCGTCAGCAAAACCAAATCCGCCAGCGCCGTCCGAACGTCAGGATCAAATCTCCTACGAAAAAAATGCAAACCCGCGAGCAACAACGCACTTGCCCCAACGACCGCCCCCACCTGGTCGAATCGCACCAACCCCAGCGCCGCGAGCACGACCAACACGATCGGCGCATAAACCCTTATCCCAGAAAATTCCGTCGCGATCGACACCCGCCCCTGTGTCCGATCCAGTTCCCGCTCCCAAACCGCGATCGAGATACAATTGAGCGAACAGAGTCCCGCGAAGAACCACCACCCCGTCCAATCCGCGCTCGTTAGGCCCGACCTCAGCGGCACGATCGTGCCCGCCGCAAAAAGAAAGCCGATGCAAACCTCCTTCGACGGCAGCAGCCGCCAAAGCGAGGGCCGCCGCTGATTCAAAACCAGATAACCAACCGCCGCCATCCCCACCACTGCCCCACTGCAAAGCGTCCCGGCCCCGATCCGCGTCAGCACCACGAAACCATCCGCCAGCGCCACGCCCGCCATCGTCACCAGCCAGGCGGCGCGATGTTCCCGGCAAAATCGCTGCCGCAGCGAAGTCGGCGCGTCGGCTCCCATTGATAAGCTATCGCCAAACCGGTCCGCCAAATAAA
>JBBSLZ010000229.1:0-5720 GCA_038233435.1 Chthoniobacterales bacterium
CCGCTGCATAGGCGTCATCGTTGACCGGTCGAGGCGAAGCGTCGGGGGCCGGCGCCATCTCCGAGGCTCCCGAGGGCGCTCCATCCTGCTGGTGAGCAGAAGCCATTCTCGCATCCGCGGCGTGCCCAGCAGCGCGCGCATTTTCGTGCTGTTCGATGGTGTTTTCCTGGGGGCGCGGCGGGCCTGAGCGACCGCGTCCACGTGGAGCACGACGGGAGGGACGTCGCCGCCGCGGGGGGGCCGAGTTCGCTTCCACAGGGGAGTGATTTTCGGATTCTTGGCTCATATTGGACTACCTAACCAGGCGACCGGTCGCGCGGACTGCGCACCTGCCGGGGACTCGCCTCTCTTACGCTGGCAGTCGGGCCAGCAACTCGTCGGAAATATCTAAATTGGAATAGACGTTCTGCACGTCATCGTCGTCTTCGAGGCTCTCGCACAACCGCAACACTTGGAGCGCGGTCGCCTCATCGACGACAGGAACTGTCGTATCGGGAATGAAAGTAAACTTCTGCCCACTGGTGGTGACACCCGCGTCTTTGAGCGCTTCAGCTACTGCGTAGAGCTGATCGTGGGAAGTGGTAATAACATACTGCTCCTCTTCCGTTGTCAACTCTTCCGCCCCGGCTTCCAGGGCCAGTTCGAAGATGCGCTCCTCCTGAATCGTTTCTCGCCCCACCGTGATCTGTCCTTTTTTGTGGAACATGTAAGAAACGCTCCCGCTCGTCCCGAGGTTGCCGTTGTTTTTCAAAAAAATGCGCCGCAGATCGGCCGCGGTGCGGTTCTTGTTATCCGTGGCCGCATCCACGATCACGGCTACCCCGCCGGCCGCGTACCCTTCATAAACGATCTCGTCGTAATGGGTGGCCTCGGCGCCTTCGCCCCTGCCACGTTTGATCGCGCGCTCGATGTTATCGTTCGGCATGCTCTGCCCGCGCGCGGAGAGGATGGCGCTACGCAAGCGCACGTTACCCGCTGGGTCGCCGCCGCCCAGCTTCGCCGCGATCGTGATTTCCTTCGCCAGCTTGCTGAAGAGCGCGCCCCGTTTCACATCGAGCGCGCCTTTCGAGCGTTTTACTTTGGACCACTTGCTGTGTCCGGCCATGAGCTAAATGATTTCGGTGAAGGCGAGGCGTGTCCGGTCGCTTGAGCTCACGAGGATCGGAACCGAAGGACTTCACGAGCGACGCGCTCACGAAGGGACGAACGAACGCCCGGATTCAACCGCAGTGCTCGGAGATTGTCAATGAAACCAGCCCGCCTGGAGCCGGCCCGCCCTCGGGCCGAAGACAATGTCCTCCGAAGGAATCTTCCCACGTCCGATTGATCCTCCGGCGCGAGGGCGCGCCGGCTCCACCTACGCGGCGACCGCGTTGCCGGCGCGCTTCCGCGCGTTCGCATCCAGGATCCGCTTCCGCAAGCGCAGCGACTTCGGCGTCACTTCGACATACTCGTCAGCGCCGATGTACTCGATGGCACGCTCAAGGGTCATCTTCAGCGGCGCTTCCAGCTGGATGCCTTTGCCATCGCCCTGGCTGCGCATGTTGGTCAGGTTTTTCGCCTTGCAAGGATTGACTGGGAGATCCTCCGGACGCGCATTTTCTCCGATGATCATGCCCGCATAGATTTCTTCCTGTGGCCCGATGAAGAGTTTGCCGCGGGCCTGAATGTTGTTAAGCGAATACGCCTTGCTGGTGCCAGCTTCCATCGAAACCATCACGCCGCGGTTTCGGCCTTCCATCTCGCCTTTGAAGGGCGCGTACTCGCGGAAGAGGTGGCTCATGATCCCCTCGCCGCGGGTCAGATTGACCAGGTCGCTCTCGAAACCGATGAGGCCCCGCGTGGGAATGATCGCCTCCACGGAGACGCGCGTGGTGTGGTGATCCATCGAAACCACCTCGCCTTTGCGGGCCGCGATCGACTGCAGGACGTCGCCCAACTTGTCGTTAGGCACTTCCACGTAAAGATTCTCGATCGGCTCCAGCAGGCTGCCTTCGTCGCTTCGCTGAAAGATGACCTCGGGCCGTGAGACCATCACTTCGTATCCTTCGCGCCGCATTTGCTCGACCAGAATGGCGATCTGCATCTCGCCGCGCGCGTTGATCTCAAACGCTCCCGCAGCGTCTGTGTCGTTCACCTGCAAGGAGACATTTCCACGCGTCTCGCGGACCAGACGCTCACGGACGTGGCGCGCGGTGACGAACTTTCCTTCGCGTCCCGCGAACGGGGAATCGTTTACGAGAATGCGCATGCGAATGGTCGGCGGATCGATGTCGACAAATTGCAACGGCGTGCGCTCCTCGCGATCGGTCAGCGTTTCGCCGATAAAAACTTCTTCGAAGCCGGTCAACCCGACGATCTCACCCGCGGAGGCGTGCTTGGCTTCCACCTGCCCCATGCCGGAGAAAGTGAAAAGCGCCGTCACATTGGCGCGCTCGCGGCGGCCATCGCGATGGATGCAAACGATCGAATCGCCCACCGCCACACGGCCGCTGACGATGCGGCCGAGCGCGATCCGACCGAGGTAATCGCTGTAATCCAGATTGGAAACCAGCATCTGCAAATACGGCTCGTTGGAGATGGTAGGCGGCGGGATAAATTTGATGATCGTCTCGAAAAGCGGCGTCATGTCCTCGCTGTTTTCATGGATCTCGCGCATGGCGAAGCCGTTCTTCGCGCTCGCGTAGACGATCGGGAAATCGAGCTGCTCATCGTTTGCCTTCAACTCGACGAAGAGGTCGAAGATCATGTCGAGAACCTTGTGCGGCCGGGCGTTCTCGCGGTCCACTTTATTGATCACGACGATCGGCTTCACTTTATTTTCAAGCGCCTTCCGCAAGACAAAACGCGTCTGCGCCTGCGGGCCATCGTGGGCGTCCACCACCAGGAGGACGCCGTCCACCATCTTCATGATGCGTTCCACTTCGCCGCCAAAGTCCGCGTGGCCGGGCGTGTCCACGATGTTGACCCGGTAGCCGTTCCACTGGAAGGCGGCGTTCTTAGCCCGGATGGTGATGCCTTTCTCCCGTTCCAGATCCATCGAGTCCATCATCCGGTCCTCGACCTTTTGGTTGGAACGGAAGGTGCCGGATTGGCGGAGGAGTTGGTCGACGAGAGTGGTCTTCCCGTGATCGACGTGGGCAATAATAGCGATGTTACGAATCTTATCCATGGGGCGGCCTCGAGGCTTTCCGCCGTGGAATCACGGCAGCGACAACAAGAGAGCGCGGAATATGGCGGCGCAGTGGCCCGGCGTCAAACCCGAGGTCGAGCTCGCCTGCGCGGGGTCGATGATGTTTCGCGCGGTATCCACGCCCCCGCCAGCGTGTCGCCGCGGCACTTGGGACTTGCGGCCTAAATCACCGTAGCCCCTGAAACGAAAGCAGCTCCACCCTTTCGGATGGAGCTGCCTCGTTCCTTCTGACTTTTTGGCTGGTTTACGGCAGGGTGTTGCCCGAACCCGCTTTCACGATGGAGATGTCCGTCCCGTTCACTGATCCTCCGGCGTTCACGTCGGCCCGGAAGTTTGTAGGCGTTACGGCGCCGGTAGCTGCGGCAGCCTTCGTTTGCGAGACGTCGGATCCGCTGACAGCGCGGCTCGCGTTCACGTCTCCGACCAGGAATCCGATCGGAACCACCGCCGGGCTTACGCTGCCACCACTGGTCGAGAGCGTGAGCACCTGCTTGTCGGAAACGTTCGTCAGGTTGACGATCATGTCGTTTCCGCTGTAGGTCACGCTGCTGACTGCGCCAGTCGCTCCCGAGGGATTGTTCGCGGCCACCGTGGCGGTCGCACCAGTCGGATCACTTGGGAAGGTCAACACGATGGTATGGCTGCCAGCCACCCCACTGTTTCCGGTCCGATCCTCGATTCCCATCGCACCGGAAGTCGGCAGAGGGATTTCGAAGGTGCCAGCAGTGCCATGCACTTTCCGCGAGACCGCGGTCGGCGCTGGGGCGCACGGGTTGGGACCCACTCCATTTCCGGTCAGGCCAGAAACCTGGACCGAGTAAGCAGAGTCCGCCTGATTGGCGTTAGCGTCCTGGACAACCACGACCAAGGTGGCGTTAGCGGGAACATCCACCGAGAAGGAGTTCACCGTATTCGGGCTGCCGCCTGGATCGCCCAGGTAGTTTAGGCAGATGTTGGTGCCACTTCCGACCCCGGGAGCGGTGTAGGAATTTAGATAAGCCACAGGCACAACCGGCGTCGTTGCCGACCCGCCTGGCGCCGTCGTGGTGATGGTGGCGCAAGCAGCGCCGCCCCCATTCGGGAAGGTAAGGACGTCGTAACGGCGGTTACCCGTCCCGAAGATCCCCGGGCAGGCTTTTGCTGTTCCGCATACGCTACCGACAGCGTTTCGGGCCAAGCGACCCTCTTGCGTTGTATCGCCTGCGGTCAAAGAACCATTCACCGTCACCGGTTGCGCGGCGCAGGTGTTAATCGTGAAGGTCGACGTGGACGTGCCACCCGTGAACGTAGTGGTTAGGGTGAACGTAATTGGCGTTCCGCACGCAAAGCTAGGGGCAGTGCTGACCTGGAACGGAATGCTGTTAGTGGCAGTCGCGTTTTCCGGAGTACTCGGATACGGCGAATTGGGCTGGGTAATCGTGACCCCGGGAGTCGTGGTGGACAACACCGAGGAGACACCAGAGCCAATCAAGCAGCCGTCATTCAAGATCGAGACGTTGAGATTATTGCACTCATTCGGCTCGATGATGCCGTTGCCGTTGCCGCCCGAAACACTGACAGTGTTTGACTGATAAGCGAAGCGCGCCACGCCCGTCAGGCACTGGTTAAAAGCTGTCGTGCCTCCGTCCGTCACCGTGACGTTGAAGGGACCAACCGCCGCGCAGTTGTGCGCCGGGTCACTGACCGTGACGGAATACACGCCGGGAGACAGTTTGATCGAATAAGTTCCGTTCGCCATCGAGGCGCTGGAGAAGCCAGTCGACGGCCCGCCACTCACTTGCACAAGGGCGTCCATCAATGGCAAGCCACTGTCGCACGCGGTGATTGTGCCACTCAGCGTGCCCTGAGGAGGCGCGGTCGTGCCAGCGAACTTGAACGCACCGATACGGGTGCGCCAGAGGAAGGCGCCGCTCGGATTGTAATACTCGTTGCAATACCAGAAGGTCGCGTCGTCCACTGGATCCAGTGTCATCGCGGTGTAATCGCCCCAGCGATTGGACGTGCCAGTCTGGACTCCGCCACCGGCGAACAACGTGGCCTCACCTTGGCCGAGAGTGTTCGGCGGATCGGTCGCGAGCCGTCCCGAGTAGGCTATCGAGGGCAGGACGGAGAGACTCGACGTGCTATAGCCGACAGCCAGATTTCCGGCGTTATCCAGCGCGGTGCTGCCCATCCAACGCTCGGTTGAGTCCGGCGAAAAGGTCGCCTGATCGAGAACCGACCATGCGCCGGTGGGGCTGGTCTTCTGCAAGACGTAGTGGCGCGTGGCGGCACGATATTCCGCGACCGTCGGAGCGATGCCGGGAGCGGGGATGATTCCACCGTTGACCGTATGACAAGTGGTCAGCAACTGCTGGCCGTTGCGATTGATATACTGCAAACGCAGCATCAAACGATCGCCGATACTGTCGAGGTAATCAGCGGCCGTCGCCGGAGGCGGCTCTTCAACGTCGCCGCGGCCACTCGGGTTGCGGGAGTCGAAGGATGCAACTGGCAGCGGACTTTCAGGCCGCTCGATGAAAGTCGA
>JBBSLZ010000230.1:0-5667 GCA_038233435.1 Chthoniobacterales bacterium
AGGGGCTGATGCCCTCCGCGCCAGTCGTGGAGAGCGTGATCGATGAAGGCGATGTGCGGGGCCGCTCTCGATGAACTCGTTGCGCGCAAGCAAGCCGGCAGAGGACTGGGTCGTCGCATCGTCGGTCGAAGCGCTCTCGCGCCTCCCTGAGGGCCGAGCTGCCAAGGGAATCGCGGCTCAGAAGCGAAGATGGCAACCCGCGTCCGGTGCCCGCTCGGTCTTTAAGGCATGGATGTGCGTGAACTTCCAAGCGTCATCGACGGTGACGACAGAAAAACCGCGCCGCTTCAACGTGCCACAAACGCCGCGCGATCCGTGAAGCGCGATGTGGCTTCGGGGCCGCGAAAAGTGGGCGGTCCGTGCTTCTGTGCAGAATCGGATAAGTGCGAAAAATTCGCGCTCGGCCGGCCTTTCAAAGAGGCCTTCAAGCGGAAGACGCGCGCGTCGTGAGCGTCCCCTCCGTCGCCCCTTTCCAGGTCTTGGTCACCGGATCATCGATGCCCGGAAATTCTCCCGCAAGGCGGGATTCACTCAGGGCTTTCTTCCGGCGCGCCCTTGGAGCGCTTTGATGCACAAATTCCGGTTTGCTTATGCTCTCGACAAGCCCTCCATCGATGGTTTGCGCGGCGGCGCGCTTCGCCGAAAGTCGGCGATGATGAATCTCCGCCTCGCTGGCGTCATTCTGGCCTGCAGTCTCCCGTGGATGACGGCTCGCGCGCAGACGCCGACACCTTCTCCTACGCCATCGCCCACGCCCACTCCGCTCAATTTCTCCCCGCAGACGCTGAAGGAGTTGGGGCAACTGCGGGATGCGGCGATGAAGAGCGACTACGCCTACCGGCAGGTGGCGCACCTTAGCAATAATATCGGGCCGCGCCTGAGCGGATCGTCGCAGGCGGCGCAGGCGGTCGAGTATGTGGCGAGCGAGATGAAGGCTCTGGGGCTGGAGGTGAAACTCGAGAAGGTGATGGTGCCGCATTGGGTCCGCGGCGAGGAAACGGCGGCGCTGGTTAATTTTCCCGGCCAGGCTGCGGAAACGACGCAGAAGATCGTCCTGACCGCGCTCGGCGGCAGCGTGGCCACCCCGGCCGAGGGCCTGACCGCGGACGTGGTGGTAGTGAAGGATTTTGACGAACTGGAGTCGTTAGGTCGCGAGAAGGTGGAGGGAAAGATCGTGGTTTTCAATTATCCTTACGACAAGGAAATGGCCGCGCAGGGGAAATCGGGCGAGGCCTACGGGCTGGCCGTCGCGTATCGCGGCGGTGGGCCGAGCGCCGCGGCCAGGCTGGGCGCGGTCGCCGCCCTCGTTCGCTCGGTCGGGAGCGCCGATTTCCGGTTGCCGCATACCGGGGCCACGCACTACGACGAGGGCGTGACGAAGATTCCGGCGGGCGCCGTCACCGCGGAGGACGCGGAATTGCTCGCCTACCTCGCGCCGCAAGGCGCGGTGCGGATGCATCTCGTGCTGACGCCGCAGGATTTGCCGGAGGTGGAGAGCTACAATGTGGTGGCCGATTTGAAGGGCAGCACCCAGCCGGAGGAAATCGTGGTCGTCTCCGGACATCTGGATTCGTGGGATCTAGGCACGGGCGCGATCGACGATGCGTCGGGCGTGGCGGTCTCTATGCAAGTGGCGAATCTGGTTAAACAACTAAAGCTGAAACCGAAGCGCACTATCCGCGTGATCGCCTGGATGAACGAAGAAAACGGGCTGCGCGGCGCCAAGACCTACGCGGAGGAGCACGCCCCCGAGTTGGCAAAACATGTCGCCGCGATGGAAACGGACGGCGGATCGGGGCATCCGCTTGGTTTGCGCATGAAAGGGAAACCGGAGCTGAAGGATTTCCTGGCGCCGGTGGGGAAGGTGCTGGGCGGGATTGGCGCGAGTCTCCTGGAAATGGCGGAACACACCGGCGCTGATATCGGGCCGATGGAGCCGGCCGGGGTTCCGACCTTTCATCCTATCCAGGACGGGCGGACGTATTTCCAATATCACCACACGGCGGCGGATACGCTCGATAAGGTGGATCCGAAGACTCTGGCGGAGAACGCGGCGGTCAACGCGGTGGCGGTTTATGCGCTGGCGAACAGCGAGACGCCGATCCCGCGATAAAGGAAATCGCCACGGAGGCACGAGTGTCTTGGATCGTGACACCTTTGACATATTACTGACACTTCCGCACGGACGTCCCAGCGCGTTTACCCAGGTAAACGCGCACCGGCACGTCCGTTGCTAAGCAGAACGGCATGCTTACGCTTTCCGCTTTCGCCATCTTGTTGACCTCGGTTTTCGGCAGCGTCCTCTGGGCCTGCAAAGACGAGACGCTGGCGTAGGTAGAGACAGCGCGCTGCGATGTCCCGCTACCGCGATCCGCGGGTAGGCGTGGCTCGAAGAGCGGAGCGCTCTGCAAATCTGCCCGGACGCCGCAGCACGGCGTCTTTACCGCGCCACTCGGGCGCGTAGGTTGGCCACCACATCATCATGGTCAACGAAGAGCAAATCAAAGAAGCACTCCGAGCGGTCAAGTATCCCGGCTTCAGCCGCGACATCGTCTCCTTCGGGCTGGTCAAAGGAATCGAGATCAAGGGCGAAGCGGTGACCGTACAGATGGCGCTGGCCACGAATGAGCCGGCCATCCCGCGCACGATCAAGGCGGAAGCGGAAGCCGTCTTGCAGAAGCTGCCTGGGGTGCGGGAAGCGAAGGTTTTAGTCGATATCCATGCACCGCCGGCGGGCGCGGGGGCGGCCGGGGTCGGCGCCACGCGGATCGAAGGGGTGAAGCACGTCCTCGCTATCGCGAGCGGCAAAGGCGGCGTGGGCAAGTCGACCGTAGCAGCGAACTTGGCGGTGGCGCTCCAGCAATCGGGTGCGCGGGTCGGCCTCTGCGATTGCGATATCTATGGGCCCAGCATTTCGCTCATGTTCGGGAGCCGGGAACGGCCGACGGCGACGGAAGAAAACCTGATCATTCCGATTGAGCAATATGGTTTGAAGCTGATGTCGATGGGATTCCTGCTGGAGGACGACGCGCCTGCGATTTTGCGCGGGCCGATGGTGACGCGTTATACACAGCAATTCCTGCGGCAGGTGGAATGGGGCGAGCTCGATTTCCTGGTCCTCGATCTCCCGCCGGGGACGGGCGACATCCAGCTCACCATCGTGCAGACGGTGGCGCTGGCCGGCGCGGTCATCGTGACCACGCCGCAAGAGGTGGCGCTCATCGATGCGCGGAAGGCTTCGAGCATGTTTGAGAAAGTGAATGTGCCGGTGCTCGGTTTGGTCGAAAACATGAGCTACTTCCTCTCTCCCAGCGACGGGCAGCGCTACGACATCTTCGGGAACGGCGGTGGCGAACGAGAGGCAAAACGGCTCCGGGTGCCGCTCCTCGGGCAGATTCCGATCGATATCGCGACGCGGGAATCAGGCGACCGCGGGATGCCGATCACGGCGCAGGAAAAAGATTCGCCGGTGGCAGCGGAATTCCGCAAAATCGCGCAGCAGTTGCGGACGCAGATCGAATAAGCTCCATCGCCGAAGGAGATTCGTCCGCACTGCTTCGCGAAGCGGACCTTTGAATAGGCACGGTCGATGCTAAGTCTACAATGGCGGAGCGGTTTCGATTTGACCGCGCATCTCCCTTATGAATAAAAGTGACGGCATGATTGGCTCGACGGACCACGAGTCTCCCTTCGTCAAGAACTCTGTCCTCTACAAAGAGTTCCTGGCGGAGCGGGAAGAGATTTTGAAACACAAATGGATCGAGAGCGAAAAAATCGGGGCTGATATCGGCTTCGAAAGAGCGCTGCTCGATTGGATTATGAAACATCGTTCCAGTTGGCGCACGAAACGCCACCAGGAGGTTCGGAGCCTGGCTTCCGCCACCGCCACCTGATTCCCGCCCCGATCCTTTAAGGCGATCCCGCGAGGTCGCGAAGGAATGGCATGACTGCTCCTAAAATCTCTCTAACCGCCAGCGCGCCCGTCATGGACGCGGAGGCGATCCGCCGTGCGCTGCGACGGCTCGCGCACGAGATCGTGGAGCGCAATCCGGACTTGGCCGCCGTGGTCCTGGCTGGCATTCCTTCGCGTGGCGTGGAGATCGCGCAACGCCTCGCGGCTTTGATCGAGGATTTCGAGCAAACCCCCATCGCCACCGGAGTCATCGATGTCTCGATGCATCGCGATGATGTCGGCCAGCGCGCCGATTTGCCGGTCGTGCAGACATCGCACCTGCCATTGCCGCTCGAGCACCGCACCGTCATCATCGTGGACGACGTCTTCTACACCGGGCGCACCACGCGCGCTGCGATGGACGCGATCGGTTCCTTCGGGCGACCGGCCCGTATCCAACTGGCCACCTTGATCGACCGCGGCCACCGCGAGCTGCCGATCCGCGCGGATTACGTCGGGAAAAATTTACCGACCGCGGCGGGCGAACGGGTGCGCTTGCGTTTGCAGAATGTCGATCACGAGCCGGATGCGGTCTGGCTGATTCGGGAATGATTTTTAGCCACAGATTTACACGGATGAAACACAGATGGGGAGTGATGCAGCGCGGCGACGTTTCTGTCTCTGGCCTTCATCTGTGTTTCATCAGTGTTTATCTGTGGCAGACAAAAGGGGAGCGATGACGGAGACACGCTGGAACCGGAAGGATCTGGTCGGGATTCGCGAGCTCTCCGCGGAGGAAATCACGCTCGTCCTCGATACGGCGGATGCCTTCAAACAGGTCGGCACTCGCGACGTCAAAAAGGTGCCCGCGCTCCGCGGCAAGACGCTGGTCAATTTTTTCATCGAGCCGAGCACGCGGACGCGCACTTCCTTCGAGCTGGCTGCCACGCGCCTGAGCGCGGACGTGATCAATATCTCCGCCTCCGCTTCCAGCCTAACGAAAGGCGAGTCACTGAAAGACACCGCCAAGATCCTGGAGGCGAATCACGCCGATCTGATCGTGATCCGTCACAGCTCCGCGGGCGCGGCGCAATTCCTGGCCGAACGGCTCCGCGCCAGCATCATCAACGCTGGCGACGGCGCACACGAACATCCCACTCAGGCGTTGCTCGACCTTTACACGATTCGCGAACGCCGCGGCGCGATCGCGGGGCTGCACGTGGCGATCGTGGGCGATATTCTTTTCAGCCGGGTGGCGCGCTCGAATATTTTCGCGCTGCTGAAACTGGGCGCTCGCGTCACGCTGGTCGGCCCGAGCACGCTCGTTCCCCGCGCTTTCGAGCAGCTCGGGGTCACGGTCTCGCATTCCCTGGACGAAGTTCTACCGACGGTGGATGTGGTGAATCTGCTTCGCATCCAGCACGAGCGGCAGCGAAAGGAATACTTCCCCGGGCTAGGCGAATACGTCCGGCTGTTTGGGTTGACGAAGGCGCGAGCGAAACTCTTGCGCAGCGATTGCCTGATCATGCACCCGGGCCCGATCAATCGCGGCGTCGAGATCGACAGCGACCTGGCGGATGGCGCGCAAAGCGTCATCCTCGATCAGGTGACCAATGGGCTAGCCGTCCGGATGGCCGTGCTTTATCTCTGCGGAGGGATCGCGTCGTGATTTATTTGTGGTGGCAGTTTGCCACATTCGCGGAGCTGGATTATGAAAATTGGAAACATTACACACCATGGAAAAGATAATAATCAACCGGCGGATCATAGACCCC
>JBBSLZ010000231.1:0-5662 GCA_038233435.1 Chthoniobacterales bacterium
CGGCGCGGGTCTAACGAAAGCAGAGGTGCATCCGGGGGCGGCCGGGCCGGGCGAGCGCGCGCTGCGGACAGAGGCGACGGAGGCGCTGGCGCGCGCGCTGCGGAAGGAGCGGCTGACTTATATCGCGCTCGGGCCGCTCACCAATCTGGCTGGGTTTCTAGCATTGCATCCGGAGCTGGCGGAGCGGATCACGCGGATCATCCTGGTGGGCGGGCGCTCGCCGGAGCGGCGGTTTAGGTTCGGGCCTAACAAGAGCTTTTCAGTGCATGACGCGAACGTCTTCAAGGATCCGGCAGCGGCGGCGGCGGTGTTGGCCGCTTCCCGGCCGCTGGTCTTGGCGCCGATGGAGCTGGCGCCGGGAATGGCGCTGAGCGGGGCGGAGATGCGCGCGTTGCAAGAGAGCGGGGAGGCTGGGAATTATCTTTTCCGGAGGACGCGGGCCTGGCTCTGGTTTTGGACAGGTTGGGTGGGAGAGAGGGGTGGGTTGGTTTTTGATCTCCTGGCCATCCTGCCGGCGTGTGAGCCGAAGCTGATCGAGATGGAGGATCGCTGGGCCGTGCTGGAGGAAGGGGGCGACTTGGTGGCGTTCCGAACGCGGGGGCGCGGCCGGCAGCGGGTCCGATTCGCGACTGGAATCGAGGCGGGTGCGAAGGCGCGGGTGCTGGGGCGGCTCAAAGCGGGGCGTGCCTTGCCGGAAGCGCGGGGCGTCGTACGGTGAGCGGTGAGCAAATTGTCGAATGGTTTACCGGTGGAATCGGCGGGGAAGTTACGGGCGTTAATCCGGCGTCGGCCGCGGTCGAGCGGCGCGATCGCGATCGAGCCGGGGGCGGAAGTGCGGCTGGCGGAGATCGATCCGAGACAGAAGCCGGACGGGTTCGCGAAGAAGAAGGCGGAAGAGGAGATCGACTCGCTTCGCACGCGGCTGGCGGAGTTGCAGCAGGCGCTCTTTGCGGAGCATCAGCGCAGTTTGCTCATCGTGGTCCAGGCGATGGATACGGGCGGGAAGGACGGGGCGATCAAAAAGATCTGCAGCGGGCTGGATCCGAACGGAGTGCACCTGACGAACTTTAAATATCCTTCCGAGGAGGAGTGGGATCACGATTTTCTGTGGCGGGTGCATCACGGCGCGCCGCGGAAAGGGGTGATCGGGATCTGGAATCGCTCCCATTACGAGGATGTACTGGTGCCGCGAGTACACGAGCAAATCACTGACGCGGTCTGGCGGGAACGTTGTGAGGATATCAATGCGTTCGAGCGTTTGCTGAGCCGGAATGGGGTGACGTGGCTGAAGTTTTTCCTGCACATTTCGAAGGCGGAACAGAAGGAGCGGCTGGAGGCGCGGCTGCAGGATCCGAACAAGCTCTGGAAATTCAATCTAGGGGATCTGAAGGAGCGGGCGCGTTGGGAGAAATATCAGAGCGCTTATCAGGAGGTGCTGAGTGCTTGCTCGACCGAGATCGCGCCTTGGCTGGTGGTGCCGGCGGATCGGAAGTGGGCGCGGGATCTGGTGATGTTGAAGACGATCGTGGCCACGCTGGAGCGGATGAATCCGCAGTTTCCGAAGGCGGATTTCGATCCGAAGACGATCGTGGTGAAGTAGGGGCGGCGCGTGGGACTTTCCGACCGACGAGAGATTTTTTCGCGCGCAGCGCTTTGGAGTGCGGCGAGTCCTCGCGCCGCTTTTCGGCGGCGTGGATCTTTTAGACGGGCCTGGTGGCTTGCTGGCGGTTGATATGACGACGCCGGTGAAAAGCGGCGCGGGGACGCGCACGCACTCCTAAAGCAGGCTGCGCCTGCGAAATGTGTTCTGCTCTCTCTTTTAGGAGATGATGTTCCACTTGGGGCGGCGGGTTTTGGCTTTGGTTTGCCAGAGACGGGTGCCGCCGAGGTAGGCGTTGCGGTTGTGACCGAGTTCGACGCCTTTGGGCAATTTTTTGAAGAGCTTGGCGTTGCCGCCGCCGAGGACAATGTAATCGGCGATGAAGGCGATCTTAAGCTGCCGGATGGCGGCGAGCACGACGGGTTCCCAGGTTTTCTGGCCGGAGCGCTCGAGGCCTCGTTTGCCGAGGTGATCTTCAATGGTCTGGCCGTCGCCGTAGGGGAGGTGGCCCAATTCGAGGGGGAGCACATTTTTGCCCCAGACGAGGGTGGAACCGAGGCCGGTGCCAAGGCCGAGGAAGAGCATCCGGCCGCCGTGGTAGCTGCCGAGGGCCTGGATGGCGGCGTCGTTGATCACGCGGGTGGGCTTGCCTAACGACTTCTGGAAATCGAAGCCGACCCAGCCGGCGGAGAGGTTGGTCGGATCTTTGATCACTTCTCCGTCGGCGATGGGCGCGGGGACCCCGATCGAGTAGGCGTCGAAGTCCCAATCTTTGGCCGTTTTTTTGAGTTTGGCGATGAGCTGGCGCGGCTTCATCTCGGGGCCGGAATCGAATTTTCGTTTTTCGCGGCGGGAGAGCATGAGCTTGACGTGGGTGCCTCCGATATCGACGACGAGGATTTTTTTCATGGACGCTCTTTCGGTGGAGTGGTGATGGGCGCGAGCTGGATGATGGGGGTGCGCTGGGATTCGGCGAGCCTACGCGCCTGGCCGCGGGAACGCTCGCGAAAATGGAGTTGCGCCTGGCTGCGCGGCTGGCCTTCCCGGCCCTGCAAACGGAGGTAGGAACCGTCGGCCTGGAGCTCGCGCGCTTTGACGCGGTCGTTCAGAAAACGGGGCAGCACTTCCTGGATAATCTCGTCGCGCAGGATGGGATCTTCGATGGGGAAGGCGATTTCGACCCGGCGAACAAAATTCCGTGGCATCCAATCGGCGCTGGCCAGGTAAACGGCGGGGTTGCCGCCATTTTCAAAGTAGTAAATGCGGCTGTGCTCGAGGAAGCGGCCGACGATGCTGAGGACGCGGATGTTTTCGCTGAGGCCGGGGACCTGGGGCCGGAGGCAGCAGATGCCGCGCACGATGAGATCGATCCGGACGCCGGCAGAGGAGGCTTCGTAGAGCTTTTCGATGATCTCCTGGTCGACGAGGGAGTTGAGCTTGACGATGAGGCGGGCGGGGCGACCGGCGCGGGCGTGATCGCGCTCGCGTTCGATGAAGGCGATGAGGCGTTTGTTGAGATCGAAGGGGGCGACGAGGAGCTTTTCGAGGCCTGGGAAGCTGGCCAGGCCGGTGAGGGTATTGAAGACGATGGCGACTTCTTCGGTCAGCTTCGGGTTGGTGGTGAAGAGGCTGAAATCGGTGTAAGTGCGCGCGGTGCGGGGATGGTAGTTGCCGGTGCCGAGGTGGACGTAGTGGCGGAGACGATCGGTATCCCGACGGACGATGAGGAGCGCTTTGCAGTGGGTTTTTAGACCGACGACGCCATAGACGACGTGCGCGCCGGATTCTTCGAGGCGGCGGGCCCATTGGATATTGGCGGCTTCGTCGAAGCGGGCGCGGAGCTCGACCAGGGCGGTGACTTGTTTGCCGGCGACGGCGGCCTGAATGAGGGCTTCGACGATGGGGGAATCGCCGCTGGTGCGGTAGAGGGTGATCTTGAGCGCGAGGACCTGGGGGTCTTCGGCCGCGCTTTCGATTAACTCGACGATCGGATCGTAGCTCTCGTAGGGGTGATGGAGGAGGACGTCCTGTTTGCGCATCACTTCGAAGATATTGGCGCGGGGCGGGAGAGCGGGATCGCGGGCGGGCTGGAAGACGCGGTCTTTGAGATTGGCGAAGGCGTCGTTCGCCACCAGGGGGGCGAGGTGCGTCATGGTGAGCGGGCCGTCGAGGCGGTAAAGATCGGGCTCGGCGAGATCGAAGAATTCGAGCAGGAGTTCGCGGACGTCTTTCGGGCATTCGGCTTCCACTTCGAGGCGGACGGCGTCGCCGCGGCTGGAACGGCGCAGCTCCTGTTCGATGCTGCGGAGGAGGTTATCGGCTTCTTCTTCGTCGATGTAGA
This sequence comes from Chthoniobacterales bacterium, assembly GCA_038233435.1. GTDB lineage: Bacteria > Verrucomicrobiota > Verrucomicrobiia > Chthoniobacterales > UBA10450 > JACCTI01. The sequence goes on from JBBSLZ010000231.1 coordinate 3,942, forward strand.
GGTCGCTATTCCGGGTGACGCGGAAGGCGTGGACGCCATCGAGAATGAGACCGGGGAAGAGCTCGGCGATGTTGTGCTTAATCAGGTCGGCGAGGTAGATGTAATCCCAGGGTTCGTCGTCTTTGTTCCCGCGGGGCATGAGGATGAGGCGGGGGAGGACGCGCGGTACCTGGACGATGGCGTAGAGGGTCTCGCTCGCTTTCTGGGCGCGGGCGCGGACGAGGAGGTTGTGGCTTTTGTTGAGCAACTGCGGAAAGGGATGGCTGGCATCGACCGCCAGCGGCGTGAGCATGGGGAAGACTTCTTCCTGGAAGTAACGCCGGACCCAGGCGGCGCGGCGGGCGCCCAACTGTGCGACCTGATGGACGCGGATGCCGTTCTTCGCGAGGGAGGGGAGGAGCTCGGCCCGCCAGAGGGCGTATTGGGTGGCGACCATCTCGTGGACGGTGCGCTGGATGGCATTAAAGGTGTCGGTGGGGGAAAGGCCGTCGGGGCCGACATCGCTGGTCTCGCTTTCGATTTGCTGTTTGATGCCGGCGACGCGGATCTCGAAGAATTCGTCGAGATTTGAGCTGACGATGGTGAGGAATTTGACCCGTTCGAGCAGTGGCTGGGTGGCGTCCTGCGCTTCTTCGAGGACGCGGCGATTGAATTCGAGCCAGCTTAGCTCGCGGTTGAGGAAGTTCTCGGGGGCGGAGAAGTGCGGCTGCGCGGAGGGGAGATCGGACGCCTCGTCGGGAGGTGAAACGATGGGGGCGGGCTCGGGAAGGGCTGGCGTGGTGAGTGCTTTCGGTGGCATTACTGGGTGGGGGCCGGGCGGCACGGCACGCTAACTTATCCGGCCGGGTTTGTCTCCCGGTGGCGGATTTTTTCGAGCGACAGACGAGGTGGGCGCCCGACCTTTGAGCTATGAAGATTCTCTCAACCCGAAGTCGGCGCGCAGTCAGGCGCCTGAGCGCGGCCGCGGTGCTCGCGCTCGGTCTGGCTGGCCTAACGAACGCGGGAGCGGTCGAGCCGAAGTTTACCAATCGCCTGGCGCAGGAGAAATCGCCTTATCTGCTCCAGCACGCGCATAACCCGGTGGATTGGTATCCGTGGGGCGAGGAGGCTTTTGCGAAGGCGCGGCGGGAGAAGAAGCCGATCTTTCTCTCGGTCGGCTATTCCACGTGTCACTGGTGCCACGTGATGGAGCACGAGAGTTTTGAGAACGAAGAGATCGCGCGCTATATGAACGAGCACTTTGTCAGCATCAAGGTGGACCGGGAAGAGCGCCCGGATATCGATGCGGTCTATATGGCTTTCGTGCAGGCCATGACCGGGAGCGGCGGCTGGCCGATGAACGTCTGGTTGACACCGGAGCTGAAGCCGTTTGTCGGCGGCACTTATTTTCCGCCGGAGGACCGCGGGGGGCAGCCGGGTTTGAAGACAGTGCTGAAGAGAATCACGGAGGCATGGGAGAACGACCGCGCGAAGATCGTGGAGAGCTCGGACAAGATCATGAGCCAGCTCCAGAAAGCGGTCGCGCCGGCGGCAGGCGGGGATTCGTTAGGCGAAGGGATTCTGGAGAAGGGCTACGAGCAATTTGCGGCCAGCTTCGATCCGAAAGAGGGCGGGTTCGGGGAGGCGCCGAAGTTCCCGCGACCGGTGGGACTGGAATTTCTGCTCGCGTTCTACGCGGAGCATTCGACGACGGAGAAGGGAAAACGCGCGCTCGAAATGGC
>JBBSLZ010000232.1:0-5622 GCA_038233435.1 Chthoniobacterales bacterium
GCACGATGATGGTGCGCTTCTCAAAGACGACGCGGGAGCGCTCGTTTGTAATCAAGTCGAGGTAGCGCTGACGATAGCGCGCCTCCACGTCTTGCAGGCCGTGCCATTTCTCGGGTAGCGGCCGGAGCGCTTTCGCGAGCACCCGGAGCGACGTGACCTTGAGAGTGGGCTCGCCCGTTTTGGTCACAAAACAGGTGCCTTCCACGCCCAAGAAATCGCCCAGATCGAGCAGCCCGAAAATCTCCATCGTCTCGGGCCCGAGTTCCTTCGCCTGCACATAAATCTGGAGGCGTCCGGTGGCATCGCGCAGATCGACGAAGTGGCTCTTCCCCATGTCGCGATGCGCGGTCATGCGTCCGGCGAGGGAGAAAACGGCGCCTTCGGCGAACTTCGCCCGCACCTCGGCGATGGTGCCTGAAACGGGAAACGCGGCGCCAAAAACGTGCACGCCCAGTTTTTGCAGCGCCTGCAGTTTTTGGCGGCGCAACGCGATCAATTCGTTTTCGTCGTCCATGGGCGCAAGACTTTAGCCGGAAAGCGTTTCTTGAACAGACGCATCCGATTCCTTACCTCGCTCCCTCCGCGCGCCCATGCCTTCGTCCTCTTAATGGGAGCGCCTCCCCTCGAATCGGGCGCGTTGCCCAGTCCGATGAATCCGTCGCGTCCCCGCGAGCGAAAATACCTCCGAAGATGGTTATGAATCTTACCCGCGGCAGCTCGGAGGAACGCTCTGTCGTCATTGTCGGCGCCGGCCCTGGCGGCCTCGCCGTCGCGATCCTCCTTGCTGCTGCCGGTCTGCGCGTTCGCATTCTCGAGCGCCTTCCGCTCGTCGGTGGCCGCACTTCCACGATCGAGGCCGAGAATTTTCGCTTCGATCTCGGCCCCACCTTCTTTCTCTATCCGCGCGTCCTGAATGAAATCATGCGGGCCGCCGGCACGACTCTCGAACGCGAAGTGGAACTCGTCCGGCTCGACCCGCAATACCGCCTCATTTTCGGCGCCGGCGGCGGAATCGATTGCACGCCCGATGTAGCCAGGATGGAACGCCAGATCGCCGCCCTCGCCCCGCGCGATGCGGGCGGCTTCGAAGCCTTCATGCGCGAGAACCGACGCAAGCTCGAACTCATGCAGCCTTGCCTGGAAAATTCCTTCCAGAGCTGGCGTGATCTGCTTGATCCGCGCGTCCTCAAGATGCTGCCCGCACTTCGCCCACATCGCTCTGTCGACGCCTATCTACGCCGCTTTTTCAGCGACGAACGCACTCGGCTCGCGTTCTCTTTTCAGTCAAAATACCTCGGCATGTCGCCTTTCCGCTGCCCGAGCCTGTTCTCCATCCTTTCCTTCCTCGAATACGAGCACGGCGTTTTTCATCCCATCGGCGGCTGCGGCGCGGTCACGCAGGCGCTCGCCCGCGTAGCCCAGCGGCTCGGGGTGGAGATCCGCCTTGATGAGCCGGTCGAAGAACTTCTGCTCGAAAACAAACGCGCCGTCGGCGTCCGCACCGCCCAGGGCAGCTATCGGGCCGACGCCGTCATCATGAACGCTGATTTCGCGCGCGCCATGGCCCGGCTCGTGCCCGACGCCAGCCGCCGCCGTTGGACCGAGAAGAAGATCGCGCGCAAGAAATTCTCCTGCTCCACCTTCATGCTTTACCTGGGCATCGAAGGCCGCTTCGATCTCCCGCACCACAATATTTACATCGCGCGCGATTACGCCCGGAACCTCGATGAAATCGAGAACCGCCACCTGCTCTCCGCCGATCCATCATTCTACGTCCAGAACGCCTCCGTCACCGATCCCACTCTCGCGCCCGCCGGCATGAGCACCCTCTACATCCTGGCGCCCGTCACCCACCAACATCCGAACGTCGATTGGCGCGTCGAAAAGGAACGCTTCCGCGCCCTCATGCTGCGCCAGATCGAGAAAGCCGGCTTCGGCAACGTGGAATCGCGCATCCGTTTCGAGCGCATGATCACTCCCCTCGAATGGGACGAAAACTACGAGATCCATCTCGGCGCCACCTTTAATCTTTCCCACAATCTCGGCCAACTCCTGCACCTGCGGCCGCGCAATCGCTTCGAGGACATCCCCGGCGTTTACCTCGTCGGCGGGGGCACGCATCCGGGGAGTGGTCTGCCGGTCATTTTCGAATCAGCCCGCATCACCGCCCGCTTGCTCTGCGAAGATTTGGGAGTTTCCACTTCCGTCCTTCCGAATGAAGCCGAGCCTGGACTCCCCCTTCCCGTCCCGGTATGATCGCGATCCTCGATCCGCAACGCCTGCGCGACGCCGCTACCGAAGAGGTCCGCCTGGCGGTCGATGCCGGCCGCCGCGCACAACTCGCCTGGGCGCAGGAGAGCCCGCGTGAACGTGCGCGCATCATCGGAAAAATTCGTCCCCTCCTGGCCCGGCATGCGACCAGCCTCGCACGCGTCACCGCCGCTGTTTGGGCTCGCCCCATCGCGGAAAAGCTCACCTCGGAAATCCTGCCCCTCGTGGAAGCCGCCCGCTTTTTACAAAAACAAGCACCGCGCATCCTTCGGCCGCGACGCCACGCTGGCCGCGGGCGCCCGCTCTGGTTGCACGGCCATTCCTTCACCGTGGAGCGGAAACCATGGGGCCTCGTCCTCATCGTCGGGCCGGCCAATTATCCCCTCTTCCTTCCCGCCGTCCAAGCCTTGCACGCCATCGCGGCGGGCAACGCCGTCCTGATCAAGCCCGCTCCATCCTGCACCGAGCCGATCGAATATTTCGTCGACCAGATTCTCCCGGCCGCAGGCGTTCCGAAGGCGCTTGTGCAGATATTACCCGAAGCTTCCGAAGCGGCGCACGAAGCCATCCGCGGCGGGATCGATAAAGCCATCTTCACCGGCTCCTCGGAAAACGGGCGCGATTTTCTGGCCGCGCTCGCGGAACAAAACATCCCGAGCGTGATGGAGCTTTCCGGTGCCGACGTCGTCTATGTGCGCGCGGATGCCGATCTTGAGCGGACCGCGAAAGCAATCGCTTTTGGCCTTCGTCTCAATGCCGGTGAGACTTGCATGGCCCCTCACACCATCGTCGCCCACGCCTCCGTGGCCGCCGCGCTCTCGATCCATCTGCGCGAGCGCGGGATCAGCTCCGATCGTCTCCGCGTGGCGCGCGACGATGCGCACGCTTTGGAGATCGCCGCGCAGCAAGACTCCGGACTCGGCGCCGCTATCTTCTCGCGCGATGAAGCGGCCGCGCAACGCTTCGCGCGCCAATTGCAGACCGGCTTCGTCACGATCAACGACCTGATCGTGCCGACGGCCGACCCGCGCTTCCCGTTCGGCGGCACACGCGGGAGCGGGTTTGGCGTTACCCGTGGAGCGGAAGGCTTGCTGGAGATGACTTTCCCGCACGCGATTGCCATTCGGCGTTCCCGCTTTCTTCCACACCTCGATCCGCCCGCAGCCGGCGATGCGGAGTTGTTCCAAGCCTTCATCGAAAGCGTCCACGGCCAGGGTCTGTGGTCACGCCTTAAATGCATCGGGAAGCTCGCGCGCTTGATTCGACAAAGAAAGCAGCCATGAAACGCGTCTGCGTCATCGGAGGGGGTTTGGGCGGACTCGCATCCGCCTGCACCCTCGCGGCCCGCGGTCACTCCGTTGTTCTCTTTGAGAAAAACGAATGGCTCGGCGGGAAGGCAGCCGTGCTCGAACAGGACGGCTTCCGTTTCGATATGGGACCTACCATCCTGACCGTGCCCGGCGTTTTGAAACGCATCTTTGCCGAAGCCGGGCGCGACCTCGATGACGCCATCGACCTCATCCCGCTCGACCCGCAATGGCGCTGTTTCTTCGACGACGGCACCACCCTGGACCTTGTCTCCGATGTGGAAAGAATGCGCGGCCGCTTGCGCGAATTCGCCGGCGATCGCTGCGCGGATGGCTACGCGAAATTCATCGAGCGCTCAGAACGGCTCCACCGCATCTCCGAGAACTGGTTTTTCTGGCGTTCCATCGGCGGCCTCCTCGACATGTTCGATGCTGGCAACATGACCAAAGCCGGCACGCTCTCCGACGTCCTCGCGATGCGGATGGGCCGGAGCGTGGCCAGCACGGTGCGGTCGTTCGTCCCCGAAAAGCGCGTCGCCCAGATGGTGGATCATTTCACCCAATACGTCGGCTCCGCGCCCGATTCCTCGCCTGCGGTGCTTTGCGGCATCGCGCACATGCAGACTCAGGAAGGCATCTGGTATCCGCGCGGCGGGACGGCTGCGATTCCGAAAGCGCTGGCCAAACTGGGGGAAGATCTCGGGGTGGAAATACGCCTCCGCGCGGATGTGAAACGAATCACGCAGACTAACGACCGCGTCACCGGGGTGGAGCTGACGGATGGGGAGAAGTTAAAATTCGATGCAGTCGTATCGAACTCGGACGCCGTCCGCACCCATCGCGAGTTGCTCAACGGCGCGGAGCAAAATGGAGCCAAAGCGGCCCGAAGATTCGAACGCCGCCGTCGTTACGAACCCGCTTGCTCCGGCGTGGTCCTCTACCTCGGCCTGAAGCGCCGGCTCCCGCAGCTTCTCCATCACAACTTCGTTTTCTCAGCCGATCCGCATACCGAGTTCGATTACATTTACCGAAAAGGCGAACCCGCCCCCGACCCGACCTGCTACGTCTGCGCGCCAGCCAGTAGCGATCCAGATGTGGCGCCGGAAGGCGGCGAAGCGCTCTACGTTCTCGTGCATACGCCGTATCTCCGGCCGCATCACGATTGGAAAAAAATGCTGCCCGCTTATCGCCGCACCATCCTGGAAAAACTGCGCCGGACCGCCGGCCTGGAGATCGAGCGAGAGCTCGTCACCGAGAGCGCGCTCACGCCGCTCGATATCCACGAACGCTACCGCGTCCTGAACGGCGCCATCTACGGCATCGCCAGTCACGGGCTCTGGACCGGTGCTTTTAAACCGGGCAATCGCAGCCGCGACCTGCGCGGTCTTTATCTAGCCGGAGGCGCCGCCCATCCCGGGCCCGGCATGCCCATGGTCTTGATGTCGGGTTGGATCGCAGCTGATGCCCTCGATCAGGACGTCCGCTCAGGCGCAGCCGCCTCCCGCCCCGTCCCGGCTGGCGTATGAATCGTCAACTCGTTAGGCGAGCCTCTCTCTCTGCGCAAACGGCCTCCCCTGCCGTGGCGCCGCCGAAGATTTCGCCGCGCTTCCTCCGCGTCTTCAGCCACTACTCCGAGTCCTATCTGACCCGCTCTTTTAACTCCGTCCGCCTCCTGAAGAATAGCGCTCCGAAGACGAGCGACGCGCTGCCGCTGGTCGTTTATCTCAATCATTCTTCCTGGTGGGATCCGCTCGTCTGCCTGTTCCTGGCCCGCCAGTTTTTTCCCGCCCGCGCTTCCTACGGTCCGATCGAAGCCGCCGCTCTCGCGCGTTACCAGTTCTTCCGGCGGCTTGGCTTTTTCGGGGTCGAAATGGGCTCGTCCGCCGGCGCGCGCCGCTTCCTCGAAACGGCCGGAGCCATTCTGCGAATGCGCGAGACCGCTCTCTGGATCACGCCCCAGGGACGGTTCGCCGATTTCCATGCGCGCCCCGTTAACCTGGAGCGCGGCTTGGCCCACCTGACCCGCCAAGCCGAACGGGTGGCC
>JBBSLZ010000233.1:0-5596 GCA_038233435.1 Chthoniobacterales bacterium
CGTGCCACCGAGCGCGTCCGGCGGTAGCAGCGCCACCTCCACCGGCCCGAGCGCCGCTCCACCTGCCTTCAGGTTGTCCAGCGTGCCCAGCGGAAAGGTCCGGCCGCCGCGATTGACCGTCCGCTTCAGGGCACGGACGCCTAGCTTTTTCGCCCGATCGGCGCGCACGAAACTGAGATTCGCTCCCGTGTCGACGAGGAAACGGGCGCCTTCTCCGCCGCTCGTAGCCTGCAGCACGAGGTGATTCTGCGGGCCACGCTCCATCTGAATCATCGCGTATCCCTCCAGCCGCGCCTCCTCGGCCGGCCAGCCAGTCGCAGCGCTGCACAGCATCACAGCCGCCGCCAACCATCCCAACACTCCAGTCCCTCGTCCGCCGTCCATGGATCACCCGTCGCTCACTTTTTTCGCAGGCGCGAGGAAGAGCTGATAGACAAACGAAGCCCCGATCAAAATCACCGCCATCCCCAGAAAAGCTCCGATCCGATAAAGCGGACCCAGATTGGCGAAGTCGTGGAGGAATAATTTTGCCAGCGTCACGAGCACCAGAGCCAGCCCCGCATAACGCACCCACCTCGCCTTCTCGCGCATCCCGATGAGCAAGAGCACGAAGGCAAAAAGCGACCACGCGATCGAGTAGATCATATCGCGCGCAAAATTTCCTTCGAACGAAAAGGTTAACGTGGGCCCAACCGAGAAAAAATCGGCGATCTCGATGTTCAAGAGCAGGAAGACCAGCACCCCTCCCAGCCCACCCAGAAACCGCAAAACGACGCGACCCGCCGGGGTGGCATCCCACGGCCGCCCCACCCGCGCCCCGCCTAACAGGCAGAGGCTGGTAGTCCCGTAAGCGTACAGATACCAATTCCAGATCCGCACCCCAGACCGTGGATGATAATCAAGCACCGCGGGATTGAGCGCCAGCCGCGCGAAGGCCGCGCTCAGCAAACCCGCGCCAGCCCAACGCAGACCCCGGTGCGGCACCGCACGGTAAAGCGCCAGCAGCGTAAAACCTTCCAGCGCCCAGCCCAGGGTGATCCATTCCCGTTCGAACTGGATCGGGAAAATGAGACTGATAAAAAAGAGCGCCGCCCCACCCTGCCAGGCCAGGCGCGCATCGCCCGACGCGGGCACCGCGCCGCGTTGCCTAACGAGAACCAAAACACCCAGCAGATAGGGCAGGACGAAAAGCGCGGGGAGGAGCCCATTCCGGAAGCCGGGAAAATCCGCCGCCACCACCGCGTCGACCGGCCAGTAATGCAGCACCCCGGCGAGAGCGCCGACCGCCCATGGCCACGTTCCCTCTCCCCTGGCGGTAAAAAACGGATAAGCCGCCAAGAACAGAAACAACCCGACAAACCAGCCCAGCACGGGCAGCGCTGGCCCCTGCGCGTCCCCGGCCGGCAGCCAACCCATTTCCGTCGCCACCGTCCCGCAGACCGCCAGCAAGACCAGGTAATCCCACTTCCGTCGCCACGCCACCGCCGCGATGCCGAGGTTCATAAGCGCCACGTAACCAAAGACCAACGCCGGCTGCATGGTCCCGTCCTCCAAGAGCGGCGGGGTCAAAAAACCACCGACCAAACCAAGTACCACCACCGCCTGGGCGTCCAGGAGAAGGGCGAGCCAAAAAGCCACCAGCGTGATCCCCGCCATGAAGGCGAATGCCGTCCAGAGCGAAATCAAACTGTAGTAGGTGTGCGCGGAAAAGATGCTCGCATAGAGCACCAGCACCCCAGTCGCCCCCAGGCTCTGGCCCAGCGCACGGTGGCGCCGGAGCGCAGTGAACCAGCCGCCCGCGATCAGCCCGATCCCGCTCAAGACACCGAGCGCAATCCGCCGCACCGGCGTAATGAGATTATTCTCAAACGCGTATCTGACCAGGAAGACGAAGGTCAGGAAAAGCACGAACCCGCCCAGCCAGGCAAACAGCTTCACGCCCATAAAAGCCTCCCAATCGATCGCCGCCCGACCGCTTTGCCTAACGAATGGTGGCGAAGCAGTGCCTGATGGCAAATTTCCCGGCAATGGCGGTGGACCGGGCGCGGTTGGCTCGGCCGCGCGCGTGGCCGCTGGCGTCTCCTGCGCCGCTACCCGCCGCGAAAGCTTTTCCACCAATCCCTCGAGCGTGCGCAAACGGAAGCTTTGCCTGGCGAAAAGGACCACCACGAGCGCCCCCAGCGCCAGCATCCCGGCCATTCCGCAGGTGAAAAAAACCTCCATCAGATCTCGCCCGCCGCGCGCTTCACAGACCCGTCGGTGCCGGCAAAAAATCCCACGTCAGATCGAATCGCTCCGCCGTCGCCGCGGCCACCGCCTTCACCCCGAAAGTCTCCGTCGCGTAATGTCCACCGAGGAGAAGATTCATCCCCAGCTCCTCCGCCGCCACTGCCGCCCAGTGCGGTGCTTCGCCGGTCAGAAAAGTATCCACCCCCGCCCGCGCCACCGCGTAGATATCGCCGCCCGCGCCGCCAGTCACCACGCCGATCGTACTAGTCGTTTCGGGACCATGAGCAAACATGCGCACCGGTTCGCCTAACGAATGCTCAAAACGGCGCACCAGCTCCGCGCGCCCGACGGCCGCTGTCACCTTCAAGCCGACCAGCTGGCCTTTTGCTTCCAGGAAAGGCTCCGCTCCGTTCAAGTCCAACGCGGCCACCAGCCGGGCATTATTCCCGAGCACCGGATGGACATCGAGCGGCAGATGCGCGCTGTAGAGTGCGATGTCGTGCTCGAGCAGAAAAGCCACCTGGCGCCGGAAAGCCCCGGTCAGCGCCTGCAAGCCCGGCCAAAAAAGTCCGTGGTGCACAATTAAGAGATCCACGCCCGCCTTCGCCGCGAGCGAGAAAGTGCGGGTGGAAGCGTCCACCGCCGCGCCGATCTTCCGCACCCGGCCCGAGTTCTCCACCTGCAGCCCATTCAAAGCGTGCGACCAATCGCCGCACTCCGCCACGCGCAATTGCTGATCGAGGTGGTGGACGATCTCTGGAAGAAAAGGCATGGCGGACGGAGCGCTTCGCGCCTCGATCATCGGGAGATTTGCGAGACGGACAATCTCAAATTCAGGTTAGACAGAGGAGGCGCTGGAGAGCAGGCGGCTGACTTTTCTTGACGGAATCGGCGCGGCTTGGGACGTTGACCGCAACGCAGCTCTCACCTTCGACCGAGGAAAACACTTTGGAATATACCGACGCCCCTACAGCGGAAACTACCCCTCTCTCGGCTGGCACCATGCCTTGCCCGCTGTGCGGGGACACCTTGCCGGCCGATGCGGCTAGTTGCGATCGCTGCGATTGGGTGCGCGAGAATCGGGAGAACGTGGAGGGAAAGGCGAGCGATGCCGTCGCGGTCCTGCTCAGTTTGCTCCCGGGGCTCGGTCACATCTACAAGGGACATCGCTTGATCGGTCTGATCCTCATGTTTGCAGGGACGCCGGCGGCGGTCGCGGGCGCGCTTCTCCTGGCCACGGGCACGGCGGGATTCGGCGTGCTCATTTTGCCGATCTACTGGCTCATCGTGATGGTCCACGTTTACGCGATCCCGGATCGGATTTCGCCGAGTGCAATCGACCAAGGCGAGGAATACTGATGTAGCCACGTCCCTGCGGGACGTGCGGGAGCGGTGTAACCCTTTATTCCAGCGCCGGTCCCGCGGGAGACGTCCTCGCCCGCACGTCCCATAGGGACGTGGCTACAACGGCTACTCGCCGGCTTCGGTCGCGATCACCGCGGCCTGGATTTCCTCCAGGATTTCGCGCAGACCGTAGCGGAATTTCCAGACCGGATAATGCTCCTGAAAACGGCGCACATCGCTGATCCACCAAATGTGATCGCCGATCCGGTTATCTTCCTCGTAGGTCCAGGTCAGCTTCCGGCCGCTGATTTCCTCGCAAAGATGGATCGCCTCCAGCATGGAACAATTGCTATGGCGGCTGCCGCCCAAGTTATAAACCTCGCCGGAGCGCGGCGCCTGGATGAAAGCGGCGAACGCTTCCACCAGATCGAAGCTGTGAATATTATCGCGCACTTGCTTCCCACCGTATCCGAAAACGCGGTAAGGACGGCCGGTCACGGTGCACCTCATCAGGTAGGATAAGAAACCATGCAATTCCGTGCCCGCGTGCGCCGGACCCGTCAGGCAGCCGCCCCGGAAACACGCGGTCGGCATTCCAAAATAGCGCCCATACTCCTGCACCAAAATATCGGCGGCCACCTTCGAGGCGCCGAAGAGCGAGTGCTTCGTGTGATCGATGCTCATCGTCTCCGAAATCCCCGGCTCGTATTCGTGCCCCGGCTCGATTTCCCAGCGCCGCTCGAGTTCGCGGAGCGGCAGACGGTTCGGCGTGTCTCCGTACACTTTGTTCGTCGAAGTGAACACGAACGGCGCCTCCGGAGAAAACTCGCGCGCGGCTTCCAGTAAATTCAAGGTGCCGTTCGCGTTCACCGTGAAATCCATTTGCGGATCGCGCGCTGCCCAATCGTGCGACGGCTGCGCCGCGGTATGCACCACCGCCGCGATCCCGGCCCGATGTTGCTCGAAAAGTGCGCGCACCTTGGCCGCATCCCGGATGTCGATATCGTGGTGCTCGTAGTCCCCGATGGTCTGCACCAACTGGTCCCGCGTCGCCCGGGTGGATGCCTCCGCGCCGAAGAAACGGCTCCGCATGTCATTATCGATTCCGACCACGCGAAAACCATCCTGCGCGAAATGCTTGACCGTTTCCGAGCCGATCAGACCAGCCGAGCCGGTCACGATAATGGTGTTCTTTTTCATTCGTTAGGCTGTCCGATCAACCAGGTCACCGCGCCCGCGGCAGCCTGCACCTGCGCGGCCGGATATTGCGGATCGCCTGCAAGGACGCGCTCGACCAATCCGCGCTGTTTCTCCCCGTTAACCAGAAAACAAATCCGCCGCGCCTGCGCCAGCAGGGGCAGAGTAAAAGTGAGACGCCAGGCAGCCAGTTTCGGGACAAAATTAGCCACCACCTTCCGCGTGGTCTCCGTCAAAGCCGTCGTCCCCGGAAACAGCGAAGCGGTGTGGCCGTCGTCCCCCAAGCCCAGCAAGATAAGATCGTGCCGGAAAGTCATCTCGCCCTTTTGAGCGGCCAGGAGCTTCAACTGGTCCTCATATTCCTGCGCGGCCAGCGCGGGCTCGATCTCGCCGCGCATCCGAGCGACCGACCGCTCCGGCACTGCCGCCGGCTTGAACAGCGCTTCCTGCGCCATCCGATAATTGCTCTGCTCATCGTCTGGCGGCACGCAGCGCTCATCGCCGAAGGTGATCAAGATGCGCTCCCACGGCAGATCATGCCCGCGCCGCGCGATCTCTTCATAGATCGGCCGCGGCGTATTCCCGCCCGAGAGCGCCAGCCGGAATTCGCCGCGCTCGCCGAGCGCCGCGTGGGCCTGTTGCAGAATGAACTGCGCCGCCTCGGCGACGAAATCAGACGTCCGGATGATTTCAGGCTGCATCGCCGCATGCTCCGCTCAGATCGCGCAATGCGCCATCCCGCGTTTTTCGAGATAGCGCTGATGATAATCTTCCGCGCGATAGAAGGCGCTGGCGGGTTCGATTTGCGTCACCACCGGGCGGGAAA
>JBBSLZ010000234.1:0-5572 GCA_038233435.1 Chthoniobacterales bacterium
GGCGCCGGGATGCGCGCCGTGATGGACCGCGAAGCGAACGTCCTCCGCCGTTACAAGGTCACGCCCATCACGCCCGTGCCGCTCCTCGTCGCCTCCATCATCACCGGCATGATCCTCTTTTTCCCGGCCGTCCTCATGACGCTGTTCCTCGCGCATCAGTTCTACGGCATGACGGTCCCGCGGAATCTCGTCTCGTTTTTCATTTTCGTGGGCGTGGGCGCGGTCGCCTTCCGCGCCATCGGCCTCATCATCGCCTCGGTCGTCAATTCCTCCCAGGAAAGCAACCTCCTCATCCAGCCGCTTTACATGGGAATGCTCTTCCTCAGCGGCATCACAATCCCGATCACGCTCTTCCCGGAGTGGCTCCAGAGTGTCACGCAATTCATCCCCGCCACGCATCTCATGTCGGGCATGGCCGGCATCATTTTGCGCAATGAAACCGTCTGGCAAAACTGGCCCGCCGTCCTCGCTCTCCTCGTCACCACCGCCATCGGCACCTTCATCGCGACGAAACTTTTTCGTTGGGAGAAAGAGGAGAAACTCCGCGCGTCAGCGAAGCTTTGGGTATTAGTGGCGCTGGTCCCGTTTCTTTTTCTCGGCGCCTATCAAGCCTGGAGCCGCGAGGATCTCGCCAAGGCGAAAATCCTCGCGCGCGAACTAAAACGCGGACGTTCCTATTTAATTCAAAACGCCCGCATTTTCGTGGGCGACGGGAAGGTGATCGAGTCCGGCTCGGTCCTCATCCAGAAAGGAAAGATCGCGCATGTCTACGAAGGCCCGGCGCCGGATGCGAAGTCGCTCAACGCCGAGCCAATCGAAGCCGCCGGTAAAACAATCCTGCCGGGTCTGATCGATGTGCACGTCCATCTCGGCGCCACCGGTGGGTTCTACGAGGACCAAAAGAAAGCGCTCGATCCGAAGCACCAGGAACGTGCGCTCGCGGCTTATCTCTACAGCGGGGTCACCGCAGTGCGCAGCACGGGCGACACGCTCGAGAGCATCTTGAAGCTGCGCGCCAAATTCGCCAGCGGCGAAAAACTGGGTGCCGAGTTGGTTCTCTGCGGGCCGCTCTTCACCACCGAAGGAGGACACGGCACCCAGTTCGCGAAGTTCATGCCGGAAGCGATGCGACCGTCGTTTCTCGCCGGCTTCGTCCGCACGCCGAAATCGGAAGCGGAAGCGCGGCAACAGGTCGATGAGCTGGCGAAGCAAGGTGTGAACGCGATCAAAGGCGTGCTCGAAGCCGGCGTTCCCGGCTACACCTTCAACCGGATGGACCTGAAGATTCTAGGCGCGGTGGTGGACGAGGCGCGGGTACGCCATTTGCCCAGCTCCATCCACACCGGCAATGCACGCGATGTCGCGGACGCCGTCGGGTTGAGTCCGAGCTCAATCGAGCACGGCTCGCTCCTCGACGAAATTCCCGACTCCACCCTCGCAGAGATGAAAGCGAAAAGCGTCATGCTCGATCCGACCTTGAGCGTGGCGGAAGGCTTCACCCAGTTTGCCCGCGGCGACACGTCGTTGTTGAAGCGCTCGCTCGTCCAGCAAGTGGCGCCGAAGGATTTGCTGGCCGGGACGGAGGCCGCCGCCCAGGACGAAAAGCTGGCCGAAATGCGCGCCGGTCTCATGCATTACCCGATCTCGGTCGAACAGGGTGGCCGCAACCTGGTGCGCGCCTGGCAAGCAGGCGTGACCCTGGTCACCGGAACCGATGCCGGAAATTTCCTCGTCCTGCACGGACCGACGGTGCAGCACGAAATTGAATTGTGGGTCGCGGCCGGCATCCCGCCGGAAGTCGCGCTCCAGGCCGCGACCGCGAACGCCGCCCAACTACTCGGCGCGGCTGATCGGTTAGGGACGGTTACGGAAGGCAAGGAAGCGAGTTTGTTAGTCGTGGATGGAAACCCGCTCCAGGATGTGCGCGCACTCTCCGCGATCTCCGTGGTCATTTTCAAAGGCGAACGCATCTCGCGCACCGACCTTTTCGACGAGAAGTAGGGGCGCTCGCCGTCACTCATTGATCGTTGACAATCGCGATAGGATTTCGCGACCGCGAGGTGTAGTGTGCAGGCATGAAATTGTTCAACACCATCATGTCGAAAATCTTCGGGCAAACGACCTCCACTCCGGCCACAGGCGCTACAGCTCCGACCGCCGGCGGCGCGCCTCCGACAGGTTCTACGGCTCCCGCGCCCGCAGCCGGCGCTCCAGCTACTCCCGCGAAGACCGTCGATGTGGAAGCGGTCCTGAACGACCTCGCCGCGAAAAACTCCGAGGATCTCGATTGGAAAAAATCGATCGTCGATTTGATGAAACTCGTCGGGATGGACAGCAGCCTCTCGAATCGGAAAGAGCTGGCCCAGGAACTCGGCTATTCCGGCGACATGAATGATTCCGCCTCGATGAACATCTGGTTGCACAAGCAGGTCTTGAAGAAGCTCGCGGAAAATGGCGGCAAAGTTCCGCAGAACTTGCTCGATTAAGACGGCCCCGATTCCGCTCCCTAACGAATAACCACTGGAGACCAATCTCATGGCCGGACTACTCGAAGACTTCATTCAGCAATTCACCGGCGGCGAGCCTTCGGGCGACGCCGCGCAGCAGTTTCACGATCGCTTCGCTTCCACGGATGAAAACGATCGCGACTTTGATAACCAAACCTACCAGGAGGCCGCGACGGAACACCTCCAGAAATTGCCGGACGATCAGTTCCATGATGCCGCCCGCAATGCCGTCGCGCACGCCGCGCCCGACCAAAAAGCGGATTTGCTCGGCGGTCTGCTCAGCGCGCTCGGCAGCGCAGGTGGCCTGGGTGCGCTGGGCGGCATGAGCGGCTCGAGCGGGGCCGGCGGCGCGATTGGACAGATCGCGCAAATGCTCGGCCTCGGCACGACCAATCCGCGGGAGATGAGCGACGACGACGCCGCCAAGCTGATGAACTACGCGCGCAAGGAACAACCCGGGGCGCTCCGCCAGACCGTGGCTGAAAAACCGTGGTTCCTGAAAGCGCTGGGCAATCCAATCGTGATGGGCGCGCTGACGATGGCAGCCACGCGATTGCTCAGCCGGCGTCGTTAGGCGATCGATTTATCGGTCGCCACGGAGGAGAGCATCGAAGCTTTCGGACCCGGCTCGCGGAAGCCAAAACGCTCGCGCACAAAATAGAGCGGCCGCTGTTTCACCTCCCCGTAAATCCGGCCCACATACTCGCCCATGATTCCGAGCGAGATCAGTTGCACTCCGCCCATGAAAAGGATGGCCACAAAGGTGGACGCCCAGCCCCGCACCCACTGCGACGGGTCCGCGAAAAAGCGCAGCAGGACCGCGTAGAGGATCCCGAGAAACGCCAGCCCGATGACAAAAAATCCCGTCCAGACCGCCAGCCGCAACGGCGCATGCGAAAACGAAATCACCCCATCGGCCGCGAAGCGCACCATCTTGAGCAACGGATACTTCGTCTCGCCCGCGAACCGCGGCTCGCGCCGATAGGGAATCGCCACCTGGCGAAAGCCCACCCAGCTCACCATCCCGCGCAGAAATCGATCCCGCTCCGGCATCCGCAAAATCGCATCCACCACCGCGCGATCCATCAATCGAAAATCCCCCGTGTCCGCCGGGATCGGCACCTGTGAGACGCGATTCACGAGCGAGTAAAACATCTTCGCGCTCCAGAGTTTGAAAGCGGTCTCGCCCGCGCGATCGGTCCGTTGCGCGTAGGCCACTTGATAGCCTTCGCGCCAGCGCGCGATCATTTGCGCAATCAACTCCGGCGGATCCTGCAGATCAGCATCCATCAAGACGACGGCATCGCCCGCCGCATGCTCGAGGCCCGCCGTGGTCGCGATTTGTTGCCCGAAATTTCGCGAAAGGCGCAAGCCGCGCACCCGCGCATCCGCCTGGCTGAGCTTGTGCAAGACCGCTGCCGTGTCGTCATTGCTCCCGTCGTCCACAAAGACGAACTCAAAGGCCGCGGCCGTCAGCGTGCCCGACATCTCCGCCAGACGCCGATGCGCTTCGCGCACCACGGCCGCCTCATTGTAACAAGGGATAACGACAGAGATCAGCATGCGATTCAGAAGGCCCACGTGCCGAAGACAAACTTGATCGCGTAAAGCGCGAGGAACAAGAGCGAGGTCGCGGAGAGGAGACGGCCGGCCAACGGGAAACGCACCGCCAGCATTCCAGCGAGCAGAAAAAGAGGGAAGAGCGTCAGGCAATAACGCGGCACGCTGACCACAAACATGGTGCTGTTCACGAGCAGCCAATTGAGCGTGATCCAGACCGCATAAGACGCGCGCAACCAGATCCACGAGCAGACCACGCCCACGAACCCAAGCAGAATAAAAACAAACTCCTGCACGCCCTCGGTCAGATTCGTTCCCGGAATGCGCAGCCAGACATCGTAGATCCCCACCCACGGCGGCGTGAATTTTTTGAACCAGTGCTCCGCCATGATCGGCTGGAAAGCGAACGGATCGCCCGTCACATAATAGTTCAGGTAAAGATAGCCGCCGAAGCCCAGGCAGACCGCGCCCATCCAGAGCCAGCGCCAATCGATCCGGCGCGTGACCCGATACTGCAGCCACGCTTCCATCAGGAGCGTCGGCCCGAGCATGAGGCCATTCACGCGCGTCAAACACGCCAGCGCGCCGAGGATTCCCGCTGCCGCCCAGTAATTGGTCCGCGCTGCCAGGACCGACCCGAGCACGAGCGCAAGAAACAGACTTTCCGTGTAGCCGATGTGCAGAAAATAACTCGTGGGAAAAATAAAGAGAAACCAAACCGCCAGCCGCGCCACCTCCGCCGGATGATCCAGTTCCGCCAGCCGCCGCAAAAGCACGCCCGCAAAAACCGTGGCCACCCCGGAAACAAGAAACGCAGCCGCCAGATAACTCCCGGAAACGAACGCCACCGCGCGCACCAGCCACGGATAGAGCGGATAGAACACGATCGAGAAACGACCCTCCCCTTCCGCGGTATAACCGTGCTCCGCGAGCGATAGGTAATGGACCGCGTCCCAGCGATTCCAGACGCCCATCCACCCCTCGAAACGGTCGAAGAGCGTGCCCATGCTGAAAGCAGCGAAGAAAAAAACGAGCGCCTTTAGGCCAAGCACGAGGAGCACCGTCTCACCATCCGCCGGCTCCCAGCGGAAAGCCCCGCCCACTTCCGTTGCCGTTTCGTTCTCTGTGGACACCCCCGTTCGAATAGCGAAGAACATTGCGACCGTCGAGTCATTCGCCACGGCATCCGGCGACGGCTGAGCTTCGCCCGCCGACGATCCTCGTTTTTGATCGCCCTTCACCGGCCCGCACCTCTAACCTGCCAGCCGTCCACCACCAATCCCAACCAGCCTCCACCGGAACAACGCCATGTCAGCCACCAACTTTTCCCGCCGTCAATTCGCACTGCTCCTCGGCGGAGGCGCCGCGGCCGCCATCACCCGGCCGGCCCTTTCCCTCGCGCGCAAGCCGACGGACCCGCCCGTCACCGGGCTCGTGCGCCTGAACTCAAACGAAAATCCATTCGGCCCCTCCGCGAAAGCATTGCAGGCCATCCCCGACGCCTA
>JBBSLZ010000235.1:0-5563 GCA_038233435.1 Chthoniobacterales bacterium
AGCCTGCTTTCGGAGTGCGTGCGCGTCCCCGCGCCGCTTTTCGGCGGGGTGGTGGCGGGTTGAGCGATCGCGGGATTATTGGCGTTTGCAGCATCGCTGAAAAGCGGCGCGAGGACGCGCACGCACTCCAAAAGCGCTGCGCGCGGAAAGGCTTGGGCGTCTTTCTTTTTTGGCGGCGCTAGAGCCAGGTGCGGACGGCTTCGACGGCGCGCAGGTAGACTTGGTGCGGGCCGCCGCGCATCAGTTCCTGACCCATGAGCGCGACGGGATCGATGCCGCTGGCGGGCATGAGTTCGTGCATCCGCTCCTTTCCGGCGACGTGATGCGAGATTTCCAATAGATCGGTGTCCGGCGGGTTCACGACGCGGAACTCTGCGTCGTCGCAAAAGATACTGCAACGGCCTATCGGGTCGCCCGCCTTTGCCTGGAAGGCGACCGTAATGAAGCGACCGCGAGAATCGGTGAGCTGAAATTGCTCGCCCTTCGAAGCGTGGTCTGGCACCCAGCCTAATTGCGCCGTCAGCCAGCCGAGGAGCAGGAGGGCGGTGGAGCGATGGGTGGCTTCGTAGTCAATCTCGATCCGGTCGATCTCCGTCAATCGCGCCAGACAGGTTGAGTGATCGAAAAACTGCGCGAGCGCGAAGCGAGTGTGGATGAGGCGGGTCCAGTTAAGATCGCAGAGGACAATGCGATCGTGGGACTCGCGGCGGGTGCCTTCCAGGAGACGCATTTGCAGATCGAAATCAGTCCACTCCTGGCTGTCGAACAGGAGGCGATCCACCCAAGTCCAGAGCTGTGCATCCATCGGGTCGTGGAATTCGCCCTGCCACCAGAGATAGAAGGGCAGATCGGAGTCGAGATGGGAGAAGACGATGTTCGGCAGGAGGCGCGCGCGGGAGCCGCCCAGCGCGAAGGAAATTTGCTCGGAGCAGACATGTTTGCTGCCCGCGCGGCTGACGTGGCAATGCGCGCTGATCCAGGCTTCCACCTGGTCTTGGGCGGCGGACGGCGTGGCGGCGATGACGATCGCGCGGCAGGCGTGGTTCTCGGTGATTTGCGCGATGAGTTGGGTGTTGGCGCGGAGCGAATCGGGCGCCTCGCTGTAGACCGCGAGGTTAACGAGGGAAGCGCGCGCCATCGCTTCTCCGCCTTGCTCCCAGAGCTTCTTCAGCTCGCGCTCGATCTGGCCGATCTCGACCGGCTTGCCGACCGCGATGCTGTCAGCGGTTTCAGGCATGGTTATAAACAAAGCCCTTTGCTCTTAATAAAGTTGGTTGGTCCGGGAGTGGTGGAGTCATGGAGTGGTAAAGGGCGGATCATTACTCTGGTACCCTCACAACCTTCGCCAAGCCCGTCCCTCACGGGCCAGCAGATCGTCCGCTTCGTCCGGTCCCCACGAACCGGCGGGATGGAAAGTGAGCGGCGGCGCGTTTTCCGCCGCCGCCCACGCTTCCTCGATCGCATCGATAAACGCCCACGCTTGCTCCACTTCATCGCGCCGCGCGAAGAGAGTGGCGTCGCCGCTCATGGCATCGAGCAGCAAACGCTCGTAGGCCTCGGGACTCGCCTTCCCGAATGAGGTGCCGTAGTGGAAATCCATCTTCACCGGCTCGATCCGGAAACTTGTCCCCGGTACCTTCGCCTGCATCCGGAGCGAGATGCCTTCGTCGGGCTGGATGCGAATCACGAGCACGTTGTGATCGAGCGCTCGGGATTCCTTGTTGAAAAGGACGGAGGGCGCTTTTTTGAAATGGACTGAGATCTCGGTGCCGGATTTCGGGAGTCGTTTCCCCACCCGCATGTAGATCGGTACATCGGCCCAGCGCCAGTTATCGATCCGCAGCCGCAGCGCGACGAAGGTTTCGGTTTGGGAATCCGGCGCCACGTTTTTCTCCTCGCGATAGGCGGGCACCGGCTTGCCGCTGATCGCGCCCGCCGCGTACTGGCCGCGCACCACTTCGGTGGCGATATCTTCCTTCGAGAGACGCCGCAGCGAACGCACCACCTTCACCTTTTCATCGCGGATGCTGTCCGCGCCGAGATCGGTGGGCGGTTCCATCGAAACGAGGCAGAGCAATTGCAGGAGATGATTCTGCACCATGTCGCGCAAGGCGCCGGCGCCTTCGTAGTAGCCGGCGCGGCCTTCCACCCCGAGCGTTTCCGCGGCGGTAATCTGCACGTGGTCGATGTACCGCCCGTCCCAGAGCGGCTCGAAAATGGCATTGGCAAAGCGAAGCACGAGGATGTTTTGCGCGGTTTCTTTGCCGAGGAAATGATCGATCCGGTAGGTGCTCTCTTCCGGAAAGGCGCGGCTGACAATTTCGTTCAAATGGCGCGCGGTGGCGAGGTCGGTCCCGAACGGTTTTTCCACGATCACGCGGGTCCAGCTGCCTGGCTCCGCTTTGTTCAACCCCGCGGCCTTCAGGTGCTTGAGAATGGGCTCGAATTGATCGGGCGCCACCGCCAGATAGAAGAGCCGATTGCTTCCGATGCCGCGCTCTTTCTCAATCTGCGCCAGCCGTTCCCCAAGCTTCTTATAACCATCCGCGTCTCCGAATTCGCTGATGTGATAGAAGAGCGACTTGGCGAAATTGTCCCAGATTTCATCGCGTACCGTTTGCCGCGAATGCTTGCGCACCGCCTCGCCCATCTCCTTCCGAAAATCGTCGTCCGTCTTCTCCCGCCGCGCCATCCCGACGACCGCGACTTGCGGCGGCAATTCGCCATCCGCGGCGATGTTATAGAGCGCCGGGATGAGCTTGCGATGGGTGAGATCGCCGGTGGCGCCGAAGATGACGATCGTGCACGCGTCCGGCACGCTCCGCGGCACGATGCCTTCGCGGAGTGGATTCGAGGAAATGGGATGGGCGCCGGTGTTCATATTCGCAGAAAGATCGCTAGCAGCGTAGGCGGATTTCGCCGGATCGGTAAGCCGAAAATTGCAGTTGGGAAGCGCCCAAGCCGGGCGCGCGGCTTCACTCGCGCTCGAAGCGCGCGATCTCGTCCAGAATTCCCTGCGCCTTCTGCACGGTGCGGCCGGCGGAATTGTCCTCCAGATTCCGAGCCAGCTTTTCGGCCCCGGCGCGCCGCGACCAGAAGACGACACCGAGGAAGACGACTCCGGAGACGAGAGCGGTCGCGAGAAACCACCCGACCACCAGCGGCTTCCGGTCCCAGAGATCCGCGCCCCGCTGGTAAAGGAAGACAAGGAGGAGCGGAACCCAAATGAAACAGCCTGCAAGGCCGGACCATAATCCCGCCCGCAGATGCCAGCGCCGCAGGGCAGCGATTTGCTTTTGCAGGGTGAGCACGGGCGCGGCGTAATCCATTTGCTTGATCAAAAACAAGTCACGCGCCGCGAACACGATCATCATCAAGCCGTAGGAGTGGAGCGAGAGCCCGTAGATGACGAGATGCGTCGCGCCCAAGTGATCGACCCAAAAGCTGCCGCCCCACAAGGCGAGGAGCGCGCCGCCGATGATTTGTAGGATTTGCCCGATGACGAGCGGGCGGAAGCCGGAGCGAAAGCGGGCCGCTTTCGTCTCGCGGAATTGGTGCAAGGCGAGCGCATGCTGCCGCTCGAGTTTGGAATCGAGGGCCTGCCAGGCTGATTTAAGGTCGTCGAGTTCTGTCATGGGTATTTCCGGTTCAGTTTTAGCATCTCGTCGCGCAGCCGCTGTTTCAGGCGATTCAACTTGGTCGCGACGTTCGTTTCCGTGAGGGAAAGGACGGCGGCGATCTCGCGGTAACTGTGATCGTCGAGAAAAAGGAGGAGAAGGGCGCGGTTCAGCGGATCGAGCGTGCCGATGACCCGCTGGAGCAAAGCGATCCGTTCCTCCATCTCGGAATGGGCCGGCGCCTCGACGGCGATTTCCGATTCATCCTCCAGGGGAACGGTCTGACGAATGGGCCGGGTGTTATTGCGCAAAAACGAGATCCCGACGTTGAGCGCGATCCGATACATCCAGGTGGCGAAGGGGCGGTCGGGCGCATAGCGCGGGTAGGCCTTCCAGAGTTGGAGGGTGATCTCCTGCATCAAATCGTGCCGGTCGACCGCGTGGCTGGCGTATCCGGCCGCGACCTTGCGAATGATGCCGGCGTGTTGTTCCAGCAGTTGGACAAACGCGGCGGTCGCGTCGGGTGCGAGGTTTATTTCCGGAACGAGAGCTGGCATCTTCTACTGGAGTGATTCGCGGCCGGTCCGGAAAAATCACACTTTTTCAAATGCCGCGCCGGCGGCGGTGCTGCCTAGGAACGGCTCGCGGCCAACTGCCGATCATGCCAGCGGCTGAAGAAGACGACCGCGCAGATGGCGCCGACGAGCGCGCAAGCCATATCCTTCTGCGTGTCCCAGATGTCGCCCTGCCCGCCGAGAAACGCGTCCGCGTTTTGCCCGTAGAGGACGGCCGCGATCCACTCGATCAACTCATAGACCGCGCTGATCGCCATCGCCGTGCAGACGACGAAGAAGGCAATCCAACCGCGCCGTGGGATGATCTGGCGGCGAATGACGATCTCGCGCGTGATCAGCGCCGGCACGAAACCTTGCACAAAATGGCCGAGCCGATCGTAATGATTCCGCCCGAGATCGAATGCGTCGCGCAGCCAGAATCCCAACGGCACCTCCGCGTAGGTATAGTGGCCGCCGACGGCGAGCAGGATCATGTGCAGGGCGATGAGTGTTTGCAGGAGCGGCGTGAAACGAAACCTCTTCCGGACCGCAAACAAGATAACCAGCCCGAGGAGCGTCGGCGCCACTTCCATCCACCAGGTCAGCCGATCCTTGGGCGCAATCCCGGACCAGACCACCACCGCCACCACCGCGGCAAGCAGACACGAAGTGAAACGACCGTAAACCGGCATGACGCATCGTTCGCCAGAACCGGTGGGCAGAGCAATCCCGCAGTTTGCCTGGCGCGGGTAGGGTCGCCGCGCGGCGGCGACCAGGGCGGGCGGAATGCTTTGAGATGGCTCGTGCATTCCAAGCGCGAAACACGCTCCTCGGACGGCGCAGCGCGACCGTCCCTACCTTTCTTTCCCTGCGTCGGGGACGTCAGCGCGCAGGTCGGCATCCAGCAGTTTTCCCCACAATCCGTTATAGGGGTGCACTTTTTTTACCCGCTGGCCGTCGTGCTCGATCGGGCGGCCTTCATTGGCCCACTGAAAAATCGAGCCGCTCATATTCTGCACGTTCTTGTAACCGGCTTCCTGCAGCTTTTTCGCCAACGCACCGGACCGGTAACCGACTGAGCAGTAGGTCACGATCGGGCGATCGTGTGGCAGCTTCAGCGCGCTCACGTCGGCTCCCGGCTCGATGCGTTGCGCGCCCGCGATGTGGCTGACGTCGTATTCCGCCTGTGTCCGAACGTCGAGCAGGACGGGCTGAGGGCGGCTTTGGTCGTGCAACCAGGCGGCTGTTTCCGCAGGCGTGATCCGCTGCACACCCGGAAAATCGTGACGCACCTTCCAGTTCATCAAGCTCCAGCCTATGCTTTGGGCACGGACGAGACCGGCGCCGGCCAGGACTAAAATGGTTAAGCCAAGGGCGAAGAGAATGGTTTTC
>JBBSLZ010000236.1:0-5467 GCA_038233435.1 Chthoniobacterales bacterium
AGCTACATCCCGCGCTATTGCTACCACAAGAATCTCAGTTCGCCCGGCAACTGCCGGATGTGCCTGATCGAAATGGGCATGCCGAAGATGGGTCCCGATCGCAAACCTGAACTCGGCGAAGACGGCATGCCCATCATCAACTGGATGCCGCGCCCGCAAATCTCCTGCGCCCAGGACGTCGCCGAAGGCATGGGCGTCCGCACCACCTCGCCGCTGGTCGACGAATGCCGCCGCGGTGTCATGGAATTCCTCCTCATCAATCACCCGCTCGATTGCCCCATCTGCGACCAAGCCGGCGAGTGCCGTCTCCAGGAATTCAGCGTCGAGTACGGCAACGCGGCCTCGCGTTTCCTCGAAAATAAAGTCAAAAAACCGAAGAACGTCGAGCTCGGCCCGCGCGTCACGCTCGATGACGAACGCTGCATCCTCTGCTCGCGTTGCATCCGCTTCTGCCAGGAAATCGCCAAGGACGACGTCCTCGGCTTCGTCGATCGCGGCAGCCACAGCGTCCTGACCGCGCATCCGGGCAGAAAACTCGAGAACAACTATTCGTTAAACACAGTCGATATCTGCCCGGTCGGCGCGCTTACCTCCTCCGATTTCCGCTTCAAAATGCGGGTCTGGTTTCTGAAGGAAACGAAGAGCTTCTGCACCAGTTGCGCGACCGGTTGCAACACCATCATCGGCACGCGCGAAGGCGTCATCTACCGCCAGACCCCGCGCGAGAACAACGCCGTTAACTCCACCTGGATGTGCGATTACGGCCGGCTCAATTTCGATTATCTCCAATCCGAAAAGCGCTTGCGCGAACCAAAGATTTTCGAC
Source organism: Chthoniobacterales bacterium (assembly GCA_038233435.1). Taxonomy (GTDB): domain Bacteria; phylum Verrucomicrobiota; class Verrucomicrobiia; order Chthoniobacterales; family UBA10450; genus JACCTI01. The sequence continues at coordinate 826 of JBBSLZ010000236.1, forward strand.
GGCAAAACGCTCATCCCGTCCGATTGGAAAACCGCCATCGCCCACGCCGCCGCGCAGTTAAAGCATTTCAACGGCTCCGAAATCGCAATCATCGCCTCCGGCCGGATGACGAATGAAGAACTCTGGCTCACCGCCCGGCTAGCCCAGCTTCTCGGCGTGCAACGAATGGACATCGTCCCGCGCACCGGCCCGAGCGACGACATCCTGCTCAGCGCCGACCGTAATCCCAACACCAACGGCGCCCGCCTCCTCCGCGTCACCAGCGAGCCCGGCGCGCAGCTCCCGTCCATTGCCGAAGCGATCGCCAGCGGCCAAGTCAAAGCCCTCGTCGCGCTCGGCGAGAATCCGCTCGAAGCCGGCATCACCTCCGAGCAATTAAACCAATTGCCCGCCTTCGTCCTGATGGATCTGCTCGAGAACGAAGCGACCAAATGGGCGACCGCGCTCCTCCCCTCGAGCGGCTTCGCCGAAAAACGCGGCTCGATGGTCAACGGCAAGGGCCGCCTCCAGCGTCTCAACCGCGCCATCCTCCCGCCCAGCCAGGCGCGCGACGATTGGGAAATCCTGCGCGACCTCATTCAGGCGCACTCCGGCCAAAACGGCATCTACATGATCGAAGAAGTCTTCGCGCAAATGAGCCAGTCGATCCCAGCCTTCGCCGGCTTAAACCTGAGCAAGATCGGCGACTTGGGCACGCAGGTCATGGAGATCCAGGAAGGCCCGATGCCCGACGAATCTGCCCGCCACGAAGGCAACAAACCCGCATCGGAAAGGGCTACGAGCTAGATGACGGCCCCTGTGCACCGGGTAGGGACGCCGCGCTGCGGCGTCCAGTCCGCGCGACCGCTACATCAGACGCCCAAGCCATCCTCCGCGATCCGCGCCATCCCCACCCCACTCTAGCGATGCCTTGGTTCCTCATCCTCACCTCCCTGGCGAAAACGCTTGGCGTGATTTTCCTGATCATCCTTCCGATGGTCTCCTACACGGTTTACGCCGAGCGCCGCGTCAGCGCGCTCATCCAGGATCGCCTTGGCCCAAACCGCGTCGGCCCCGCCGGCCTCTTCCAGCCCATCGCCGACGCGTTAAAATTTCTCCTCAAAGAAGACTTCACCCCCGCGCACGTAAACAAATTCTACTACTGGCTCGCCCCCTGCCTCGCCATGGTCCCGGCCATCGCCACTATCGCAGTTGTGCCTTTTGGCAGCACCCTCTGGGGCGTGCCCATGGTCATCGCCGATATCAACGTCGGCGTCCTCTACGTCTTCGCCATCGCCTCGTTAGGCGTTTACGGCATCGTCATCGCCGGCTGGTCGTCGAATTCCAAATATCCCTTCCTCGGCGGCGTGCGCGCCACCTCCCAAATGATCTCCTACGAGCTCTCGCTCGGTCTCGCCGTCATCCCGATCTTCCTTCTCGTCGGCCAGCTTCGCCTCACCAGCATCGTGCAATACCAGATCGAGCACGGCTGGATGATCGCGCCCTTTATTGGCGATTGGCTCAACCCCGGCAAATGGCTCCTCGCCATCCCGATGTTCATCTCCTTCTGCGTCTTCACCGTCGCCATCTTCGCGGAAACGAATCGCCTCCCCTTCGATCTCCCCGAAGCCGAGACCGAACTCGTGGGCGGTTACCACACCGAATACGGCTCGATGAAATTCGCCCTCTTCTTCCTCGGTGAATATGCCGCCATGATCACCGGCTCCGCCATCATCGTGACCCTCTTCCTCGGCGGCTGGCACCTGCCGCTTCCATCCTGGAGCGGCGGCGCCTTTCACTGGGCGCTCATCGACGGTTCCGCCGACGGCTGGCGTGGCGTGCTCGGCGGCCTCTTCAATATCGCCACCTTCTTCGGCAAAGTCGCCGCCCTGCTCATTGTCTTCATCTGGGTGCGCTGGACGCTGCCCCGCTTCCGCTACGATCAACTCATGCGACTCGGCTGGGTTTTCTTCTTCGAAATCGCGCTCGTAAACATCTTCCTCGCCGCGCTCATCATCGCCTACTTCCCCGACAAGAGTTCAGGGTTCAGGGTTCCGGGTTCAGAAAAGGCGGTGCACATGCAAATTCTGAACCCTGAAACCGGAACCCTGCACCCTGCGTAAATCATGGCCATCATCGTCTCACGCCCAAAATTAAACTGGAAGGAGCGCGCCTACCTGCCCGCGATCCTCGGCGGCATGGCGATCACCTTTCGTCATCTCAAGAACATGCTCCTCGGGCGCACCAAAGTGACGATGCAGTACCCCGAGCAAAAATGGGACAGTCAGATGCCCGAGCATTACCGCGGCGCGCCCGCCCTTGTCCGCGATACCGCCGGCCGCATCCGCTGCGTCGCCTGCCAACTCTGCGAATTCATCTGCCCACCGCGCGCGATCAAAATCATCCCCGGCGAGCTGCCCGCGAGCGACAAATTCGCCAAGGTGGAAAAATTCCCGCACGAATTCGATATCGACATGATCCGCTGCATCTACTGCGGCATGTGCGAAGAAGTTTGTCCCGAGCAGGCCATTTTCCTGCGCAAAGATTACGCCATCACCGGCTTCACCCGGGAGGAGATGGTGCACGACAAAGAGAAGCTCCTCGAGCTCGGCGGCGTCATGGAAGGCGTCGTCTTGAAATGGAATGAGAAAAAGTAAGACAAGAGTTCAGGTTTCAGGGTTCGGGGATCAGGCGAAGACGCTGAGTCTCGACTTCTTTCTGAACCCTGAACCCTGAAACCTTTCGCCATGCCTTCCTACCTCTTCTGGCTCTTCGCGTTATTGATGCTGATCTTCGGCGCCGCCGTCGTGCTCAATCGCAATCCCGTCGCCAGCGCGCTCAGCCTCGTCCTCAGCTTCCTCGGCCTCGCCGCGCTCTTCATGTCGCTCGACGCCTACTTCATCGGCATCATTCAGGTGCTCGTCTATGCCGGCGCGGTCATGGTGCTTTTCCTTTTCATCATCATGCTGCTCGACCTCCGCGCCGAGGAGCGTCGCAAGTTTAATCTTGCCGCCACCGCTGGCGGCGCTGCCGTTGCCCTCGCCCTCTTCGCCCAAATTTATCTCGTCGTCGGCCAACTGCGCGGCTCGGATAAAACCTTCCCCGCCCTCCCCGCCAACGCCGGCGACGACGTCCGCGGCGTCGGCCTCCTCCTTTTCGACAACTACAACCTGCCGTTCCAGATCATCGCGGTGCTCGTGCTCGTGGCGACGATTGGCGTGATCGTGCTCAGCAAACGGGAACTGCGCTAAACGATGGCCACCCTCGGGCATTACCTCATCGTCAGCGGCCTGCTCTTCACGATCGGCTTCGCCGGCGTGCTCCTGCGCCGGAACATCATCATCATCTTCATGTCGCTCGAACTGATGCTGAACGCGGCCAACCTCTCCCTCGTCGCCTTCTCCCGTTTCCGCGTCGGTGCCGATGGCTTGCCGAACTACAACGCGCAAGTCTTCGTCTTCTTCATCATCACCGTCGCCGCCGCCGAAGTGGCCGTCGGCCTGGCCATCATCGTGGCCCTCTATCGCGCGCGCCAGACCACGCACGTCGAAGACATCAGCAGCCTGAAGTATTAGCCACAGATGAACACAGATTTACACAGATGTGAAAAGACGGGCGCGCCCGGCGGTCCGATCCCGTTCCCTATCTGTGTTTCATCTGGGTTCATCTGTGGCCAAAAAAATCCGGAGAACCGCAATGTCTAGCGCCCTTCCCTGGTATGTCCTCCTCCTGCCGCTCGTCTCCGCGGCCACCATCCTCCTGCTCACGCGTCGGAACGGCGGCATCAGCGCCTTCATCTCCGTCGGCGCCGCCATCATCGGCTTCGTCTGCGCCTGCCTCATCTTCGCCTCCCCGAACACCACCGCCGCCGAGCTCACCTGGATCAACCTCAAGCCCGCACTCGACATCCCCCTCGGCCTGACCCTCGACGCCCTCAGCAAAACCATGCTCGTCCTCGTCACCGGCGTCGGCGCGCTCATCCACATTTACTCGTTAGGCTACATGCACGACGACAGCGGCAAGGCGCGCTACTTCGCTGCCCTCTCGCTCTTCATGTTCTCCATGCTCGGGATTGTCCTCGCGAACAATTTCGTGATGATGTTCATCTTCTGGGAACTGGTGGGCGTCAGCTCGTATCTGCTCATCGGCCATTGGTTCCATCGCGAGAGCGCCGCCGCCGCCGCCAACAAAGCCTTCCTCACCAATCGCATCGGCGACTTCGGTTTCATGCTCGGCATCCTCATGGTCTGGGCTTCCACCGGCACCATCGTCTTCGGTGAAGTCGCGACGAAAATGTCCGCCCTGACCGCGCATCCCGGCTACCTCACCGCGGCCGCGCTGCTCATCTTCTGCGGCGCAATGGGCAAGTCCGCCCAGTTCCCGCTCCACGTCTGGCTCCCCGACGCGATGGAAGGCCCCACGCCCATTTCCGCCCTCATCCACGCCGCAACCATGGTCGCGGCTGGCGTTTACATGCTCGTCCGCGTCAGTTTTCTCATCCAAGCCTCCGCGCAGGCGCTGCACGTCATCGCCTGGATCGGCATCAGCACCGCCGTCATGGCCGGCCTCATCGCCGTCCAGCAAAACGACATCAAACGCATCCTCGCCTACTCCACCCTCTCGCAGCTCGGCTACATGATCATGGCCGTCGGACTCGCTTCCG
>JBBSLZ010000237.1:0-5461 GCA_038233435.1 Chthoniobacterales bacterium
GGCGCTTGGCGATGATGCCGTCCAACGTCGCGCCGGTTTGCGCCAGCCACTTCTTCGCCTGCGCCAGCTTGGGCGTGGCCGGCGAAAGCCGAATGCTCCCAACTTCGGAAAAATACTTCGCCGCAAACTCCTCCAACTTCGCGCGTCGCTCGCTGAGAGGGCGCGGAATGAGGGAGCGTCCATCGTCGCCGGCCAGAAGATCGAAGACGACGAAGATGGCTGGAGTTTCCGCCGCCAGCCGCTGCACTCGCGAAGCTGCGGGATGAATGCGTTGCAGCAGCGAATCGAAGGAAAAACCGTTGCCTTCCGGCACTGCAATCTCTCCATCGAGCACGAAGTTTTTGGCCTTCAATTGTGACAATGCTGCCGCCACTTCCGGAAAGTATCGGGCCAGGGGCTGCAATGATTTCGACTGCAAATCGATCTTTGCGCCCTCGCGAAAGGCCACGCAACGAAAGCCATCCCACTTCGGCTCATACTGCCATTCGTCGCCCTCTGGAATGGTCTTCACGGAAAGTGCCTCCATCGGCGCAAGCGGTGAGTGGATTTCCAAGTCCATAGCCTCAATCGCGACCTACAGCGTCCGAATAAACGTTAAGAGGTCCGCCTCTCCGACCACGTCCGATAGAACGCCTGGATAGAAAGTTTCCCGCTAGCGCCGGCCTTCCAAGAGTGGGTCCCAGCGAGGAGTAGGCTAGCCCCAGCATCGGGACCGCCGATGAAAGCGCACTCGCAGCGTTCGGCATGAAAGTGGTTCAGGTTTTCTTGGATTTGCTCGAAGCAGGTCGCCCCCCGGGTTTCTGGGCTACCTCCTTGATGGCAGCCGCTGCGCCTGACCGTCGATTGCCGCTGGCGATGCGACGTTCCGTGCGCGCCCTTCCCGAGGTGAAACCTTCACTTTCCGTCACGGAGGCGCGTGCATTGTCTTTGGCGGGGGTTTTTCTTGTGGTCATAACCGGAGATTAAGACCGTGCGCCCTGCCAAGACAACCCTCAACGATCCGCGACAAAGTCTAAGAGAATCTCTTCTGAACCGATTCGCCACGAATAAAATCAAATTGCTCCCTCTAGAACGAAATGGCCGAGATGCGTGACCGTTACGGCTGCCGGTCGCTCGGGAAACGAACCATTACCGATGCACTTCCCATCTTCTCATCGCCGCCGGCCTCTGTTTTTCTTCGCGCCCGAACATGGAGGGAGCACCGTCGCCGGCGGCGGCCATCCATCGGCCGACTCTCCCCCGGCAGCCGAAGCGGTCGACGATGCCTTTGCTCAAGATGCCCGCAGCCATGGCAACACGCCCGGCGTCGGCGTTCCCGGGAGCAAATCTAATCCGGTGCTGACCAATGATGGCGTCACCGAGCGAGCTCATAGGATATGGGAAGAAGAAGGGCGGCCCGACGGTAAAGCGGATGAGCATTGGAGCCGAGCGGAGGCCGAGCTTCGCGAATCTTTCAGACAGGATGAGAAGTGATTTAGATATTCTCATAAGGCGCCGCGGGGGATTAAGCGGGCTCGGGGTCGATCGGGGTTACATCTTTGGGGCGTATTGCTCAAAACGGGTCTAGCGAAGCGAGATTCCGATCGTTACGCCAGACGGGATCCTGGAAGGAGCGAAGTATCTGTCCGACGAGGGAAAAGAGGGGGACTTGGTCTGCTGCTGAGCGGTGCGTGAGTGTTTCCCGAGGCAAACACCTTTGCGCCGAGGCCCGCACTTCGGTTTTCTGGAAGTTCACGGGCACGATGTTGCAGGCTGCGCTGAGTTTCTCGCCGCTATGGGGACCGTTGGAGGGGGTCAGCAACTGTCTTAAGTCGTAAGGGCTAAGTCAGGATTTTTCAGGAGATTGTTGGCGAGGAGGATGAGCTTTCGCATGAGGGCGGTGAGAGCGAGCTTTTTGGCTTTACCGCGGGCGCGGAGGCGGAGGGAGGGAGGCGTGAGGATGGGGTTGTGGCGGGAGGCGACGAGGGCGGCCATGGAGAGGGTGGAGCGGACTTGGGCGCGCCGCCGGAGATGTGGCGCTGGCCACGGAACTGGCCGCTGTCGTGGTTGAAGGGAGCGACGCCAGCGAGGGCGGCGGCCTGGGACCTTATCTGCAGGAGTGCTTCGAGCCGGGCGACTTGTTGCTGGAGGAAGACGACGGTTTGGCCAGCAGGCGGAGAAGGGTTTTATCGGAGAGGGTGCGAGTGAGATTGTTATTCTGGGTGATTTGGGTGAGGAGATGGGCTCGGTCCTTGACCAAGGCGGAGAGTTCCTGCTGAGACGGATCGGGCCGCGCGAGGGGCTGGGGCTGGAGAGTCTGGGCGAAGCTGGCGATCCGGGCGGCATCGATCCGATCGGTCTTGGCGAGACGATTTTGGGCTTTGGCAAAGTCGCGGACCTGCCGGGCGTTGAGCTGGATGATGGGACGTGCGGCGGCGTGGGCCAGGGTGAGCAGAAGCCCTTCGTAACCGCCGCTCGCTTCGCAGACCAGGACCGTCTCTGGCGGGAGAGATTTGAGCCAGCGCCGGAGCGCGGGCGCGATGTTCGCGATCCGAGAGGAGCGCGCGTGATGTGAGAGGTCGAGGTGCAGTTTGGAGACGTCGATGCAGGGAGGTTCAGGCAACTGTTCAAGGTAGAAACATGCGCCGGGGGAGGATCGAGCTGACCCACGAACTCAGGAGGTTCCAGCCCAGAGCGATCTTCTCCCCGGGCGGCTTACTCTGCTGGGCGGTTGCGCAGCGGCCCAGCAAAAGCCCATGCTCAGGATCACTCCTTCCCACCCGCTATGATCAAGATATAAGTCCGTGCATACGTGCAAGCCGTCGCGGCAGCGCTAGCCAAAAGTGTTCCGGGATTCTGCACATATGCACGGACTGACCCTGATGCGCGGCGATCCATTTTCGCGCTTCCGAAGCCGCAACGGAAGGCGCTCGTGAACGGGCATTGCCATCACAAGGCGCTGATGAAGATGAACGATGAGACCGATGTGCTGAAGAGAATGGGGATCGACAATGAGATGCCGGACACGGGCTGCTGCGGAATGGCGGGCGCCTTTGGCTTTGAAAGGAGCACTACGATATCGCGATCAAATGTGGCGAGCGCGTCCTAGCTGCCAGCGGCGCGCGCGGCGGCGAAGGATACGCTTCTCATCACGGACGGATTTAGCTGTCGCGAACAGGTGCGGCCATCTGGCGCAGGTGATCCAGATGGGACTGCGGCCGCGGCCGGCGGTGAGGAGGGTGGCCGCGATTGATGAATGCTCGATTTTAAGCGTGGCGGTTTGGGCAAGTCTGCGCGAGGGAGGAAAAAGGAAATCGAGGATGAAGTCGAACGAAGAGCCACAACCGAAGAGCGAAAACAAATTCGTCGCCGCCGGCCAGCTTTTGAAGATCAGCGCGATCGAATGGTGGAACGACAACACCTTTCGCCTGGCTGCTTCGCTCGCCTTTTACACCATGTTTTCGATGGCCCCGGTGTTGTTGATCGCGGTCGGCGCGGCCAGTTTTTTTCTGGCCCGGGAGACGGCGGTGGACCGGATCGTGGGCGAAGTGGAGCGCCTGGCGGGCGGACAGGGAGCGGATGCAGTGCGGCAGATTCTGGAGGCATCGAGCGGCTTCGGGCATGGCTGGTGGGCGATCGTGACCGGCGGGATCGCGTTCCTCCTCGGCGCCTCGGTCGTCTTCGCGGAATTGCAGAGCGCGATCAATGTCATCTGGGACGTGCAATCCGAGCCGAAGCGCGGCGTGGTCGTGCAATACCTTCTCGACCGGTTGCGTTCCTTCAGCATTGCGCTGGTGGTGGGCTTTTTGCTGCTGGTCTCGCTCGTGCTGAGCGCCGCCCTGAGTGCTCTGCAGGATTATTTAAATGACTGGCTTCCGGGAGTCCCGGTCATGTGGGAGACGCTGAACATCATCGCCTCCTTCCTGATCGTGGCGGCGCTTTTTGCCATGATCTACAAGTATCTTCCCGATGCGGTCATCGCCTGGCGGGATGTCTGGATCGGCGCGCTGGTGACGGCGGCGCTCTTTACCGGCGGGAAGTATTTGATCAGCCTTTACCTTGGGCAAACCGCGACCGCGAGCGCGTTTGGCGCGGCCGGCTCCTTCGCGGTTTTCCTGATCTGGATTTATTACTCAGCGCTGGTCAGTTTTTTTGGCGCGGAGTTTACGCAGGTGTATGCGCGGCGTTATGGATCGAAGATTCAGCCCGCTGGCCATGCCGTTCGGCTGGGGCGTAAGAGCGATCGCGTCTAAGAGTCCGATCCTTCGGCCCGAGGGCGGGCTGACTCCACCTCGAGCAGATTCTTGACTGCGCGGACGCCCGGGACCTTTCGAGCGATGGCTTCGGCCGCGCCCCGGGCCCGGGGCTTCCGCACTCGGCCCCGCAGGATGACCCGGCCGTTTTTCACCTCCACGCGGAGGCTGGCGGCAAAGACATCTGGATTGGCCACTATCCCGCGGATGAGCGCGGTCTTAATCTCGGCATCGGTCTGGATATGAGCTGGCGGTGGTTGGCGGGGAGTGAGGGGTTCGCCGAAGCCCGTTACGGTCACACTGAAGGCTAGCAGCATTCCCCAGGCGGCGGGCATTCCCCAGCGTTGGAGACACGCGAAATTTTTCATAAAGTGAAAGTGGTCTGTGGGAGCGCCAGCGTGCGTGGCCCCGCGACGGGGGTCGAGTGAATTCCTAGGCCGAGGGCAGTGACGAGCGCGAGGACTATCGCAAAGCCGCCGCCATCGAGGTCGCGATGGAAATGATTGTTAACTTCATACCGTTTCCTACGCAGGTGGAGCGCTTGGTGGGCGTCCGATTCCTTTCTTTCTTTGGCCTTCGCTCGAAGGCCAGTCTGCGAGCGAGTGCGCAGTTCCGGTCAGGGTGCGGCGCCCCAGGTGTCTCGCAGATAGCCGTTCCTGCCGGAGCCGAAGCGATACATCCCGTAAGCCATCGGGTTCTTCAGATAATATTTTGGTGGTACTCCGCCGCCGGCCAAAACCGGTTCGCGGGCAGGATCTCAGTCGCGATTGGTTTTGAGAATCTGCCGGATTGCGCGAGGGCCGCTTTTGATTCCTCGGCCAGACGGTGCTGCTCTTCGGTGCGGTAGAAGATGGCACTGGTGTATTGGTCTCCGAAGTCGTGAAACTGGCCGTCACGCTGGATGGGGTTGATGTTGCGCCAGAAGATTTCGAGCAGACGCGCGTAGGTGATTTTGACTGAATCGAAGGTGATCTCGATGACTTCACGATGCCCCGTTTCGCCCGACGCCACCTGGCGATAAGTGGGATTGAGTTCCCGGCCACCGGCAAAGCCGACCACGGTCGCAGTGACGCCGGGGAGACGATCGAACGGCGGCTGCATGCACCAGAAGCATCCTCCGGCGAAGAGCGCTTTCTCTTCAGTGACAGGTGAAGTGTTTTCGGCCAAAGCGCGACCGAGCAGGCCCAGAGCGGCGCAGACGAACAGGAGGCATTTCATCTTCACGCAGA
>JBBSLZ010000238.1:0-5442 GCA_038233435.1 Chthoniobacterales bacterium
AGGCGCAATCGAAGATCGGCAGGTGCTCGGGCTTCAGGCCGGAGCGGATAACGGTCGGCTCGGCGGTGCTCCCATCCGTTACGTCTTCGATCGTGTCGTGCTCATCGATGTGCGCGACGATGCGGTCGATCTCCTCGGAGTTGTAGCCGAGCTTCTCGAGCGCGGGCTTCACGGTCTGGTTGACGATTTTTAACATCCCGCCGCCGGCGAGCAGCTTGTACTTCACGAGCGCGATGTCGGGCTCGATCCCGGTGGTGTCGCAATCCATCAGGAAGCTGATCGTGCCGGTGGGCGCGAGGACGGTGACCTGCGCGTTGCGGTAGCCGTGGCGTTTGCCGAGCTTCGCGGCGCTGTCCCAGACAGTACGCGCTTCGTCTTTCAGATAACCGAATTCGTCGTTCGCCTGGATTTCATTCACGGCGGAGCGGTGCAGCTCGATCACTTCCTGCATCGAGGCGACGTTGTCTTTCGCGACCGGTTTGGCGACCCCGCTGCAACGCGCATCGCGGTAGCCGGGGAACGGTCCCATCGCTTTCGCCATCCGCGCGCTCTGCTCGTAGGCTTCGCCGGTCATGATGGAGGTGATGGCACCGCAAATGGCGCGGCCTTCGGTGCTATCGTAGCCGTAGCCGTAGCTCATGATGAGCGACCCAAGGTTGGCGTAGCCGAGCCCGAGAGTACGGAAGATGTGCGAGTTCTCCGCGATTTCCTTGATCGGGTAGCTGGCGTTATCGACCAGGATTTCCTGAGCGGTAATGAAGAGCCGGCAGGCGGTTTTGAAGCGCTCGACTTCGAAGGCGCCGTCCTTGCCCTTGAACTTCATCAAGTTGAGCGAGGCGAGATTGCAGGCGGTATTATCGAGGAAGAGATATTCGCTGCACGGGTTGGTGGAGTTCTGGCGGTCGGTGCCTTTGCAGGTGTGCCATTGGTGAATGGTGGAATCGAACTGCATCCCGGGATCGCCGCAGACGTGGGTGCCCTCAGCGATTTTGCGGAGCAACTTGCGCGCGTCCTTCTTCTCGCAGGGCGAGTTGTCGCGCACGTTTTTGGTCCACCATTCGCGGCCTTCGACGGCGGCGTTCATGAAATCATCGCTGACGCGCACGCTCAGGTTTTCGTTTTGATACATGACCGAGCCGTAGGCGTCGCCGTTGTAGCTGCCGTCGTAGCCCTGCTCGATCAGCGCCCAGGCTTTGCGCTCTTCGTTCTGCTTCGCGTCGATGAACTCCTCGATGTCCGGATGAAAATCCTTCAGCGTATTCATCTTCGCGGCGCGGCGCGTTTTGCCGCCGCTTTTGACCACGTTCGCGACCTGATCGTAAACCTTCAGGAACGAGAGCGGGCCGCTCGGTTTCCCGCCGCCGCTTAGCTTCTCACGCGTGCTCCGCAACGACGACAAATCCGTTCCGGTGCCGCTGCCGTACTTGAAGAGCATGGCTTCACTCATCGCGAGGCGCATGATGTCTTCCATCGTGTCTTCCACGCTCTGGATGAAGCAGGCGCTGCCCTGCGGGTATGCGTACTGCGACGGCGCGCGCTCGGCCACGCCACTCTCGCGGTTGTAGAAGTAATTCCCGAGCCCGGCGTCCTTGCCGATGCCGTATTGGTGATAGAGGCCAACGTTGAACCAGACCGGCGAGTTAAATGCGCCATGCTGATTCACGCAGAGCCAGGTGAGCTCGTCGTAGAAGGTTTCCGCAACTTCCGCGTTGGCAAAATAGCCGTCCGCGATGCCCCAATCGGTGATCGTGCGCGTGACGCGATGCACGAGCTGCCGCACCGAAGTTTCGCGCCCGCCCTTATGCGGATCGGTCCCGTTCGAGACGTCGCCGTAGAAATACTTCGAGACCGCGATCTTGGTGGCGAGCGCGCTCCAGCTTTTCGGCACCTCGATGTTCTCCTGCTTGAAGATCACTTTTCCGCTGTCGTCCGTGATCTCCGCGGTGCGCTTTTCCCACTCGATCTGATCGAACGGCGCCGTTTTCGCGTCGCTAAACACGCGCTCGAAGCGGAGGCCGCCGGCCTTTTTCTTCGAGGCGCGACTTTTACTACGCCGAGCCGAGGCGGAAGTTTTGGAAAGGGTGGCGGGATGGAGGCCGGGCTTCAACTGGATCATAGGTGGCGAAAAAGGTGGGTTTAAGTTGCGGATAACCGTGAACAACGGTGAACAGCCCAGCCAGCAACCTGCGAAGAGAAGCGAACAACAAGATGCTGGGGTGACCGTTCGAGCGGTCCACAAGATGAGGTAGAGCTGTCACCCCCAGCAAGCCGAAAATTGTGACTTTTTTTCTGCCTCAGGCGCAGTGCTTTAGACGAAGTTTCCGCCCTTTCACCCGTGTTCCTTGTAACCCTGGGTTCAGCCGCCCTTTTAGCGGTGCGAAACAGGCTCGGGCCAAGCATCTGGTGAAGCAGATTCCATCACTCGCGAACTCGTCGCCGCCCGCTCATCAAGGGGCATTGCGCCGACGGGTTCCCACGGCGAAGCCTGCGACGACTGCGGCGCGGGAGGCAGCGCCATTGGGGAAATTGCGTCCGGCGAGGTATGGCTTGTAGCGTCGGCGCTCTGTCGCCGTAGCAGGCGTGGATGGCAGGCGACGCGCTTTACGCCGACAGAGCGGCGTCGCTACAGGAGCGCGGCAATCCGGTTCGCTATTCGGCCTTCTTCTGCCCGGTCGCGATCTTCGCGCTGCCGAGAAAAGTGGCGTCTTCGTCCACCACCAACCGAGGCGCTTCAATATCGCCGCGCAAGGTGCAGCCAGAATGCAATTCGCAGCGCTCCACCGCGGTCACGTTCCCGACGATGGTGCCATACACCACTACGGAACCAGTCCGGATCTCGCCTTCGATGTGGGCGTTCTTCCCCACCGTCAATCGTCCGCTGGAAGTAATCGTGCCTTCCACCCGGCCATCGATCATCAGTTCGGAGCTGAATTTTACGGAACCGGTAATGGAGACTCCGTTCGACAGGACGCCGGACTTGGGCTGGCGATCGGGGCTACTGGTCGAAGGCTGGGGCGCGGCGGTGGGTGGAGGCGCGCTCGGTTCGGTGCGGGGAGTGGATGAAAACATCTGCATGAAGGAAGGTTTCTCGAACGGCTAGGTTCCGGCAAAGCGGCTACGGGATTTCATAAAACACTGACTTCGTAGCGGATGCCAGAGGAGACCATGCCTTATTACCACCTTCACGAATAGGAAAATCTCCACAAACACAGGATTTTTCCCCTTGGTGGGCCGGATCCGCAGTGAAGTGAAGAGCCCGGGATTCCCTTCGGGGCGATCGCGAACCCTTTCGGAGCGAGCCGCTTGGCGACTCGTGCGAGAGGGAAGCTTAAGCCGCGACCGAAGTGGGGAAATTCTGTGAGCCGGATCCAGAACGGAGCTGCGAAATTCGATCCCGCACAACTTCGCAGCGACGCCGCTCGCGGAGGGCTTCCGCCTCGGGCAGCGCCTGGGCTTGATACGGGCTGCGCATGCTCTTGAGACACATTTCCACCATTTGATTGGCGAGGAAAGCCCGGTTGAGAGTCAAATGTGAGGATTCACGCTCGGCTACTGCCAAGGCCAAATCACGGGCGGCGGCGTAGGCATAAACCTCAGAACTAGCTTCTGGAGAACCGATTACGGCGCTCCTTCGGCGGCCCAAGCATTTCTCGAACAGACTCGGATGGCGGAGAATCGCAGGATTGACTGGCATCCATTCTTTTGAGCAATTCCCGTGCTCAAATAGCTGGCGGCAGCGATCGATCTTTCTTGACCGCGAATTTTCTCAGATCTTCAACTCGAAGCCTTCAGTTCCGCGAAAACCGCCGCTCCGATCTCTAACGACCGGACCCGCGCGGCGTGATCGAAGATCTGCCCCGTGACAATGAACTCATCCGCCCGCGTTTCCGCGACGATGTCCTGCACGCGTCGCCGCACGGTCTGGGGCGAACCGACCACCGCATATTTCATCCGCTCCGCCACCGCGGCGCGCTCGGCCGCGCTCCAGCGCCCCTCCATGCTCTCGACCGGGGCCGGCAGTTCGCCCGGATTGCCGTGGACGAGATTCAGAAACATCAACTGCGCGGAAGTCGCCAGGCGCCTCGCCTCGGCGTCGGTCTCAGCGGCGAAAAGCCCGATCCCAACCATCGCATGCGGCCGGGCAAGCCGCGCCGACGGTTGAAACGCCTCCCGATAAATCCGCAGCGCCGCGTGCAGGTATTCCGGCGCGAAATGCGAGGCAAACGCAAAAGGCAAACCCAGCTCCGCTGCCAGTCGCGCGCTGAAATCGCTCGAGCCGAGCAGATAAAGCGGCACCTCCAACCCCGCGCCCGGCACCGCGCGCAGAAGCTGGCCCGGCGTAAGGGCCCGGAAGTCGGATTGCAACTCGATCACGTCCTGCGGGAAAGTGTCGCCGCTGCTCCCGAGCGACCGACGAAGCGCGTGGGCCGTCACCCGATCGCTCCCCGGGGCGCGCCCGAGCCCGAGATCAATCCGGCCAGGATAGAGCGACTCCAGAGTGCCGAATTGCTCCGCGATGGCGAGCGGCGCGTGGTTCGGCAGCATGACGCCGCCGGCGCCGACTCGGATCGTGTTCGTAGCGCCGGCCACGTGGCCGATCACGACCGCGGTGGCCGCGCTCGCGATGCCCGGCATATTATGATGCTCCGCCAGCCAATAGCGATGGTAGCCGAGTCGCTCCGCGTGTTGGGCGAGGTCGGCCGAGTTCCGAAAAGCCTGGGCCGCATCGCCGCCTTCGACGATGGGAGAAAGATCGAGCACAGAAAAAAGCGGCATCACCTGTATAATATCGTTCCCCCACCTGGCGTCACTCCTCTGTCTTCAAGGAAAGCGCATCCATCCACCGAAGGCTGAACGAATCTCTCGCCCATGACTCCCACCAAAGCTTACGCCGCCTCCTCGGCCACCTCCCCTCTCGGCCCCTTTTCCCTCGAGCGCCGCGCGCCCACCGCCACCGACGTGGAGATCGAAATTCTCTTCTGCGGCGTTTGCCATTCGGATCTCCACACCGCCCGGGGCGAATGGGGCGGCACGAACTATCCCTGCGTTCCCGGGCATGAAATCGTCGGCCGCGTCACGAAAGTGGGCGGTGAAGTGAAGAACTTCAAAGCGGGCGACCTGGCCGGTGTCGGCTGCATGGTGGATTCGGATCGCAGTTGTCCCAATTGCAAAGCCGATCTCGAGCAATTCTGCGAAAGCGGCGCCACCTTTACCTACAACAGCCCGGACAAGCACACAAAAGGCATCACCTACGGCGGCTATTCGAAGTCGATCGTGGTCGACGAAGCCTTCGTCCTGCGCATTTCCGATAAACTGGAGCTGGCCGCGACCGCGCCCCTCCTTTGCGCGGGCATCACCACCTATTCACCAATGCGGAAGTGGAACGTGAGCAAAGGCCAGAAGGTCGGGGTGGTGGGCCTGGGCGGCCTCGGCCACATGGCG
>JBBSLZ010000239.1:0-5440 GCA_038233435.1 Chthoniobacterales bacterium
CATCTCGAGCACGACCGCGATCATCACGCCTAACAAGACCAAACCCCACGGCAATTGCCGGCTGAGAATGCCTTTGATGATGTAGGACATGAGCGTCGCTTTCGGCGCGTCGAACTTCTGCACCACGCTGCCGTCCGGGCGAGTTTGCTGGGTGCCGTTGATGCCCGGATCGACCAGGTAGACGGCCTGTCCCGCGTCGTTGACCAGATAACGCTGCGCGGAGCCGCCCGCCGGATCGGGGCGGAACCAGGAGCGGTAGGTTTTGTCGTCGCCGATCGCCTGCGGGCCGGTCAGCTTTTCGGATTTCCCGAAGGAGCCGCCTTCGGCGCGCAGATCGGGCGAAAAATTGCGCATGATCTTGTAAGCGATCTGGCCGCTGCCGTTGACGAGATACTCGCCCGGATTCACGCCCGGCAGCGCCGAGCCGCCTGCATTTAGTTGGTTGACCAGGAACCGGAAATCCTCCGGGGCCGGCTTCACGCCTTCGGAAAATGCAGGCAGGCTGGCCGCGTTCGGGACGGCTGCGCCGTCGGTCACGCGCTCGAAGGTCACGGGCGGGACGTAAACGGTGGAAGCGTCGTTCAGCTTCAAGAGGATCGGCCCGAGGACGAGCGCAGAGGCGAAGGCGCCGAGCAGGATGGCGATCTGCTGATAGCGCGGCGTGGCGCCAACGAGGAAACCGGTCTTCAAATCTTGCGAGGTGGTGCCGCCGTTTGACGACGCGATACAGACGATGCCGCCAATGGAAAGCGCGGTGACGAAATAGCTCGGGCCCGTCCAGCCGACGATGAGGAAGATGAGGCAAGTGAGCAGCAGCGTGGCCACGGTCATGCCCGAAATGGGATTTGAACTGGAACCGATCTCGCCGGTGAGTCGCGACGAAACGGTCACGAAAAGAAAACCGAAGAGAACGATGAGCAGGGCGCCGAGGAAGTTCCACTGCAGGTGCAACTGCGGCACGCTCATGATCACCGCGATGATCGCGAGGCAGCCGATGATGACCCATTTCATCGAGAGGTCCTGATCGGTCCTCGGCGGCTTCTCGGCTCCGGCGTGGCTGCCGCGTAAATCCTTCAAGCCGCCTTTCAGGCCGTGCCAGATGGTGGGCAGCGAACGAAAGAGACTGATGATGCCGCCGGCCGCGACCGCGCCCGCGCCGATGTAGAGCACATAGGCGCCGCGGATGTCGTTCGGGCCCATCTCGCTGATCGGCATCGTGCCGGGCGGGACCACGCCGACGACTTTTTCGCCGAAGAATTTGATCGCCGGGATGAGGACGAGATAGGCCAAGACGCCGCCTGCGCACATGATCGACGCGATCCGCGGCCCAATAATGTAGCCAACGCCGAGCAGGGCTGGCTCGATCGTGGCCGAGATGGAACCGGCTTTAAACGGCGCGCCAAACACTTTCTCCGGATCGCTCTTCCAGGTTTTGAACGCGCCCATCGCGGCTTGATAGAGAAAGCCAATCCCGAAACCGCTGAAGATCACCTTGCCGCCGCTGGCGCTTTGCTCATCCGGGGCGTCGCTGGTGAGTTTTTCATCGCCCGGAGCGGCGGCCGCTTTCAAGACTTCGGCGCAGGCGGTGCCTTCAGGATATTTGAGCAGTCCGTGTTGCTCGACGATGAGCGCGCGGCGGAGCGGGATCATCATGAGGATGCCGAGCAATCCGCCCAGCGTCGCTACGAGCATGACGCGGGTGATTTCGAGATCGAAGCCGAGGATCATGATCGCGGGCATGGTGACGCCGAGGCCGAATGCGATTGATTCGCCGGCGGAGCCGGCGGTCTGGACGATGTTGTTTTCGAGAATGGTGGCATCGCGCATCCCCATCTTTGAAAACATGCGGAAGAGCGTGATTGAGATCACCGCTACCGGGATGGAAGCGCTCACGGTCAACCCGACTTTCAGGACCAGATAGAGCGACGACGCGCCGAAGATCATGCCGAGGATGGCGCCCACGATGAGCGCGCGGAGGGTTAGCTCCCGCATCTCCGTGCCCGGTGAAATGTAGGGGCGGAAGGAAGCCAGGATCGGATTGACTGACTTCATGCCGACGCGGTCGGGAAAGGTGTCGGGCGGATTGACGGGCTCGATATTTTTCATGGGCTGGCTTCGGAGAAGAATCGGGTTTCGGACGCGCGTGGCTTTATCGGCGGAGAGCATACGCAGAATCGTTCGTCGACGGGAAGCGTTGCTTTTGGAGACGGCGCCCTCGCGCCGAAGGATCTTCTTCGAGAGCGTTCGGCCCGGGGGCGGGCCGGCTCCAGTTTGCGCTACCTTGCGTTTTCGAGGGCGCGGTAAAGGCGGAGCTCGTTGCCGTCGTATTTGCCGCCGAGCATCTCGCGCGCGCCGGTGAAATTCCGCGGCCCCACGGCGCGGAAGGCGGCCGCGATTTCCTCCCGCTGCTCGGGCGTGAAGAGTTGCTCCCACTTTAACGGTGCGCCCGATTCGACTGCCGCCGCCAGGTGCGTGCAGATCGTTCCGCGCACGAAACCGCGTTCGCGCGCGATCTCATCGATCGACGCGCCACTGCGGAAACGGCGGAGCGTTTCCGATTCGCTATCGTTTAGACTTTTGCGGCGGGCGGGCGCTGGCGTGGCAGCCGACTCGCCGAAAGTCTTGCGTTCGTTTGTTTCGAGGTAGCGGCTAATCGCGCTCAGAAACGGCTCCGCGAAATCGCGCAGCTTCTGTTCGCCCACGCCCGGAATGCGGCGGAAGTCGGCCGGCGTGGTCGGATAACTGCGCGCCATTTCGCGCAAGGCCACATCGGAGAAAATCACATACGCGGGCACGTTCCTTTCGTCGGCCAGCGTCTTCCGCACCCCGCGCAATTCATCGAAGAGCGCTTCGTCGCACTCGATCTCGCCCGCGCGACCTTTTGTTTTCGTTTTGGTCGGGACGTCGATCGGTTTGGTGAGCGTGATCGACGTGCGCTGGCGGAGTGCGGTCACACCGGCCTCGGTTAATTCCAAGGTCGCGAATTTTCCCGCCGCCACTTCGACCAGCCCGAGCCGTAAAAGTTCGCGCCCGATCGCCTGCCAGGCGTCGCGTTTTAGATCCTTCCCGATGCCGTAGGTGGAGACTTCGTTATGCCCGCGGGAGCGAACCGCTTCGGTGTCCGCGCCGGTGAGCACTTCGACGATGTGGTTGAGGCCGAAACTGAACCCGCTCTTCGCCCGCACGCGATGGACGCAGGACAGAAATTTTTGCGCCGCGATCGTGCCGTCGAAGGTCTCGCGCGGGGTGAGGCAATTATCGCAGCCGCCGCACGGCTCGTCAGGCCGCTCCTCGCCGAAATAGCGTAGCAACGTCGTGCGCCGGCACTCGCGCGCCTCGGCGTAGTGCACCATCTGGCGGAGCTGCTCCCGCGCGAGCGTCGCTTCAGCTTCGCTTTTTTCTTCGATGAAACGCGTTTGCTTGACCACATCGGCGGCGCTGAAAAGGAGCACGCATTCGCTGGGCAAGCCATCGCGTCCGGCGCGTCCGGTCTCCTGATAATAGCTCTCGATGTTCTTCGGCAGATCGTGGTGCACGACGAAGCGGACGTTCGGTTTATTAATCCCCATCCCGAACGCGATCGTGGCCGTGATCACGCGCACGTCGTCGCGCAGAAATGTTTCCTGATTCCGCGCCCGCTCGTCGCCTTCGAGGCCGGCGTGGTAGGCTTTGGCGGGGATGTGGTCTTCGTTCAGTTTGCGCGCGAGCGAGTCGGCTGTCTTGCGGCTGGCGCAATACACGATCCCACTTTCCTGCGGCCGCGCTTGCAGAAAGGTGAGGAGCTGATCGTAAGGCGTGGCTTTGGGCACCACGCGGTAGGTGAGGTTGGGACGGTCGAAGCTGGCGACGTAAATTTGCGGCTCGCGCAGCTGGAGTTGCCGGAGAATGTCGGCGCGGACGCGTTCGGTGGCGGTGGCGGTGAGGGCCATCGTCGGCACGTTGGGCAGAAGCGTGCGCAGCTTTTTTAGCTCGCGATATTCGGGCCGGAAATCGTGGCCCCATTCGCTGATGCAATGCGCTTCGTCGATCGCGATTTGGGCGATGTCCCATTGCTGCGCTTTTTCGAGGAAGCCTTCCAACATGAGCCGCTCGGGCGCGACGTAGAGAAGCCGGAACTCGCCGTTGTAAAGGCCACGCAAACGCGCGCGCGCTTCGGTGCCGTCGAGGGTGGAGTTGAGGAAGGTGGCGGCCACGCCGCTGGCTTGGAGACCATCGACTTGGTCTTTCATCAAAGCGATGAGAGGAGAGACGACAATCGTCAGGCCTTCGCGCAAGAGTGCGGGTAATTGGAAGCAAAGCGACTTCCCGCCGCCGGTCGGCATGAGCGCGAAGACGTCGCGGCCGGCCAGCGCGTCGCGCACGATCTCCTCCTGCAACGGCCGGAAGGCGTCGTAGCCGAAGTGTTTTTTGAGCGGCGCGTGCAGGTTCATGACCGCGCGAAATTTAGGATGCCTGGGCGATTTCGAACAGGCGGAAATTTTTCCGCTTTAGATCGCACGTGACTTGGTCTCGCCCGTAGCACAGGCAAGATGCCTGTGCTACGGCGAATGTCGGCGGAAGTCGCCCGGCGCGCGTTTCGCGGAGCGCTTGATTACGGCTTCGCGTCCGCGCCCCAGATTTTTTTCAGGTAAGCCACCCGACCGGAGCCGACGTGATAGGCCTCGTAGGCGGCTGGATTTTTTTGGTAATATTTCTGGTGGTAATCCTCGGCCGGATAGAACGGCTTCGCGGGCAGAACCTCGACCGCGATCGGCTTGTCGAATTTGCCCGATTTGCCGAGCGCTTCCTTGGCGGTTTCGGCGGCTTTCTTCTGCTCGTCGTTCGCGAAGTAGATGGCGGTCTGATAGCTCAGACCGTGATCGGAAAACTGGCCGTCGGCCTGGGTTGGATTGATGTTGTGAAAGTAAACTTCGAGCAACTGCTCATAGGTCGTGGCCGCCGGATTGTAGGTGACTTCGATCGCTTCGCGGTGCTGCGTTTTGTGGGCGGAGACCGCGCTGTAGTTGGCATCTGCTTTTTCGCCACCGGTGTAGCCGACTTCCGTTTTCACGATGCCTTGGGCGTGATCGAATGGTTCCTGCATGCACCAGAAACAGCCGCCGGCGAAGATGGCGGTTTTGGTTTCCGCGGCAGGTTTATCCTGCGCGAAGCTGAAGGGCGCGGCGGCCAGCCCCACCACAGCGAGGAGGGCGAGTAAAGTCTTTTGCATAATCGTGGGAGGCGGGTTGCTGGTTGAATATTCCGTGGCTCGGGGATTATTCGCCAGCGTGCCGGGATTGGTTGCCTGCCGGCCGACTGATCATGCGAACCAATCGACGAACCTTTCCCGCGGCAGAGATCGTGCCGGAAGATCACGGCCGCGTGCTTGATCTGGCGCAAGCTTTCGGGCGGAGCGCGCCGCTCGAAGTGGATCTCGGTTGCGGTGACGGCAATTTCCTGG
>JBBSLZ010000240.1:0-5432 GCA_038233435.1 Chthoniobacterales bacterium
GCCACCGTCGAACCACGGCTCCACTTTGCGCACGAAGCGCAGATTGATGATGTGCTGTCGGCTGACGCGGATGAAGTGCTGTGGGTCGAGGCGAGCTTCGAGCGACTGCAGGGTACGCGGGATGAGGGGGCGATTCTCGGCAAAGTAGACGCGCGCGTAGTTGCCTTCGGATTCGAGGAGGCGGATCTCGTTGACGCGGACGAGCCAGCAACGGTCGCCGTCTTTGAGGAAGACCTGGTCGTTTTCGGTGAGCGGCGCGTGGGTGGCGGGTGCGCTGTCGGCGGTGGTTTCATCGGCGTGCAAGCGGGCGAGCGCTTGAGCGAGGCGCGGCGGGTCGATCGGCTTGAGCAAGTAATCGAGCGCGCCGAAATCGAAGGCTTTGAGCGCGTATTGATCGTAGGCGGTGGTGAAGATGACGCGCGGCGTGTCGGATAAATCGGCGAGCAATTCGAAGCCGGTGCGGCCGGGCATTTGGACGTCGAGGAAGAGGAGGTCGGGTTTGAGATCGCGAATCTTTTCTTCGGCCTGCGCGGCGTTGGCGGCTTCGCCGATGATCTCGATCTCGGGATGCGCTTTGAGGAGGCGGCGCAGCTCAGAGCGGGCGAGGCGTTCGTCATCGATCAGGAGCGCTTTCATGATTTCGTGACGGGAAGTTCGAGTCGGGCTTCGACCCAACCGGGCTCAGGTTCGTGCAAAGTGAACGTAGCGGTTTCGGAGAAGAGTAATCGCAAGCGTGTGCGCAGATTTGTTAGGCCGAGGCTGGTGGAGTCGGGAGAGGCGTCGGCGAGCAAGGCGCCTGTGTTTCGCACTGAAACGATGAGGCGCTCGGCGTTCACCTTCGCGCTGAGCTGGATGATCGCATGACTCGCGTCGCGCGAGACGCCGTATTTCACGGCGTTTTCCACCAGCGTTTGCAGAGCCAGTGGCGGGACCAGGCAGGGCAGGGTTTCATCGTCGATCGCGCGCTCGATGGTGAGGCGATCTTCGAAGCGAATGAGTTCGAGCGACAAATAGCGGTCGACGGTTTCAATCTCTTCGCTGAGCGGAACGAGCGAGCGTTCTTCGGACTGCAGATGATAGCGGAGGATGCCCGCGAGTTGGGTGATCGCTTCCTGGGCGCGGACGGGATCTTCTACAACGAGGGCGCGCAGGCTGTTGAGGGAGTTGAAGAGGAAGTGAGGATTGAGCTGGCTCTTGAGGCCGCGCAGTTCGGCTTCCGCGAGCGCGGTCTTCGCCTCGTAGCGCTCGATTTCCAGGCGGCGTTGGCGTTTCGCAAATGCGACGCCGAAGTAGATGCCTGACCAGACGGTGAAGATGATGAAATCATTGAAGGTGAAAATGACGAGTGCGGCGCGATAGGCGGCGGGGCCGTGGTCGAGATAGGGTCGGCCGAGGGGCGGCACGAAGATGAAGTAGACGGACACGATCGTGACGAGGGTGACGGCAAGGAGGAGATTGACGGCCGCGACACGCGGCAACAGGCGCGAGATCGGCAGCTCGATCCACCCTTTCCGGAGTAAGAAAGCGCGGAAGCTGTGACTGAGCAGGATGCCGGAAATGCTGAGCAGCGCGTAGCCGCTCGCGAGCTGCCAGCTAAAGGTGATGAATCCCTGGCTGGTGAGGACGTTGAGGAGGAAGAACGCACCCCAGCCGCCGACCTGGCACACCCAATAAAGGGCGGGCGGGCGCGGCGGCGTGGGGCGGTTATTCATGCGGAGGTCGATCTACCGTCGACGATCTTTGCTAGGCGTGACTGAAAGCGCGCTCGGGAGATCCCTCGACAAGCTCGGGATGACGACGGTTTTGGCCTAACGACATGGTGAGTGGCGTCCATTTTCCGTGGTGGTGCCCGAGGTCGGGCGCAAGATGACGAGCGCTCCGACGGCCAGCGTCGGGAGGATCATGAGAGTCAGGACGACAGGCGCGTGGAGAATGGCGGAGGCGAGAATCGCAGCCGCCCAGAGGATGGCGTTTCCAGTGAGGTATCTTCGGTTCATAAGTTTCGTAGGGTTGGTGGTACGCGCTTTTAGATGATCACTTCTTCGCCAGGGCGCCGTCGAGCGCGGCGTAGAAGCCGGCCGGATCGTCGATCATGATGAAGTGTTTGGCTTTCTCGAAGAACTCAAACTTTGTCTGCGGCGCATTGGCGAATTGGTTTTTGTAATTCGCTTCGAGGACGTCGCGTGGCGCGTATTGCAAAATCTGGGCGAGCGCGCCCATGACGAGGATCGGGCATTTGATCTTGCCGAGTTCGGGACGGTAATCACGAGTGAGCATTTCGCTCATCGCTTCCGCCACGGTGGCGCGGTCCGATTTGGCGCACATCGTAAAGACGCGCTCGACATCGGCGGGCTTGGTGACCATGGCGGGAAGCGAAATGTTTTTCTGAAAAGCGGCCGCTTGTTCCGGAGTCTGGCCATCCATCTGCGCGCGCATCGCGGCGGCGCTTTTCTTCGCGCCTTCGACGTCCGTCACGCCAGGAAGCATGACGCCGGCGAGAAACGGCAGACCATCGACTGAGATGATCTCGCCTGGCAATTCTGGCGCTTGCTCGCCGATCATGATCGCGACCGTGCCGCCGAGGGAGTGACCGACGATCGTCGGCTTCTCCAGTTTTTGGGCTCGCGCATAGGCGATGATCTGATCCCGCGCACTGTTGAGCAGATCGTCGGTCTTGACCGCAGGCGTGCCGCCAAAGCCCGCGATGCTGACCACGTGGCACTGATATTTATCCTGCAGATGTTTCACGGTCTCGTCCCAGATCGAGCCGTCGCAGGCGAGGCCGGGAATGAGGATGACGGGTTTGCCGCCGCCGGTGACTTTGACGTCAATGATCTTCGGCGCTTCGCCAGCGTGAATGGACGATGCCGCGAGAAGGAGCGCGGCGCTCAGGATGGATTGGAGTCGTTTCATGTCCGCATTGAAACGCGAACGCGCTCGCGCTGTGGCGGAAAGGTGACGAATGGTCGCGCCGCGTGATGAACGGCACGGCCGGCGGGATCGGCGAGCCTACTTGATCTCGGCGAGCTTTTTCAGGTCGATTCGCTTGAGCCAATCCTGGAGCTGGGTCGGCTCTTGTAAGGTGGTTTCGATCTGGAGGATGTAGCGCCTGGCGATGACGAGCCAGAGGGTGCCGTGTTTGCCTTCGTTTTCGAAGGTTTCGAAGCCGGGCAGGTCGTCGATCGTGATCGATTTGGTGTAGCCTTCGGCGTCGGTGGTGTTGGCGGTCCAGGCGGCGGTGGTGGCTCCGACGTAGTCGGGATTCGCGAAAGAATCGAGGATGCTGATGGAGGTGGTCGCAGTCGCTTCGCCTTCGCCTTTCACATAATCGCGATGGACGGTGGTGATCTGGGTTTCGCCTAGATTGTCGGTGGAACCTTCGGCGGGCTCGGCTTTCCAGCCTTCGGGCGGCTCGGGGAGGATGGGGAGGAGCTTTTGGTAGTCGGCCGGTTCGGCTACGAGGCGGGGTTCGTCCTGCGCAAAAACAGGCGCGAGGGAACAAAGAAAGACGCCGCTGAGGATCAACGTCGCGAGCACGTAAACACGCTGAGTGTTTGGTCTCATGAGTCTGAATGTGCAGTGGGCCAGGTGGGGCCGCATCTTTTCGATGAACTTTTTTCGGCCCGGTTGTCAAGGGGGGGAAGAACGCCACTGTCGGGTATGCCAGCTCACTTCTCCATTCAACCCGCTACGCGTGCCGATGTGTCGGTGATCCTACAGTTGATTCGTGAGCTGGCGGAGTATGAGCGGGCGCCGCGGGATGCGGTGGCGACGGAGGAGCAACTGCGGGAGGTTCTTTTTGGCGAGCATCCCGCGGCGGAGGTGTTGCTGGCGCGGGAAGGAGAGCAGCCCGTGGGGTTTGCGGTTTATTTTTTCAACTTCTCGACCTGGCTGGGACGGCCGGGGCTGTATCTGGAGGATTTGTTCGTTAGGCCGGAGCTGCGGGGGAAGGGATATGGACGCGCGTTGCTGGAAGAGCTGGCGCGGATCGCGCACGGGCGCGGGTGCGGCCGGATGGAGTGGGCGGTGCTGGATTGGAATGAGCCGGCGATCCAATTTTATAAGAAGCTGGGGGCGCGGCCGATGGAGGAGTGGACGACTTTCCGGCTGACGCGGGAGGGGATTGCGGCGCTGGCTGGGGCGGGACAGGAGTATGAGTAGGATTATGATTAGGAGTAGGAGGGGGCGGAAGGGAGGCTGAGGAATTCGAGCGGGAGCGGGAG
Source organism: Chthoniobacterales bacterium (assembly GCA_038233435.1). Lineage (GTDB taxonomy): Bacteria > Verrucomicrobiota > Verrucomicrobiia > Chthoniobacterales > UBA10450 > JACCTI01. Next base: position 4,224 of record JBBSLZ010000240.1, read on the forward strand.
CACGAGCACGATTACGAAGGGAGATTGATGAAGGCGGGACATACGAAGATCGAGGATTACGCGTTTTTGAGTGATACGCAGACTTGCGCGCTGGTGAGCCGCGATGGCTGTGTGGATTGGCTTTGTTTTCCGCGTTTTGATTCGGGGGCGTGTTTTGCATCGCTTCTCGGCGATGGGGAAAATGGGCGCTGGCGTTTTTACACGGAGGAGAAGATCACCGCGACGCGGCGGCGTTACCGCGGCGATACGTTGATTCTGGAAACGGAGATCGAGACGAAGGATGGAGCGGTGCGCTTGATTGATTTCATGCCGCCGCGGGGAAAGGCGCCGGACATTATCCGAATCGTGGAAGGTCTGCGCGGGAGCGTGACGATGCAGATGGAGCTGACGATTCGCTTTGACTACGGGCATGTGGTGCCGTGGGTGCGACAACGCGAGGGCGCGCTGGAGGCGGTGGCGGGACCGGATGCGCTCCTTTTGCGGACGCCGGTGGATCTGCGGGGGGAAAATATGCATACGGTGGCGACGTTTGCGGTGACGGCGGGGGAGCGGGTGCCGTTTGTGCTGACCTGGTTTCCATCGCATGAAGAAATGCCGAAGGCGGTCGACGCGGAGCATGCGCTGACGGAGACGGAAAGCTATTGGCAGGAGTGGGCGGGCGAATGCCGCAAGGAGGGTCCGTGGCGGGAGGCGGTGGTGCGGTCGTTGATCACGTTGAAGGGGCTAACGTATGCGCCGACGGGCGGGATCGTGGCGGCGGCCACGACTTCGCTGCCGGAAGAGATCGGTGGGGTGCGGAACTGGGATTACCGTTTTTGCTGGCTGCGGGATTCGACGTTTACGCTCCTGGGGTTGATGGATGCGGGCTATCTGGAGGAGGCGCGCGCGTGGCGGGAATGGCTCTTGCGCGCGATCGCCGGGAGCCCGGAGCAGATGCAGATCATGTATGGGGTGCAGGGCGAGCGGCGTTTGACGGAGTTCGAGCTGCCGTGGCTGGCGGGGTATGAGAATTCGCAGCCGGTGCGGGTGGGGACCGGGGCTTCCGGGCAATTCCAGGTGGACGTGTTCGGAGAGGTGCTGGACTCGATGTATCGCGCGCATGGCGCGGGCTTGAAGACGACGGAGACGGATTGGCGATTGCAGGCGGCACTGGTGAAATTGCTCGAGTCGAAGTGGGAAAAGCCGGACCACGGCATTTGGGAAATCCGC
>JBBSLZ010000241.1:0-5379 GCA_038233435.1 Chthoniobacterales bacterium
CGACACCGAACCAGTCGTGGCCTTCGTCGCGCGCTCCTCCGCGGAGGAGTGGGACAACATCGTCCCCTACCAGCGAGAGGCGCCGTGAAGCCCCGTAGCTAATAATGCGGACACCAGCCGCTTCGCGTGCGTATGTCTTTAAATGATCGCGCATCGCATTCTCTCCCAAGCCGCCTGCCTGGCGCTGGCCCTTCTCTCGACCATTGGTTTCAGCGCTGCCTCGAAAGCGGACGACCGCATCCTGCGCGTGCAGCTCTTCCTCGATGGCTCCGATTTCAAGCCGGGCGCGATCGATGGCCGCTGGGGCGAATTCACGCGCAAAGCCCTGACGCGTTACCAGGAAGCGCAGGGAAAAGCGGATCAGAAATTCGGTGACACACCGCCAGCAAGTTTCGATCTTCCCATCGATGAATCCAGTCCGGCCAAGATCGCCTACCAGATCACCTCGGAAGATCAGCAACTGGTCGGCGAACTCCCGGAAGGACTCTCCGCGAAAGCCAAACAGGAACGGCTCCCCTACGCCGATCTTCTCGAACTGGTCGCCGAAAAATTTCACGCGCGGCGCGATTTCCTCGAGCAGATAAATCCCGGCTTCGACTGGGGCCAAGCCAAACCGGGCGACGAAGTGCAAGTCCCCAACGTCCAGGTTCCATTCGACCTTCAAAAAGCGATCGACCACAAAACCGAGACAGAGAAGGCCGAGAAGGCGAACGAGTTAAAAACCGAAAAAGACAAACCGGAAAGCGAACGCGCCAGCCTCTTCGTGGACGTGGCCGAGAAAATCCTGGAGGTGAAACGGGACGGCAAAGTGGTCGGCAGCTATCCCATCACGCCCGGCTCGGAATCGCTCCCGGCACCGATAGGTGAATGGTTTATCAAAGGCTTCTCCTGGATGCCGACCTTCCGCTGGGATGAGGCCATGTTACAGCACGGGGAGCGCAGCGGGGACGCCTATCAGCTTCCGTCTGGGCCGAATAATCCGGTGGGCATTATCTGGATGGAATTGAACCACGACGGCACCGGACTGCACGGCACCGCCGAGCCGGAGACGATCGGCCGCGTCACCAGCCACGGTTGCATCCGGCTCTCGAACTGGAACGCGCTCGATCTCGGCCAGAAAGTCCTGCCCGGCGTGCACGTCTTAATTCGCTAAGGCGAAATGAATTTCGCGGCGGAGCCGCTTTGGAGTGCGGTGCGTCCCCGCACCGCTTTTCCGCGATGGGTTCGGGAGATATGGGATCGGACGCGTGAGAAAAGCGGCGCGGGGACGCGCCGCACTCCAAAGCGGCTGCGCCGCGAAAAGGTAACCGCAACCAGATCGCTCGGTGGCGGTTAGAGATACGGGGCGCTTAGGCGGCTGCGAGGCCGTTTTGCCCTTTGCATCACCCGGTCGCTCCGGTAGCTTCGGCCTCCGCGATGCGTGCGCTGGCGATTCTCACTTTTGCTCTTTTTTCCGGCGTCGCCTTGGGGCAAACGACGGAGAACGCCCCCTTAAGCGGACAACCGGTCGAGATCACCTCGACCGGCGGGACCACCTACGAGAACGGTATCGCCACCGCGCGCGAGAATGTGGCCATTCACACTGGCGATGCCGATATCTACGCCGACTCCGCGGAGTACAACACCAGCACGAAGGAAATCCATCTCGAAGGCAACGTCCGCATCTATCGCGGCCTCGAGTTTTACGTCGGAGAGCGCGCCACATACAACACCGACACGAAAGCGGTCAAGGCCGACGATCTTCGCACGCTGGACGCCCCGTTTCTGGTCGGCGGCGAGCGTGTCACCACTTTGCCGGACAATGCCCGCCTCGTCCAAAAAGCCACCTTCACCACCCACGATTCCTCGCAGCCGGACTACCAGATCCGCGCCACCACCGTGCGCATCTATGAAGGCGATCGCGTCATCCTGAAGAACGCCACCTTTTACATCGGGCGGGTGCCGATTTTCTACTGGCCTTACCTCTACCAATCACTCGACGATTCCTCGAGCTTCGTCGTTTCGCCGGCCTACATGAGTTCCTGGGGACCGTCGCTCCTCGGCCGCGTCACCTTTCCGGTGGCAAAAAATATCACCGGCACGCTTCGGCTCGATTACCGCTATCGGCGCGGGGCGGCCATCGGGTTTTCGCCCGAGATCGTTTACGGCAGGAACAACAACAGCTTCGCCAAAATCCGCACCTACTTCGCGCTCGATCGGAATCCGCAGATCAACCGCACCACCATCCCCCGCGGCGAACTGACCGATAAACGGTACCGCGTTTCCATCGAGGACCGCACCTTCTTCAGCGAAGACATCGAAGGCTTCGCCAAGCTGACCAAGCTAAGCGACGCCTTCATCCTTCAAGATTTTTTCCAGACCGAGTTCCGGCTCGATCCGCAGCCGGACAACGTCGTCTCGCTCAGCAAGCACAGCCCATTCTATACCCTGACCGCCTACACGCGGTTCCAGATGAACAATTTTTTCCAGACCACCGAGCGCTTGCCGGAGCTGGCGCTCGACGTCACCCGTCAGCCGCTTTTCGGCTCGCGCATCTTTTACGAAGGGGAAACCAGCGCCGGCTTTTTGAAGCGGAATTTTGCCAAAGGCGAAGTCCTGAATGGTTCCTTCCTGCAGGATTACGACGCCTTCCGCGCCGATACCTTCCACCAGTTTCTTTATCCGAATACCTACTTCGGCTGGCTCTCCATCGTGCCGCGGGTCGGCTTCCGCGCCACCTACTTCAGCGAAACGCGCAACTTGGCCAACGTCAACCTGGCCGCCAATCCAAATGCCCTCATTCCGGATTTCCTGATTGATCCGCCCACCGCCCGCACGTCTTTGCTTCCCGGCGGAGATCGCTTCCGCACCGTCGTCAACGCGGGCGTGGAAGCCTCCTTCAAGATTTCGCGCACTTGGGAGCAAGCCCAGAACCGCATGCTCGGACTGGACGGCCTCCGCCACATCGTGCAGCCGTTCGTTAATTATTCCTACGTCACCGGAAACAACTTCAGCCCGGCGGAGATTTTGCAGTTCGATCGTTACATTCCCTCCACCCGGTTGCGGCCGATCGATTTTCCGCAATTCACCTCGATCGATTCCCTCGATAACTGGTCCATCATGCGCCTCGGCCTGCGGAATCGTCTTCAGACGCGCCGCGATGATCTGACCATCAACTGGGTGGAACTGGAGTCCTACTTCGATCTCAACTTCGACAATCCGTACGACAAATCGAATTACTCAAACGTTTACAACAACCTCCGCTTCAATCCAGTCCCGTGGGCCAGTCTCGGGATCAGCTCCCAAGTTCCGCTCCTCGGCAATGGCTTCACCGAGGTGAACACGGACGTGCGCATCCAGCCCATCGCCAACCTCCAACTCGCCGCCGGGCATCGTTTCCTGAACGAGAGCCCCTTCTTTCGAAACAGCAGTCTCTATAGCGCGGGCGCCTATTATCGGATCGATGATAACTGGGCTGCCGGCGCCGCGATCCGGTATGAAGGCTCGACCGAGTTGGTGGAAGAGCAGCGCTATACCGTCTATCGCGATTTGACCAGTTGGATCGCCTCGGTCGGTGCCGTGGTCCGGAACAACGGCGGGAAGAAAGAGTACGGCGTCCTCCTCACCTTCACGCTCAAGGCGCTGCCGAAGTTCAGCTTCGACTTGAACTTCGATCCTGGCGCGGGCCAGGGCGAGAACCAGACCGGGCTCGTTCCGCTTCCTTAGCGAGGTGGGATTTCGGCATTGCAAATGCTTATGAACACTCGTTCGTTTCCGCGCTGCGGTTAGGCCGCGGCTTTTTCTTTTACTCCCATGGACCTCTCCATCATCGGCTCAGGATATGTCGGCCTCGTCACGGGCGCGTGCTTCGCGGACGTCGGTCATAACGTCATTTGCGTGGATAACGATCCGCGAAAAGTCGAGGCCCTCCAGTCCGGCAAGGTGCCGATCTACGAGCCCGGCCTCGAAGAAGTCATCCAGCGAAACGTGGCCGCCAAGCGCCTCCGATTCACCGGTAGCATTCAAGACGGCGTGGAACACTCGCAGGTCGTCTTCATCGCCGTGCCCACTCCCCAGGGAGCCGATGGCCAGGTCGATCTCAGCTTTATCGAGAAGGTCGCGCGCGAGATTGCCGGCGTCCTCACTGGCTACCGCGTCATCGTCGACAAAAGCACCGTCCCGGTCAAAACCGGCGAGAAAGTCGCGGAATCGATCAAACGCTACAACCGCCACGGCGCCAAATTCGATGTCGTCAGCAATCCCGAATTCCTCCGCGAAGGCTGCGCCATAGCCGACTTGATGCAGCCCGACCGAATCGTGATCGGCGCTCAAAGCGAGCAGGCCATCGATTTGATGAAAAAGGTTTACGAGCCTTTCATGGCTCCGATCCTGGTCACCGATATCAACAGCGCGGAGCTGATCAAGCACGCCGCTAACTCCTTCCTCGCGCTTAAGATTTCCTACATCAACGCCGTCTCCGCCATCTGCGAAGCGAGCGGGGCCGATGTGGAGAAAGTGGCCGACGGGATCGGGATGGATCGCCGGATCGGCCGCAACTTTCTCAACGCTGGGATCGGCTACGGCGGCTCCTGTTTCCCGAAGGACATCGCCGCCTTCATCAAAATCAGCGAACAGCTCGGCGTGCCCTTTAACCTCTTGAAAGAAGTGCAACGGATCAACGCTTCGCAAAAGGACCGTTTCCTCGCCGCCATCCGCGAAGCGCTCTGGGTTTTGCGCGAGAAAAAAATCGCGGTCTGGGGTCTCACCTTCAAACCGGATACCGACGACATTCGTTCCTCGGTCGCGATCGACCTCGTCGCCGACATGCTGCAGGAAGGCGCGCAGGTCACCGTCTACGATCCGAAAGGGATGGAGAAAGCGCGCGAGGTAAAGGAAATCGCCGGCGCCACCTTCGCCAATTCAGCGCTCGAAACCCTCGATGGCGCCGAGGCGCTCATCGTCGCGACGGAATGGAGCGAGTTTGCCAACGTGGACCTCGCCGCGGTGAAGGCGAAAATGGTCACGCCGCTGGTCTTCGACGGCCGCAACCTCTTCGATCCACAAACCATGGCCACGCTGGGCTTCGATTACCATTCCATCGGCCGGCATCGCGTAACGGCGAAGTAGCTGGAGGAGCACGCTCGCGGTTCGCTGCCTTCCGCGCGTCTTCGAACTCAGCGGCTGGCCATCAGAGATGCGTTGTAGCGACGCCGCTCTGTCGGCGTTCAACGCGTGTCCTGCAATTTACGCGCCGAAACGGCGACAGAGCGCCGTCGCTACAGAAAGTGCCACTCCCCACAAAAATCCACGCCTTCCGTTCGCCGGCACTCGCGGCTAGACTCCGCGCCTCCGCCGGATCGCCGATGAATGAGATAACCCATCCCTTCCACCTCACCAGAC
>JBBSLZ010000242.1:0-5364 GCA_038233435.1 Chthoniobacterales bacterium
AAGGTAGCGCAAGCTTCCAGCTTGCAGTCTCACCAATCCAGCAAGCTGGAAGCTTGCGCTACCTTGTTCGGCGAAGCGCAGTCGCGGATCATCATCTCGGTCGCGAACGGCCACCTGGCGCAGGTCAAAGAACAACTCGCGTTCATTCCACACACCATTCTCGGCACGGTCGGCGGTTCCGAATTGAGCATCAACCTCGGCGAGGAAAACCACCACTGGCCCATCGCCGAGCTGCACGACCTCTGGTTCCACGCCATTGCCCGCGCGGTAGAAGGCGATTCCAGTTCGGACCCGATTCCGAGCCTCTAAGAGGGCGAACGATTCATTGAATGGAAGCCGCTGCTGGTCGACTATCTCCAACATGCCCGCTGATTTCGTGACCGAAGCCGATCTGCCGGACGCCGCCGTCATTCCGCAGCACGAGTGCGGCATCTTCGCCGTCTTCGGGCATCCGAACGCCGCCGTCCTGACCTACTACGGACTCTTCGCGCTCCAACATCGCGGCCAGGAAAGTGCCGGCATCGTCACCTCCACCGGAAACGGCGCCTCCTTCCAGTTGCACCGCGACATGGGGCTCGTCTCACAGGTCTTTGGCGCGGCCGAATTGGAACGGCTGAAGGGCACCCGCGCCGTCGGCCACGCGCGCTATTCGACCACCGGGTCGAGCACGCTGAAAAACGCGCAGCCGTTTGTCGTGGATTGCTTCCGCGGTCAGATCGCGGTCGCGCACAACGGCAACCTGATCAACGCCGCCGTCCTGCGCGATGAACTCGAACGCAAAGGCTCCATTTTCCAAACCACCGCCGATAGCGAAATCATCCCGCATCTTCTCGCCCAGCCGCTCAAAAACGGCGGCAGCGCGCTCAGCGTTTTGCGCCGGCTGGAAGGTGCCTTCAGCCTCATCATCATGAGCGAAAGCGAGATCGTAGCCGTGCGCGATCCGTTCGGCTTCCGGCCGCTTGCCCTCGGCAAACTCGATGGCGCCTACGTGGTCGCTTCCGAGACCTGCGCTTTTGATCTCGTGCATGCGGAATTCATCCGCGAAATCGAGCCGGGCGAAGTGGTCATCATCAGCGAAGAGGGCATTCGCTCGGAGTGGCCATTCCGCGATGAGCAGCATGCTTTTTGCATGTTCGAATACGTCTACTTCTCGCGACCGGATAGCATCATCGGCGGGATTAACGTCGCCAAAGTGCGCACCGAGATGGGCCGCGAACTGGCCCGCCGTTATCCGGTCGAAGCCGATCTCGTCGTCCCCGTGCCCGACTCGGGCAACTATGCCGCGCTCGGCTTTGCCCAGGAGCTGAAAATTCCCTACGAACACGCCTTTGTGCGGAATCACTACATCGGCCGCACCTTTCTCCAGCCCAGCCAGCTCATCCGCGATTTCGACGTGCGGGTGAAGTTGAACCTGATCAAGGAAGCGGTGGAAGGAAAACGCGTTGTGGTGGTGGACGACTCCATCGTGCGCGGCACGACCGCGCGCGCCCGCGTGGTCAACTTACGCGAAGCCGGCGCCAAGGAGGTGCACATGCGGGTGAGCTGTCCGCCGCATCGTTTCGCCTGCCATTACGGGATCGATTTTCCCGATCCGGAAAAACTGATCGCAAACCAGAAAACGATGCCGGAAATCTGCGACTATCTCGGGGTCGACAGCCTCGGTTATCTCGATGTTGAAGGCATGGTGCGCGCCACTGGCAAGCCAACGAACGAATTTTGCCTCGCCTGTTTCACCGGTAACTATCCCCTCCCCGTCGATCCGGAACTGGACAAGTTCATCATGGAAAAACGCGAAGGCCGCTCGAAAGCGCTCGCCGCCGAAGAAGCGCAGCCCACGCTCTTTGCCGATCTGAAATAGATCGGCTGTCTTTTCGGTTGTCATTCTGAGCGGAGCGAAGAATCTCACGCCATTGCGAGATCCTTCGCTCCGCTCAGGATGACATCAAAAAAGAAAGCCTACGCCCGCGCCGGGGTCGACGTGGACCTTGGTAACCTGGTCAAGAAGCGCATCCAGGCGCGCGTCAAGAGCACGCACGGCCCGGAAGTTCTTGGTAAAATCGGCGGCTTCGGCGGTCTGTTTACGCCGAATTTTTCCGGCATGCGCCAACCAGTTCTGGTGGCGAGCGTCGATGGCGTTGGCACCAAACTGAAGATCGCCTTCGCGCTCAACCGCCACGATACCGTTGGCGCCGATCTCGTGAACCACTGCGTGAACGACATCGCCGTCCTCGGCGCGCGCCCGCTCTTCTTTCTCGATTACATCGGCGCGGAACGTCTGGAGCCCCGTGTCTTCGACCAAATTCTAGCCGGCTTCACCAAAGCCTGCCGTGTCGCCGGCTGCGCTCTCATCGGCGGCGAGACCGCGCAGATGCCCGGCATGTATCGCAAAGGCGAATACGATCTCGCCGGCTGCATCGTGGGCGTGGTCGATCGCAAAACCATGATCGACGGCAGTCGCATCCGCCGTGGCGACATTATCCTCGGTCTGCTCTCGAACGGGCTCCACACCAACGGCTACTCCTTGGCGCGCCAGATTTTCTTCAAGAAGATGCGGCTCAAGCCGGATGCCCGCCTGGAGGGTTTGAGCAAGTCGTTAGGCGAAGAACTGCTCCGCACGCACACGAATTACCAGCCGCGTCTCGCCCGCATCCCGACCGCGCAACTGCACGGCCTCGCCCACATCACTGGCGGCGGCTTGATCGACAATCTGCCGCGCGTCCTGCCGAAAAACTGCGACGCCGTCATCGACACCACGAGTTGGAAAACGCCCGCCGTTTTCGAGCTCTTGGCCAAACACGGGCGCATCCCGCGCGCAGAGATGTATCAGGTGTTCAACATGGGCATCGGCATGGCCGTCATCGTGGCCGCGCGCCATGCGGCTGACATCGCCCGCCAGCTAAAAGCAAAACGCATCGGCGTCATCGAAGCGGGCAGCGGCGTCACTCGCTTAACCTTCTAGCATGTCATCCTGAGCGTAAACACGCGTTGCCTCCTATCGCGTCAGAACGCCGACAGAGCCACGTCGCCACAAGCGTGCCTCATTTCGCGCCGCGCGCGGCTACTTCGCCGAGGCTGATACCGCGATTTTACGATCGCGTCCGGCCGCCCCGGTCTGCCGCGCCCGCTCGGCGGTAGCCGCTTCGCCCGCCGCTTCATCATAATAACGCTCGAGCTGGCGCACCTGCGCGCCGATCTCAAATTCGGCCACCACGCGCTCGCTTCCGAGCAGGCCCATCTCGCGAAACGCGTTTCCCGAGCGGGCCAATTCCTTCATCGCGTGAGCCAGCGCCTCGAAGTCGCGCTCCTCCACCAGCAAGCCCGCGCGCCCATCCTCCACCGCTTCCGGGATGCCGCCGTGCCGCGTCCCCAGCACCGGCAGCCCCGTCGCCATCGCTTCCAGAACAGAATTCGGAATCCCTTCCTGGTTCCGATCAGGCGGCGTCTCGCTCGGGTGAATAAATAAATGCGAAGCCGCGTAAAGCCTCCGCAGATCCGGCTGCGAAAGAAAGCCACTGAAGTGGACCTTGCTCGAAATGCCCAGCTCCGCCGTCAGCTCTTCCAGATGCGCCTGGAGTGGCCCCTTCCCCGCGATGTGTAGCTCGGCCTTTGGATACGCCTTCTGGAAAATCGCAAACGCGCACAAGGTGGTCGCCACCCCCTTCTTCGGGATGAGCCGGCACGCCTGCATCAATCGCCAGCGCCCATCTACCGGCGCCTCCCGCCGCACGTAGGGAAACTCCTGTAGCGGCAACCCCGTGCGTGTGATCCGCAAACGCTCCCGCGGGCAACCCAGCTCCACCAGCCGATCGGCCAGCGAATGGCAACGCGCGAAGACCAGCGGCACCGAGCGAAAAAGGTTCCGCAGCCCGCCGTCGTAATCCCGGATGTCCTTCTTCATCGCTACGTCCGCACCGTGGAATGAAACCACGCAGGGCTTGTCCCAGCGCTCGATGAAAGGCAGCAGATGCACCCCGGTATGTCCGAAATAAATATGCATCAGATCCGCCCCCCGCCGCTGCAAGAGCGACGAAAGCATCTGGTATTCGCCGCGATAAACGATCGGCGGCTTCCGTTGCACGAACTTCATCCAGCCATGCCGGAGCAGGTTCATTTTCGGCTGCGGGATCAGCTCTACGTCATCCGCCGGGAAGCGGTCGCTATTCTGCCGCGCCTTCGTCATGATGAAGGTCCGCCACCCGCGCAGCGCCGTCACCTGCCGGTAAATGTGAAGCATTTCCGGCTTTAAAAACGTGGTGCAATAGCTGGCTACAATCCGCTCACCCATAAACTTTTCGGCCGAAAAACTCCCTTATCCTTACTGCGCTCCGCTAGCTCTCGACAACTGCTTCCTCCACCACCGCTTCCGGTTCCGGTTCCGGCGCCACGGGCAGCCAGGCTCGCAGCTGGTCCTTGATCGCGTCGATCCCCTCGCCCCGCGCCGCCGCGATCGGGATCACCGGCACATTCGCGAAGCGATCCTGCACGGTCCGCAGATTCTCGCCGCTCTCCGGCAGATCCATTTTGTTCGCCAAAATACACCACGGCCGCTCCGATAAACGCCTGTCATAGAGATCGATCTCCCGCCGCAAACTCTGCAAATCCTCCACCGGATGCCGCCCCTCGCTGCCCGCGATGTCGACCACGAAAAACAGGCAACGGCAGCGCGTGATGTGGCGCAGAAAATCGTGCCCCAGCCCCACATTCCGATGCGCCCCCTCGATCAAACCCGGGATATCCGCGATCGTCGCCCGCCGATAATCGTCCAGCTCCACCACCCCCACGCTCGGCCGCAAAGTCGTGAACGGATACGCCGCCACCTTCGGATGCGCCGCCGAAATGGCCCCCAGCAAAGTCGACTTGCCCGCGTTCGGATAACCGACCAGCGCCGCGTCTGCGATCGTGTGCAATTCCAACAGGAAATGCCCCTCTTCCCCTTCCTCGCCCTCCGTGTATTGCACCGGCGCGCGATTCTTCGAGCTCTTAAAATGAACGTTGCCCTTCCCGCCCTTGCCGCCCGCGCAAAGCACATGCTCCTCCCCGTCGTGCGCCAAATCCGCCACCCGATCCAGCTCGGAAACCTCCTCGCGCTTCCGCTCCCGCGGCCTGCCTTCATCGATCTCTACCTCCGTCCGCGGCACCGGCGCTTCCGCTCGATAGATCATCGTCCCGATCGGCACCTTCACGATCTTCGAGTGCGCGCCGCGGCCATGCATCTTCTTCCCCAGCCCGTGCTCACCCGACTTCGCCTTAATGATCGGCTCGTAGAAAAGATTGGCCAGATTATCGGTATGCACATCGGCCTGCAGGATCACATCCCCGCCGCGCCCGCCATCCCCGCCATCCGGCCCGCCCCGCGGCACAAAT
>JBBSLZ010000243.1:0-5296 GCA_038233435.1 Chthoniobacterales bacterium
AAAGGGGTGGCCGCTTTGGCAATCGCTCGCCGTGCTCCTCGTGGGCACCGCTTTTACCGCTTGGGAAGCGGAGCTCGTCTCCGGCGCCTTGGAAAAAAGCGCCGCCCTGCTTGGACTCTCCACCTTCTTCCTCGGCGTGATCGTGCTCGCCGTGGTCGGCAACGCCGCCGAGTACGTGGCCGCGATCTATTTCGCCCGCAAAGACCAAATGGGCCTGGTGATGAGCATCACGGTGGGCTCGACCATTCAGGTCGCCCTCCTGATCGCGCCGCTCCTTGTCCTCGTCTCGCACTTCACGCACACGCCGATGAATCTCGTTTTCTCCAACCCGCTCGAACTCATCGCCATCGCCGGCGTCAGTTTCGCCGTCAACGCCATCGCCGAAGATGGCGAGACGACCTGGTTCGAAGGGGTGCTCCTGCTCGCCGTTTACGTCGTCCTGGGCATCGCCTTCTTTTTTGTAAAGTGACGCGCGGAGCCGCGGTGATATCGCCCGCGCGTACGCCACTCAGCAAAGAAAGCTCAGTGGCGCACCCGGTTCTTCCGAATTATTGCAGGTTATACACTTCTACGAGTGCGATGCCGGTCGTGTTGTTCTTGCCCCGCACGATCGCCGTGTAGGCGCCGGGCACCAGCGTGGCCACGATCGCTGCCTCGCGGCTGTTCGGTGGCGGCACCGTCGTCGCGATGATCTCGGCCTCCTGCGTCGCACGCCAATCGTCGTTGCTGATGATGTTCCCGTCCCTGTCCACCAGCTGCAGCTCCGGATCCTGTAACGCTCCGGCCACTCCCTGGTTCGAGAGCGACGGCCCGATCGCGCGAATCAACGTCTTCGCCGGTGTCGTGCCGCCGATGATCACGCCGCCGATCATGACGTTCTCCCCGGTTTGCACGAGGCCGCGCGTCGAGATGTTGGCCAAGGTCGAGTCCGCCGCCTGATCGAGGTCGTACACTTCCACCAGCGCCACGCCAGTGCCGCCACCGACTCCCCGCACCACCGCGGTGTACGCCCCCGGCTGCAGTGTGATCACGATGGCTGATTCCAGCTCATTCGAGGGTGGAATGGTGGTCCCGCGGACCTCCTCCGCCTGCGTGTCGGCCCAGTTGTTGTTGAACACTGTCGCTCCGCCCGGTTGCACCAGTTCGAGGGTCGGATCAGCCAGTTTATCGCTCAAGGGCAGCGAAGGCCCGATCGCGCGCAGCAGCACTTTCTTGGCCGCCGTGCCCGTGACGATGAAGCCGCCGATGAGCACGTTGTCACCGGCCTCGACCCGCATCCGGGTGGCGATGTTCAGGAGCTTCGGTGCCGGCGGATTCGGACCGGTCACGCTCAAGGCTGCTCCGGTGTCTCTCTGTTCAAATTGCACATTCCCGCTCAAAAAGGCGAACGTCCCGCTCGCGGACCCGTAACTGAGCGGCACCAGCGAGGTGCTCGCATTCGGGGTGAAGCCGTTGATCGTCTTCACGCTCAATTTGCCGCCGAGCGCCGCGCTTCCGCCGACCTTCAATTGATCGAAGTCCGGACGGTATGAGTTCACTCCGCCGAGTTCCAGTAACAGCGATCCATTGGCCGTTTGGGTGAAGTTCCCGGTCACTGCGATCGAGCCCGCGGAATTTCCTGGCGCAATGAAGCCGCCGGTATTGGTCAGATCACCGGCAATGAGTCCGCTCCCTTTTAGGACGCCACCGCTTAAGATCATGGGCCCGATCACACGGATGCCATTCAGGTTCGTGGTGCCGCCAGTCTGGGTGAATGAGGATGCCACGGTGGGAGCGTCGCCCACCACCGCGGGGCGCGCGCCCGGGATGAAATTTCCCGCTCCGCCGGAGATGATGTTCCCGCCGCCCCCTGAGATGATCCCGGAGCCGCTGTCGCCGAGGATGCCTGCGCCGTCCTGGCCGATCAAGCTGGAGCCGTCATTCGAGATGATGCTGGCGCCGTCGTTTGAGATGATGCCCGCGCCATCCTGTCCGATTAATCCGGCGAGGTCCTGGCCAATCAGCCCGGCCCCATCCTGGCCGATGAGCGACCCAGCATTCTCGAACGTCTCCACCACCACGGTGCGCGGCGTTTCGGGCACAGGCTGCGGGGCAGGCCGCGCTTCGCGTTTGCCGCCCGTCCGCCGGCCCATCACGAAGTCGCCCAAGTTCTGGAAGAACGCCGCCACCCCATCGAAAAACCCGTCCGGCTCGGCACCCTCTGCCTGCCTGCTGCTGTTGCGCACGCCGGTGATCCCGGCGCGGCCGATCAACTGCGTCCGCCCGCGGTTAATGATCGTGCCGCTGAAGGCCACGTCCTCTTCGTTGACCAGGAGAAGGGCGCCGGTCTCCGTGATGGTGAGGCGCGGCGCCGAGATTGTTCCCTTGGAGGCCGTGAGCGTGCCGGTCACCGTCAACCCAGCCGGACCCGCGATGGTGCCGCCATGCAACCCAACTGCGAGCACCGTCACATCCTGCGAGAGCGCGACATTGAAGGTGCCGACGATCGCGAGATCGTTCGCGCCCGGGACGCCGCTGTTTCCATTCCGATCCAACCAGCGCGCCGGATCGCTCCAGTCGCCATCCGCGAGGCGCTGGAAAACTTTCCCGTTCGCCGGCGCGATGCGCACAAACACTGGGATCGAATCACCGATCACGCCCAGATCGTCGATCGCGGAGGCTTCCACCACATGGTCACCGGGCGCGGGCGGGGTGTAACTCCGGCTGCCGCTCGCGGCCACGAATCGTTCGACCGTCGCCCCATCGTAGAGCAAGCCGATGCTCTTGATCCCAGGCCCGCCGGCGGGCGCCGCATCGGCAGTGATGTTGAACGGCCCCGCCGGCAAATCGACCGGGAATTCAAAATCAGTCCCAATGCCCGCGCCGGACAACCCCGGCGAAGTGACCCGAACAGTCGGCGAGGGGCTATTGATCAACAAGAACGGCCCCACACCACGAGAAGGGCTGTCGACAAAACCGGGCGCACTCGCCACCGCGCGGAAATAGAGCGCGCCGTGAGCCGGGTAGTCTTTCGAATCAAGATAGAAATCGCCTGGGTTCCGGTAGGGCGCCATCCGGCCGCCGTTGCCATTGGCCAGATCGGCCCAATTGCTCTCATCGCCGGGCGAGGTGGCGGATTGAATGCGCATCGTGGTCCCGGCCGGATGGGTCTCGTCGAAAGCGCGGAAGTTGATCTTGGCGCCGATGCCGTTGCGCGTAGTCGACAGGATCGTGCGTCCGAGGTGCGGCGTGGACGAGGTGAGGTTGAAAGGCCCGACCACGTTCGAGATGCTGGAGGCGTTGCTCGGCGCGGAAGCAATGACGCGGAAGTGCACGTTGGCCACGCGGGGATAGGTGGTCGTGTTCAAGACGTAGGTTTCGTTCGTCACATCGAAGATCATGCGGCCGAAGCTGCCGTTATTCAGATCCGTCCAACTCCCTTCGTTTGCCGGCGTGGTCGAACTCTGCACCCGCACGATCAGGCGCGCGGCCGTGGAGGGCTGCGTCACACGCATGCGCAGGACGGAATCCGGCGGGACTGGAATGCCAGTGCTGCTGTCATTTACGGTGAAGCCCGTTGTGGCCGGAAGCGGTGGGCCCGGGTTTGGAAGCACCGGTTGCAAAATAACTGCGCGTCGTTCCTGATAATTAAAAGAGACGTCGGCGATCAATCTTCCGTCCGCGGTGATGTCCAGGGCCTCGGCGCGGTCGAATTGCAGGCTGGAAGTGGCTGCGGGGTCTTCGATCATTCCAATCAAAGGATAGAACTGGTAGGTTCCATTCGCCTGGCGCTTCCAGAGTAGCTGCGTGGGCCTGTTCCAGGCCCCGGCGTTTTGGGTTCCCTGGCCCGTGATGTCGCCGGCCGCGTTCAGGTCGCGGAGGAAGTTGGGCTGGGTGGTGGCCGAGTCGGGCGACCTCGGATCGATATACTTGGGCAAGCTCATGACCTGTCCTGTGGCCGCCGAGTAAACGTAGGGGATGCCGCTGTTCCCTCCCGTTTGATACTCGCCAATCGCTCGTTCCCCACGCACCGCGGTGACGGAGGCTAGGGCGTCTGCCGCTGGGAACGTCACCTGCGTACCGTTGTAGAAGACCGTCCCAGATGTTTGGCCCCTTCTGACATAATTGCCCGCCTCGTCAATATCGAAGGCGGTGTCATAAACCATGCTCTCGGGAAAGATCTGCGCCGTCGGATCAGGCGCGAACCACCTCAAGCCGCGCGAAGCGAGGTGGCTTGCCCCATCACCCACGACCACGCCAGCGCTGTTCACGGCAAGAGCACGCGCCCACGGTTGCTCGCCCGGCGCCTGGCTATTCGGCGGCAGGACGAGGTTGGTCAAAACCTGCGAGCTGACCGATCCATTACTCGAGACCGTCCAGATCACCGGACGTGTGCGGTCCATGTAAATCCCGCCAATCACGCGGAACGAACCGTCGCTCGCCACGTCGCTGATGTTGCTGACCAATGTCCCGCCGTTAGCCGGTAGCCCGCTCAGCGGAAACGGCACGAACTCGCCATTGCCCTTGTAAACCAGAGGCAAAGCACGCGCGTCTGGTGCGAAATAGTCCGCAAAGTATTCAAACAAGATGTAACCCTGGGCGTTGCTCGCGATGTAACGAACTTGACTCTGCTCGGTGAACCCCGGAGGCAATGGGACGATCTCCGCGACGCGATATTTCGGAGCAGACTGACTCCAAGCGGATGGCGCAGCGTGCAATCCGAGCAAGCTGACTACCCCCAACAGGATCGCTAATCGCGCACGCCGCAAAATCGATCGCGCGGGTCGGGTCGTGGCTGCGGTGAAAGCTAACGTTTGGTGGATCGTGGCTGAGTTGTTCATAGTTGCTTCGTCTGCTGCTGTGTTTCCCCTTTTGGCCGTGCGCCGAGCCCGTGGTCCGACGCCAAACCCCTGAAGAAACCGTGCGGCGGTTAAATCAGCTTTGTTTTTCTGGGTTGAGCGTGATTCCGCGAAAATTCTGACTGGTGTCCTCATTGCGGAATGGCGCTTCATGCCTATCCACGCGCAGAAAACTGCGAGAAAGGCTCAAAAAGTTTTCCTTAGTGACGGAAACTTCTCAAAGTCGTACTCTGCAGCGTGTCCAACGCTCAGGATTCACCCCCGCCGGGTGGCAGAGGCGAGGAGAACGGCGACGCTCCCAGCGCGCTTCCGCTCCCGGAAATGCTGCCGCGCATCTACGAAGAATTGCGCAGCCTGGCGGCGAATGTCTTTCGCGACGAACGCTGCGACCACACCCTGCAGCCGACTGCTCTGGTGCACGAAGCGTATCTCCGGCTCGCCACACAGGAGAAACTGGA
>JBBSLZ010000244.1:0-5288 GCA_038233435.1 Chthoniobacterales bacterium
TGGGAGCGGACCAGCTTGAGAACGAAGGGATGCAGCTGCTGCACCAGAGCGCGCGCCGCGTCGTCGTCCTCCCGCAAAGCCGCCGCCACCAGCGCGGACACGTCGGGATCGTCAGCCATTTTCTCCAGAGGGTCTCCACACTAGGCAAGATGACAGCGCGGGGAACGGTTTGGTTACAGAAAAATCTTTGTAACCGCGCCGCGCTCCTTGCGGTCACCATGGATAAGCAGCGGAGAACCCGCACAGGCACCAAACAAACAAAAAAACATGAATCGAAAATTACTCACATTGACAATCGCCGGCGCGCTCGCGCTCGGCAGTGGCGCAATTCTGCAAGCCAAAGGTCCGGACGGCGAAGGCCACGGACGGCACGGACGCGGCGACAAAATGGGCTTCCGAGTGGAGCGGCTAACGAAGGATCTCGACCTGACGCCGGCCCAACAGGCGCAGGTGACGCCGATCATCGAGCAGGCCAAACCGCAGATCCAGGCCATCCATCAGGAAGCGCGGCAAAAGACGGAAGCGGTCATGGCCGATACGACCGCGAAGATCCGCTCGCTCCTCACCCCGGAGCAGCAGGCGAAGATGGATAAAATGAAAGCGGCCCACGAGCAGATGCGCGCCGCGCGGGAAGCGATGCGGGCAGCCCGGCAACAGTAACGAGAAGACGCCGGAAGTTTTTCCGGGATAGGGGCGGTGGCCGTCGCAAGACGGCCGCCGCTTTTTTGGGTAGGGACGGCGCGCTGCGCCGTCCAGGCTGGCGGATTCGCTCTGGGATCGCCCGAGCGATTTTAGCGCGGACGACGCGTTTTGGTCGCCGCCGCGCGGCGACCCTACCCAGTGCTGCGGGGCGGCTGGGAGGCGCCGCGGATTTCCGCCAGCTCGATCCGCAGCTTGATCTGTCGGTCGTTCAGGGATTGCAGCCGCAACTGCCAGCGATGCACCTGGATGTTGAGCTGGTTGATGTAACCGGTCACCTCGGTGCGCTGCGATTCGTTTTCCTTCAGTTGATGCTCGACCTCAGAGAGGCGGAGCGCGGCGTTGGCGCCGGTCTCGACGCTAGGCTGCGGGACGGTGGTTTGTTTACCGCAATTTTGGCAGGGCAAGGAGGCGCCGGCGGCGGCCTGGTCGACGATGAGGGAGGTGGCGCAATGGGCGCAGGCAAAGACGATGTCGCTACTGGCGGGGGCGACTGCTGTGACCGTGTTGCCGCTCGCTTCCATCGAAATACTTAAAGCAGGAGACATACCGCGTAGGGGGCGGGAAAACAGGTTTAGGAGCGGGCTCAATTATTACTCCTACTCGTAATCGTAATCGTAATCGTGCTCGTGCCCGGTCGAGTAGGAGGACGAGCAGGAGCATGAGCACGTGAGAAGATTGGCGCGGGAGCAAAACTGTTTGTGGACGGGGAACGGCTTCGCTATGTATCGGGCATGTTCAGCCTGACCATGCTCGGAAGCGGGAGCGCGGGAAACGCGGCTCTGCTCGCGACCGATCATTGCCGGGTTTTGATCGATGGGGGCTTGAGTGCGCGCCAGCTCGTCGTCCGGCTCGCACTCTGCGGGGTGGCGCCGGAACAGCTCGATGGCGTTCTGCTGACCCACGAGCATGGCGATCACGTTTGTGGATTGGAAGTGCTTTGCCGGAAGTTTCAGGTGCCGATTTATTGCAATGCACTGACCGCGGAAGCGATCCGCGGAGGGGGGCCGCTGGCGGCGCACCGGCAATGGCGACTCTTTCGGACCGGCGCGGAGTTCTCGATCTGCGATATCACAGTGCAGACTTTCCCGGTGCCGCACGACGCGGTGGAGCCGGTCGGCTACGCTTTTCATCATGGCCGGGCCGCGCTCGGGTTTATCACCGATCTCGGTTACGCGACGAAGATGCTGGTGGAGCGCCTCCGCGAGGTGCATACGCTCGTGATCGAGACGAATCACGACGAGAAACTTCTCCAGGCCTGCCCGCATCGGCCTTGGCCGGTGAAACAGCGGATCATGTCGCGCCATGGCCATCTCTCGAACGCGGCCGCCGCCACCGTGATCGAGCAGTTGCTCCCGGGAAAGATGGAGCGGGTCGTGCTCGGGCATTTGAGCCGGGATTGCAATACGCCGGAGCTGGCGCAAGGAACGATCAGCGCCGCGCTGCAACGCCACGGGCGGACGGAGGTGGAGGTGATCTGTGCCGGCCAACGCGAGATCAGCCAGCGCTTTCGGATTGGCGACACGCGGGGCGGAGCGTTTCAACCGGCTTTCGAGCAACTTTTTTTCGATGACCACCTCACTTCCCAACTAAAAACTCGCGCCGCCTGATGATCCGTAACGCCACCGAAGACGACCTGAGCGACATCGTCGAAATTTTTAATGTGGCCGTCGCCACCCGCACTTCGACCGCGATCCTGGAGCCGGTCACGATCCAAGAGCGGCGGCCCTGGCTGGAGGAACACTCCGCCGATCACTACCCGCTCTGGGTCTGGGAAGTGGAGAAACGAGTGGCGGGCTGGCTCAGCTTCCAGCCTTTCATGCCGCGGAGCGCGTATCGCGGCACGGCGGAGATCAGCGTCTATGTGCATGCCGATTTTCACCGGCACGGGGTGGCCCGGCGTTTACTGGAAGAAGCGCTCGCGTTTGGCCCGGAGCTGCAGTTGACCGCGTTGATCGGGCTGATTCTCGGGCATAACAAGCCGAGTCTGGAGTTGTTCGAGAGCCTCGGATTCGAGCGTTGGGGATTGCTCCCGAAGGTGACGCGCCTGGAGGGGAAAGAGCGCGATATCGTGATCGTGGGGAAGAATCTTTAGAGAGCAGTTTCGCCAATCAAGACTTGGTAGATGATGGCTCTGCTACTTCGGACGGCTCTGGTTTTTGCGCAGAACTAGCTTGGTGTCCATAGATTGCGGTGCCCACCAGTCCTGCGATGGCGGAGATCAGCATCGCGACACCAACAATAGACGCTCCGTGTAGAATGAGCCATGCGCCGATGATCAAAATTGTCACCGCTAAGAGAGCCCCGCAGGTCAGGCCGAACATTCTCCAGATAAAGTAAAACCTGCTTCTCTGCATGTTGAGAGCATGATCGTTCGCTTGTTGTTGACGCAGCCAGCCATGCCGCTGCTGTTGCTCGCTTCGAAAGGCCAGAAGGATGACCTTCTGTGCGTCCTCCGGGAAGCCGACGAACTTATCAGCGGAGGGTAGCTCGACCTCTGCAGACTGAAAAAGGATGTTGACCTGCGTGTAAATGCCCTCGATGCGGCCTCCCTCTGCCGGCGTTCGGTCCGAATGCGACGAGGGTTCCAATCTTCTAGATGCTAAATTCCAGCTGCCCTTCGAGCTCCACTTTCCGAATCCCGCGTTGCAAATCCTTAGCCACACGACCGAAGTCGGATGCAATGGCGTCAGCCGCAGTGCGCGCTGGCAGTGTTAAATGGAATCGAGGTTCGGGAAATCGTAACGTCGGAGCCAGCAAGATTGCACCAGCTCCCAGGAAAATTTGACGCAAGAATTCAGGCACAACCCAGCTTAACAACGCGGCGAGATCCTCGCCAGTGTTTTTACGAATCGGGTTGACCTCAATCCTCGTCGCCGATGACGAGATGAATCACGCCGGACGGGGCCGAGATAAAGAAGCCGTCGAAATCTTCGCGGAGCTGTTCTACTTCATCGCGGCGCGGGACGCCGTTCACTTTCAGGTAGGCGGCGGCGGCTTCGGTATCGTTCGTTTCCAATTCCAGCCAGACGTCCGGCTGGCTTAAATTCGGCACCCGATCGATCCAAAGCCGATTCGGCCCAAACTGGAAAATGCAGCCGTCGTCTTCTTCTTCGATCACCGGCAAGGAGAGCGTGTCGCGGTAGAACGCGACCGTCTGCTCGTAGGTGTGGGCCGGACACTTGATGGCAATATTGGCGCCACCGGAAAACTGCGGGCCATTTACGTTCGCGACCATGAGGAGAGAATACTGCTTGCTGAAGGGGTGGCCGCGGCTGAAGGCAATCAACCCAATCCGCCAAGTGCTAGCCGCCGCCGGAACCGCTTCCACCCGGCTCAGTCATGGAAATGGGATCGAGCGCCGCGGTTAATTCCGCTTCCGGGAGCACATTTTTTTCGCGGCAAAGTTCGCGCACCGTCCGGCCGGTCTGGGCGCTTTCTTTCGCGATCTCAGCCGCCCGGTCGTAACCGATCTTCGGCGCCAGGCTGGTCACCATCGCCATCGATAGCTCGACCAATTCCGCGCAGCGCGCTTCGTTGGCTACAATCCCGCGAACACATTTTTCGGTGAAAATTTCGCAGACGTTGGCTAGGAGCCGGATGCTTTCGAGGAGGTTATGCGCCATCACGGGCATCATCACGTTCAGCTCCAGGTTTCCATTCGCGCCGGCCCAGGTAATGGCGGTGTCGTTCCCGATCACCTGGGTGCAAACCATCATGACCGCTTCGCACATGACCGGGTTTACTTTTCCCGGCATGATCGAGCTGCCGGGCTGGGTGGCAGGCAACTGGATCTCGCCGATCCCGCAACGCGGGCCGCTGCTCAACCAGCGGATATCGTTCGCGATTTTAAAGAGGCTTACCGCGATCGTTTTGAGCTGGCCGCTGGCTTCGACCGCCGCGTCTTTGCCGCCTTGCGCTTCGAAGTGATTGCTCGCCTCCCGAAAATCGATCCCGGTGCGTTGCTGTAAATGGCGCATCACTTTGGCCGGAAACTCGACCGGCCGATTCAAGCCCGTCCCGACCGCCGTCCCGCCGAGGGCCAACTCTTTCAAGACCTCGATCGCCTTCTGCGCGCGTTCCTGCGCGTAAGCCATCTGCTGCGCGTAACCGCCAAAACCCTGCCCGAGCCGGACCGGCGTCGCGTCCATCAAATGGGTACGACCGATCTTGATGATATCCCAGAATTCCTTCGCTTTCGCGTCGAGCGCGGTCTCCAACCCGTGGAGCGCGGGCAGAAGTTTATTCTGCAGCTCTTCAGCGGCGCTGAGGTGAAGCGCGGAGGGGATCACATCGTTACTCGATTGCCCCATGTTGACGTGATCGTTCGGGTGGACCCGCTGGCCCGCGTCGTCCTTCTCACCCGCGAGCTGCCGTGAACGATGCGCGATCACTTCGTTCACGTTCATGTTCGTGCTCGTGCCCGAACCGGTCTGGAAAATATCGAGCGGGAAATGCTCGTCCAGCTTGCCCTCGATCACTTCTTCCGCGGCCTGCACGATGAGCGCGGAGCGGTGCGCATCGAGTAAGCCGAGATCGTGATTCGCTTGTGCGGCCGCCCATTTCAAAAGACCGAGGGCGCGAATAAA
>JBBSLZ010000245.1:0-5209 GCA_038233435.1 Chthoniobacterales bacterium
GCTGGCCTACAAGATCGGCGAATTAAAAATCAAAGAGCTGCGCGCCCGCGCCCAAACAGCCCTCGGCGAAAGCTTCGATCTCCGCGAATTCCACGACATCGTCCTGCTCTCCGGCGCCGTCCCGTTAGATATTCTAGAGCGAAACATCGACGCCTGGATCGCGAACAAAAAAGGCGTGTCGCCGAAAGCCTCCGCGAGTCCAAAGTAAACGCGCCGCGCGCTATTCCGAACCGGAGCACAAGCGTCCGCCTGCAGAATGAAACATCAGGCGAGACGCCCGATGTGCGCATAGCCGAGACGGCCGTGCTCCGGACCGCGCCGCGCTAGCGTGAACCGCCGGTCATCCCGAGCCGCGAAGACGGTCGAGGGATCTCCCCGACGCAGCGCAAATCACACCAGCCAGAAAGCGCGCAGTCCGAAGTTCGGCTCCGCGCTGGTTGAACGTCTCCAGTCCCGTTGCGAGATCCTTCGACCGCCTCCGCGGCTCAGGATGACTGCGAAACGCGCGCCATTCCGGTTCGACGCGAAACCCTTACCCTTGCGGCAACTGCTGCTGTTGCTGTTGCCCAGCCGGCATCTCCCGCACAAACAACGGAATCGAAGCCTCATGCCGTCCATCAATCGCGAGATCGATCGAATACTCCCCAAAATTCGGCAACTTCAGCTGCTGAATCTGCAACACCAGACACGCCGTTACGCTCGGCTCCTCCGGCGGGAACATCACCTGAGTCGCAGCGTCCAGAGTAGGCATGACCGCTTTCCCATCCGTATCCATAAACGAAATCCGCACCCGCTTCTGTCCTTCCTCCAGCCGCTCAAAGCGCATCTTGATTGCGAGCGCGCAGAGCGGATGCGTCACCGGCACAGAGGCGGCATTGATGCGATCGAACGAGCCCAGCACGTTCAGTTTACCGCCCGAATCCGAAGTCGCTGCGTCGCAAACGGTGAAGATTTCTACTTTCATGAGGCGGACACCTTACGCGACGCTAGCGCGGAGTCCACCAGACCGAAGTGCGTTGAAATTTTCAAACTGTAGCTGCCTCACTCCGTGTGAGGCGTCCCCGAATCCCGTGTTCAGGGGCAATAACGCGCCACTCCTTCAGATCGCTGCAGCCTGCAACTTTCGGCTGCTTTGCCAAGGCGAACTTGTCATCGCCCTATGTGCTGTCGTATCGTCAATGTATCTACATGAAAACGGTTCTGCAGAAATGGGGTAACAGTCTCGCGCTTCGCATTCCCAGCGCGGTCGCGGCCGAGATCGCGGTGGGCGAAGGCCACGCGGTTGATCTCCAGGTGACGAAGGGACGGTTGCTGGTCGCACCCATCGCGAAGAAGCGTTACGAACTCTCTGATCTCGTGGCGGGTATTACGGCGAAGAATCGCCACGCGGAAGTTCCGACCGGAAGCGTGCGGGGCGAAGAAGTTTGGTAGAATGGCCGCGCGCTACGTTCCCGACCGCGGTGATGTCGTCTGGTTGGAGTTCGACCCGCAAGCCGGCCACGAGCAGGCCGGCCATCGACCCGCGGTCGTTCTTTCCCCGCGCGGCTACAATCAAAAATCAGGCTTGGCTTTGTTCTGCCCGATTACAAGCCGGAGCAAAGGATATCCTTTCGAGGTCGATCTTCCCGCAGGTCTGCCGGTGCAGGGCGCGGCCCTCTGCGATCAAGTAAAGAGTCTCGACTGGGCTGCACGGCGTAGTCGCCTTGCGACCAAACTTCCCAGCGTCGTTCTTGAAGATGTCCTCGCGAAGGTGCGCGCGCTACTTCGATAGACCGCTTCCACCCTTCATTCCGAATTCAACGTTGGATGTTGGAGGTTGAGCGTTGGACGTTTTCTTTGGCCTCGCTCCCGCGCCTAGGGCTTAAACCTTGTCTCCCTTCAGCGCGGAAAGCACTTCGAGTGGCCGTTGTGTGCGGAATCACGCCGAGCGACCGCCCGCTTACCTCCCACACGCGCGGCGAGGCCGGCAAAGAGCCGTGTTTCCGCGCTCTCGCCTGGCAGATCAAAGCGCCGTCTTGGCGTTTTTAGAGCGTGGTATCGAGGTCGGCTTCGCCCAGCGCGGCTGGCCAAACCCGGCCGATAATGATGGCTTCGCCGCGCAAGGCATAGACGATCTTCCAGCGTCGGAAGATCAGCTTCCGCCAACCGCCGCCGCGCAACTCTTCGAGAACCGTTCCCGCTTCAGGATGTTGAAGGAGATTTGCGCGCGTTCGTAGATACCAAACCCGAGACGCGCGGAAGCAGCGCGATCTCGACGTGCGATGTAACGGACGATCGCTTCAACGTCGTGCGAAGATAGCTCCGTCCAGACTAGCTTCCGGTCCATTTGTCCAAACGAGTCTTCATCTGCTCGTTGGTAATCAGGCGACCTTCCGCAATATCCTGCTCGGCCTCCTTCATGGCGGCGAGAAAGGCAATCTCTTCGCTCACGTCACGAAAATCGGCGTTGTCGGGAAGGCGATTTATCGCCTGCAAGACCTGTTCTTTGACGCTCATTCTCGGAGAGCGTAGCCGACTCCAAGCGGCGAGAGAGATCCGCGGACATTTTCTCCTGTCGATTGGCAGAGCCTCGACTGCATTGTCTGTCTTCTGCGTCGACAACTCCCATCCATCGTCATACGCTGGATTCATGTCCGCGACGCTCGAGGCGATCTCCCACGACGCGCTGGTTTTGCCGGCGGACCAGCGTCTCGCTCTGGCACACCGCCTTCTCCTGAGTGTCGAGCCCGCCCCTGAACCAGGTTCGGATGCCGCTTGGGAAGCGGAGATTGCACGCCGGATCGCCCGTCTTGATTCCGGCGAGGCTCACTCGATTCCCGCAGCGGAAGTTTTTGCCCGGTTGCGAGAAATCGCACCCGGCCAATGAGCGCAGTGCTCGAATTTCTCCCAGAGGCGAAGCTCGACGCCGAGATGGCGACTCAATTCTATGAAAGTCACGTTTCGGGTCTGGGCGTAAAGTTCCGCTCAGAAGTTGAAAGCGTCTGCTCGGCGATCGTTCGCCAGCCTCTGCTTTGGCGCGAGCGGTCGGGTGGCTATCGACGCGTGAATCTCCCCGGCTTTCCCTACTACATCGCATACTTCGTTCGCGGCGAACGGCTCGTAGTTGCAGCGGTCGGGCACGGCAGCCGCCATCCCGATTACTGGAAGGAACGTGAATCCTAAATCCGCTGTCGGGAATGCCGAGATTCTAGGACGACCCCTTTTCTGACTCCCGTTATGAATGCTCAAGTCGCAAATTTTTGGCGAGCTCACTTGGTGGCTGCGCTTCGGCAGCGGCAGCCAGTTCTCTCTGAGCCTTTTCTGGATCGTAGTCCTTTAGAAAAGTGGCGTAAAATTTTCTCGATTGTTCGGCCCACTCGAGCAAAAAGTGATCGCAGCCCACAGCTGCGTTCATAGCCCCCACCGCCGCCGCGATATGCGCTCCTTTGCTCAGCCGGTGATAAAGGACGGAGAATCCAATCGCTGTCTCAGACCAAGTTGGCCGTTGAGAGCTCCCAAGAGCGCAAAATATGGCAAAGGTGAGTCGTCCTCTTTGAATGCCATTCGGATGGCCGCGTAGCCTTCGCAGCAGGACATCGAGAGAATCAACCTGCCATTTAAGGCTGCGTTAATCGGGCCGATTAACTCGCCTAGCTCCTGCCAAGTTATGACTTCGCCCGAGGAGAGTTGAATTCCACTCACATCCCCATGGCTACTGATGTGAACGATTGGCATCCACGAATGGAATTCAGCCATTTCTTCCTTCAGTCCCGTTTGTAGGGCGGCCCGAAATGCGACCCGCGAGATCGCGCACCTTGAGACGGATACGACGCCGCAAAGTCTTAACGCACGCGCTAACAAATCGCTTTCGGAGCGGCCGTGATACAAATCGGGAGCAGAAGGCGACTCGATGACGTAAACGAAAAATTGAGGCGAGCTTGTAGAATTTTCCATCGTCCACCCCCTAGCTACACCCCTGGCTCGTCCCGCACTCCGTGCAGACTCCGCACGCACCCGCGCGGATCACTTTTTCGCTGCCGCAATGGGAGCAGGTGGTGTCCATGAACATGCCGCCGAGGGCGGTGGCGACGCGGTCGGCGTGGGTGTGGCCGTTGGTTTGAATCGTCGGGCCGCCGTCGTTTGAGATGTGGTTCGTGATGACGTCGAGGATTTCTTTCTCGGCGGTGCGTTCCAGATCGGCGACGGGGCGGTTAATGGATTTCTTTTCCATCTCGGGAATTTCTTTCATCGGCAGCTCGGGCTGGGCACCACGCGGGGAGGTGGCTTCTTTGTAGCCTTTGATGAATTGGCAGCCGAGCCAGCGGAAGATGTAATCGGTGATGCTGGTGGCGTTGCGGATATCGGGGTTCTTGGTGAAGCCGCTGGGCTCGAAGCGCTGGTAGGCGAATTTCTTGACCAGGCTTTCCAAGGGGACGCCGTATTGCAGGGCGATGGAAGTGAGGGTGCCGACGGTGTCCATGAGGCCGCCGATGGTGCTGCCTTCTTTCGACATGGTGACGAAGAGTTCGCCGGGCATGCCGTCTTCGAAGAGGCCGACGGTGATGTAGCCTTCGTGGCCGGCGATCTCGAATCGGTGGGTGAGCGACATGCGGGTATCGGGCATGCGATGACGGGCGGGTTTGCCGCGCGCGACGGAGAGTTCCTGCTCCAATTCCAGGATGCGGGCTTCGAGCTCGGGACGCTCGACCATGATGTCGAGCGCGCCGGTGGCGCCGCCCATGTCCCTGGTCTTGCGCGTGTTCAAGGGCGCGGAACGCTTCGAGCTGTCGCGGTAAATCGCGATCGCCTTGAGGCCGAGGCGCCAGCCCTCGACGTAGGTGTTCATGATTTCGTCCACGGTAGCGTGCTCGGGCAGGTTGACCGTCTTCGAAATGGCGCCGCTGAGGAACGGCTGCGCGGCGGCCATCATGCGGAGGTGGCCCATGTAGCCTAACGAGCGTTCGCCTTTGAAGGCTTTGAAGGCGCAATCGAAGATCGGCAGGTGCTCGGGCTTCAGGCCGGAGCGGATAACGGTCGGCTCGGCGGTGCTCCCATCCGTCACGTCTTCGATCGTGTCGTGCTCATCGATGTGCGCGATGATGCGTTCGATCTCCTCGGAGTTGTAGCCCAGGTTCTCGAGCGCCGGTTTCACGGTTTGGTTGACGATTTTCAACATCCCGCCGCCAGCGAGCAATTTGTATTTCACGAGCGCGATGTCGGGCTCGATGCC
>JBBSLZ010000246.1:0-5208 GCA_038233435.1 Chthoniobacterales bacterium
CAAAGCCCGAGACCAACTCGGGTTGCGTCCAAAGTGCCTCGCCCAAAATCTCGAACACCACACCGCGCGCGCGCCGGCGCGGCTCGCGCATCGCGCGCTCGCCGCCGGGCAAGCGAAACGGCCGGAGATGCGCCACGCGCTCATACGAACCATCCGGCTGGGCAAGAAAAAATTCGCCACCCCAGATCGTTCCATCCGTCCCATAGCCGGTGCCATCCCAAGCCACTCCAAGCGCGGGCGGATCGACCGCGTTTTCCGCCATGCAGGCGACCACGTGCGCCCAGTGATGTTGCACCGCGATCTTCTCGCCCGGTAACTCCTGCGCGTATTTCGTCGAGAGATATTCGGGGTGCGGATCATGCGCGATGACCGCCGGCTCCATAGCGTAGAGGCGAGGCAAGTCCGCCGCCGTGCGACGAAAAGCCGCGTGCGCGGGCTCGGTCTCCAGATCGCCGATGTGCTGACTGATGAAGACGCTGTCGCCAGTCCCGAGGGCGACGGTGTTCTTGAGATGTGCTCCAAGCGCCAAGACGATTTCTGATTTCCGATTTCTGATTCCTGATCTCTGATCGATCGGGAGAGGCGCATAACCGCGCGCCCGGCGCAGCATCATCTCGCGCCCAGCCATTATCCGTACAATCGAATCGTCCATGTGCCGGACAATCGGGCGATCGTGGACAAGGAAGACATCCGCCAGGCCACGCAGACGCTCCACCGCTTCCATTTCGTCGATGCAGATCGGCTCGTCGCTTCGATTTCCGCTTGTCGCAACCACGGGTCCGCCAAAGTCGTGCAGAAGAAGATGATGCAGTGGCGTATAGGGCAACATCACGCCGAGATTTGGATTCCCGGGGGCGATTCCTGACTTCTGATTTCTGATTCCTGATTTTTTCGGAACCAGCACGATGGGCGCTTCCGGCGAGAGCAGGGCTCGCTCCTCCAATGCCGAAAGGTCACAGTAATGGCGCGCAGCTTCGAGCGATGCCACCATCAGTGCGAAAGGCTTTTCTTCGCGATGTTTCCGCTCCCGCAGCCGCGCAAGAGCCTGCTCGTTAGCGGCGTCCACCATCAACTGGAAGCCCCCGAGACCCTTGAGCGCAACGATGCTTCCGTCGCGCAGCATTTGCACGGCTGCCGCGAGCGCACAATCTCGATGCGCTATCCCTTCGCCGTTGGGATTCCAGAGCTGCAATTGCGGGCCACAACGCGGACATGCGTTAGGCTGCGCATGGAAGCGGCGATCGTGCCGGTCGTGATACTCGCGTTCGCAATCGTCGCACATCGCGAAGCGCTTCATCGAAGTATTCGCCCGATCGTAGGGCAGTGACTCGATGATGGAGAAACGCGGGCCGCAGTTCGTGCAGTTGGTGAACGGGTAGCGGAAACGGCGATCGGCAGGATCGAGAATCTCGGCCACGCAATCGGCGCAGGTCGCAAAGTCGGGCAAAATAAGCGCGGTCCTCGCGCCAATCGCTTCGCTTTCGCGAATCTCGAATCCCGCGTAGCCGACGGCATCGAGAAACGAGGTTTCACAGCTCTGGATCACCGCCCGTGGCGGCCGCTCATTTCGTAACCGATGCAAAAATCGCTCGAGCGCCGCGGGTTTTCCCTCGATTTCGATCAAGACGCCTTGCGCCGAATTTGAAACCCATCCGTCCAATTCCAATTCGGTCGCGAGCCGATAAACAAACGGCCGAAAGCCGACACCTTGGACCGCCCCCCGCACCACCATCTTGGCCCGCTCGCGAGTCATAGCGAGGGCCGCAAAATCAAACCCCCGCCCGGGTGCTGAAGTCGTCAATCGCCATTTCGACGACTACGCTACTCGCCCCAGCGATGAGCGGAAGCCGGTATTTTAGAGCGGGATAAAGACGCCGCCTTGAATCGTGAAGGGGGCCTTGGGCGAGACTCCGACGGAATTCCCGAACAAGAAGGCCGTCTCCTCGTATCGCCGATCAGGATAAATGATCATGTTCAGAAAGGTGCTGAAGCCATTCCATTTGGTATTCGTATAGGCCATCCGCAGATCGATCCGGGAGTAGGTTTTGGTCGAAAGGCTGTTCCTCGTGTTCAGCGGTTTGGGCCCTTCCCAACGCTGCACGCCGGAAAATGTGATTACGTGCGGAGAATTGTTCGCTGGCAAAGGCAGCACCAGATCGAAGCCATAATTGCCAATGAAATCGGCCACGTCCGGGATGGCGGTGCCACCGGTGCGATTGACCAGTTCCCGCTGTAACGCGCTAAAGTTTCCGAAAAGGAAAAGCGCTCGCCCGTCGTCCTTCCAGACTCGCACCCGCGCTTCCACATCGAAGCCATTCCGTTCCGAGGGCCCGAGCGCGATGGGCGGCAACGGCGCCGGGCGGCCTTGGAGCTCGTTCGTGAAAGTCGTCTTGTAGACGTCACCTAGGAAATGCCACATCCCGTCCGCCGAATTGTATTGCACGCCGACCTCGATCGTTTCGTTCTCGGCCGCTTCGAGGTTCGGATCCAGCCCAAGCTCCGTGATCGCACTCGGCGGACGGAAGCCCTTGCCGTAGTTGGCGAAAACGTCCACTCCGCCCAAGGGAGAAACGCTGATGCCTGCGCGCGGACTCAGGAAGTCATCCGTCGGCTGCACCGCCAGGCGCCGGAAATTGTCTTCGATGTTGTAGTTAAAATAATCGTAGCGGAAGCCGCCGGTCAGCTTAACCCATTGCAGCGGTTTGAAATCGAGCTGCACATAAGCAAACGGATTCGTTTGCTGGAAGTTCACGTCCGCAGTCGTTCGGACGGGGTTG
This sequence comes from Chthoniobacterales bacterium, assembly GCA_038233435.1. Lineage (GTDB taxonomy): Bacteria > Verrucomicrobiota > Verrucomicrobiia > Chthoniobacterales > UBA10450 > JACCTI01. Next base: position 2,778 of record JBBSLZ010000246.1, read on the forward strand.
CGCCGGATGGAGGCGAACTGTTCGCTATCCACCGTATCGTAGCGCACACCCGCGCCGGTCAGGAGGCCCAACCCCATCCCGTGCGGCAGGTCCCAGCGCAGGTATTTTTCCAGCGAGCCGCCGAGCACGAAGCGGTAATCCGCCGTCTGGAATTGGCCCGCCCGGCCCGGATCGATCGGAAAAGTAAACGTCCGGGTGGCCCACCGCTTGTGGCTCTCGTGTACAAAATATGCGTTCGCGACCAGCGGTTGATCGCCTTCCTCCTTATAATTGAAGACGAAGTTTTGCAGGGCCGTGCTGCCGCCATCGAAAGGATTGACCGCATCGGTGGGCTGCAAAGTTCCGGCAATGAGACGAGCCCGATCGAGATAGGTGGGCGCGCCGAAATCGCTGTTGTAAACCTGGAGCCGGAAGGAGCCCGTCCCGCGCAGCATCGGAAAGAGGACTTTGTCGAAAGTGTTGAATTGCCGGAAGCCGGAATTATCGCGATAGCCGCCCAAATTGGAGGCTAAGACGGAACCATATCCGCTCACCTTCCCATTCCCGATCTCGTAGACCGCGAGACCGCGCTCGTAGTCGAAATTACCGACCGAAAGCGCCAGTCCGCTCGGCGGATGATCCACCGTCGTAATCTCAAGCGAACCGGCGAGATCGAACGAACCAAAGCGAACATCGAACGGACCGCGCACCAGGACGAAGGTATCCACCAACTCCGGGATGAGCGGGAACAGATCGCCGTAGCCGTTCGAAGAAACGTGTCCGGGAAAGTTCACCGGCACGCCGTCGATCGAGTAGGCGGTGTTCCCGCCATTGCTCCGCTCGCTGAAGCCGCGGAGAGCAAAGCCAAAGCCCACGCCTCCCTGATCGAAGCTGTTAGCGGAAACGCCGGTCACATTGCGCAGGAGGTCCGTGTAATCCCGCGTGTTCCGCTTCTCCACTTCGCTATAGCGCAGCACGGTCACGGACGCCGGCGCCGCCGCTTGCTCGGAGGAGAGTTCGGTCTTTTCCACGATCTCGTCCCGCACGATGACGCGCTCCGTGGTGGAGACTGCATCCTGGGCCACGGATGAGCGCAGGGGCAACGAGTTCAGAAGCGCTGCGGACAGCGCCAGGACGAATATTTTTTTCATGTGAGGGAACGAGAATCGAGCGGAGGACGGAGGAAAGTGTTACTCGAATACAAATTCGTAACACTGGCCGTCAATTGAAAACGCCGAGGCCTGCGCATTCGATCAATATTACTCGGCCGCGGCCCTGCCCGCCGGGCTAATCCGCGACGCTCACCGACGCCGCCGTCAGCGAAAGCTTTCCGTCCCGCACGCCCTTCGCACCGATCAATCGATCGGCCAGCACACGGATCGCGGAAGCTTTTCCACGCACCACCCAGACCTCCGTCCCACGGCGCGGAGCGCTCTGCACCCTCACCGTGGAAACGATCGTCGCCATGTATTCCTCCTGCAGATCATCGAAGGCTGCCCGGATCCGCCGGTCGTGCGAATCGTAAGCCACCATGATCGTGCCGACGGCCTCGAATTCGCCTGCTTCCTGCCGATGCGCAGCCAGCTTTTGACGGATCATGTTCCCAATCGCGAGCGAACGATTGGAGTATCCTTTTGCCTCCATCATCTCATCGAACTGCCGGGACAGTCCCTTTTTGAGCGATACACTAAATCGGGAGACATCCTCGCAGTCACAAGCCGGATCGCTGTGCTCAAAATGATGGGGTTGAGTCAGCCCAGAGAATTCCTCGGCAAAACGCCGCTGTCCTTCCTGGACTCCACTCGCAGTGAGCCGAAAACGCAAAGTCCCCTCCCCTACGCCGCTGTCCACTACCACCCGGTCCACCAGACGCGAGCCAAGCATTTCGACCAGGAGCGGTTCGATTTCCTCTGCCCTCAACCCGATCCACTTCGCCAGCTCAGCGGAGGAGACTTCCTGCGCGAGGCTCTCACCGCGCAGCCAAAACATCACCTGGAGGATTTCATCCCTGGCCGCGATCCGCGCCGCCGCGTCCATCGGTGGAGGGCTAGGCAGGCGGCGAGGTTTGCCGGCAGCAGGCATAGGCAGAGCGAGGGTCAGCGGAGAAACTTGAAAGTGTCTTTGGGGAAATCGACGTCGGTTTGGATTTCGTCGTAGGTCGTCTCGGAACGCTTCGGACCTGTTTTGCCGTTGGCGTCGGCAGCGTAGCCGACTCGTTTGGTCGAGAGCAACAATCCGCCGATCGGTTTTTCGTCGAAGTATTCGGTCCAGTCGTATTTGCCGGCTTCGTATTCGAGATGATTGCAAACCAGGCGACCGGTTTGTGGATCGAACATGTAAGTCCAGGTATGCATCCCCCCCGCATCGCCCGCGCCTTTTTCGTAGGTGGTGGGCACCTTTTGCACCACCCTCCCACCTTCCAGCGTCAATTTTCCGCCGTCCGCCAGGACGG
>JBBSLZ010000247.1:0-5173 GCA_038233435.1 Chthoniobacterales bacterium
AGCGCTTTGATCGGGGGCTCGACGAAGACGGGTTTGAGTTCGCCGAAGTCTTCCACCTGCAGGGGATGACCGACGGAAAAATTTAGGTCGGAGATGCCGTCGTAGGTCCGGAGCATCGCGGAAAGGATTTGGTCGAGATCGGGTGTTCTCATGGATGGGGGGCGGCGGCTATTCTTCGGTCAAATCCGAGGGCGGCTCTTTCAGGAAGGGCCGGAATTTTTTCTTATCGAGCGATTTTTCGTAGGCTTCCTCGGGTGAGATGCGGGTATGCCGGAGATGCTCCATGATGGCGTCGTCGAGAGGCTGGTTGCCCTTCTTTTTGCCGACCTGGATCATGCCGGGGATCTGGTGGGTTTTGCCCTCGCGGACGAGGTTCGAGATGGCCATGTCCACGACCAGAATCTCGAGCGCGGCGACGCGGCCCGGCTTATCAATGCGTTTGAAGAGGTTCTGCGCGATGACGCCTTTGAGCGATTCCGCGAGGGTGGCGCGGATCTGGTTTTGCTGGGTGGTGGGAAAGACGTCGATGATGCGATCGACCGCCTTGGCGGCGCTGGAAGTGTGGAGGGTGCCGAAGACAAGGTGACCGGTGGCGGCGGCGGTCAGGGCCAGCTCGATCGTTTCCAGATCGCGCAATTCTCCGACGAGCAGGATATCCGGATCCTCGCGCAGAGCGCCGCGGAGTGCGGCGGCAAAAGAGCGGGTGTGAATGCCGACTTCGCGATGCTGGACGAGACAGTTCTGGCTGCGATGCACAAACTCGATCGGATCTTCGACCGTAATAATATGATCGTGCCGCTTGAGATTGGCGTGATCCATCATGGCCGCGAGGGTGGTCGACTTGCCGGAACCGGTCGGGCCGGTGATGAGAACGAGGCCCTTTTTGAGCATCGGAAACTTGCGCAGGACGGGCGGCAGGCCGAGTTGGTCACAGGTCAGAACGTTCGAAGGGATGAGGCGGAAGACGGCCGAGATGCCGTATTTTTGTTGAAAGAAATTGCAGCGATAGCGGGCCACGTTCGGAACCTCGTAGCCGAAGTCGACATCCGAAGTTTCTTCGAAAACTTTGATTTTTCCTTCGGGCGCGATCTCGTAGACCATCGCTTTCAGGTCGTCATTCTGGAGGGCAGGATAGTCCACTCGAATGAGTTCCCCGTTGATCCGCAGCATGGGCGGATTGTTGGTGGAGAGATGAAGATCCGAGGCCTTTTGCTCGGCCATGAGTTTGAAGAAAGAATCGATCCGAGCCATGAGAAGGTGAAATGCAGGTGTAGCTAAATCAGTGCCACGAAGAGGGCGGATTCTGAGGTCGACCGCGTGGGCGGAGGCCGCCTAACGAGCAGGGGCACGGGAGGCGTCCAAGGCGGAGCGCACTTGCGCGAGGAGCTTATCGCCGGTGTAGGGTTTTGGAATAAAACCGCGCAAGCCTTGCGCGAGCATGGCGCCGAGTTTGGTCTGCTCGGCGAAGCCGCTGCTCAGGACGACGTTGACGGAGGCGTTGAGGGAGCGCAGCTCATCGAAGACGGCGTCCCCATCCATGACCGGGAGGAAAAAATCCAGGATGATCAGATTGATCTTTTGTCCGAGTTGTTTGTGAATCCGCAGCGCTTCGAAACCATCATGCGCCAGAATCGTGCGGTAGCCTTCGTCGTTGAGGATGGTGGTGGCGAGTTCCAGGATATCCTTTTCATCGTCGACCAGGAGGATCAGCTCGCGCTTTCCTTGCGGATTGAGGATCTCGATCTTTGCCGCGGGCTCGTCCGGCAGGGGCGCCCGCACCGGCACGGGCACCGGGGAGGGCGTGGATGGCGCCGGCGTCACCTTCGCGACCGCTTCGCCTAAAGCGACCAGGGAAGGACTCAACGGCGGGACGACCTTGAAAGGATGCGCGGGACGAGCGGCGGGAGCCGCAGTGGCTGTTTTGCTGATGCTATTCGAGAGAATCGAGGAAGTGACCCGATCGAAGAGAGCCTGCGCTGTCTGCGAGGCGATATCGACGTGTTCGACCAGGACGTCGATGTAATCGTATCCGCCCTTATGCTGGCGGGCCAAATCTGCGTAGCGCGAGATTTGCTGCAAACGCGTGTTCAGGTCGGTCGAAGTGGTGGCGATCCACTTCAGATCTTTTTGATCGAGCATAATCAGCGAAGGGTCTGGGACGTTGCTTTGGCCGGTCGCAAGCCTTGGGCGAAGAGAGCGGAGATACGCCAGAAAAAGGAGTCCAGGGGAGCCATCTAAACGCTTGTTTAAGCACGCTCTATACCAGCCGGGGCCTCCCTCTCCGAAAGGAGGCGGAGGAGAGCGGTCTGACCGGACTTTCCGTCGGGCGGACCGCGTGAGAGGGTGGCTGAGAGCGCCACATGTTTTTCTCGAACTCCACTTTCCGCACCGGTCTCTATGCAGGACTTCTGGTGGCGCTCGCGCTGGGCGTTTATCTTTTCCAGCTTTGGGCGCCGGAGAATCAGGTGCGGTTGCACGCCGCGCACCTCATCGCGGCGCTGGAGGCAAATGATTGGGGAAAGGTGGAAGAGTTTCTGGATCCCGCCTACGAGGACCAATGGGGGCATGACCGGGCGGTGCTGATCGTCCGGCTGCGGCAGATTCTACCTTATGCGCGTCATCTGCGGATCGAAGCGCGCGAGATCATCGTCCAGCCGATGGAGGGCGCTGGCATCTGGCGGGCCCGCGTAACCGTGCAAGCTGATCCGAATGAAGTGAGCGAGTTGATCAAACAACGCATCAACCCCTTGAAAGAGCCTTTCGAACTGCAGTGGCGCCACGGCTCGAAGAAGCCGTGGGACTGGACGCTTTCGCGCGTAACCAATCCGGCGCTGATCTTACCGAGCAGCGGTTTCTAGAACGCAGACGGATTTTACTTCCCGAGAGAGGTCCGCAGCTCCACGCGGGCTGCTTCCACCTCCCGCGGAGTCCCGTGGCACAGGAGCAGTCCGCGCAGTTTGTCCCCTTGGTAATAGCGGGCGGTGAACTTCTTCTTCGCGTAGGTGCCGTCCAAGTCCACCCGCGTCGGCTGGATGCTGAAATCGCCTACAAAATCCAGTTTCAGATCAAACATCTCGGTCCAGAAATACGGGATCTGCTCGTAGCGAATCCGTTTCTTACCGGTGATGTTGGAACCTGCCACCAGCCCTTGCTCGCGTGCGTTTTCCCAATGCGTCTGGCGCCGCACGCCGCCCATCAGCCGGTCGGGATAAAAGGCTAGGTCGCCGACCGCGTAGATGCCCTTTTCCTCCGTCTCGAGATACTCCGATACTGGCGAACCGTGCGGGCCGGAGAGCGGGGTATTGCGCACCAACTCCAGGTTCGGCTCTGCGCCGCAAGCCACGATCGCCACACCCGCGGCCACACGCTCGCCGCTCTTTGTCTGGATATTGCGCAGCACCGTCTTGCCTTCGAAACCGTTCAAGCTCTGGCCCATCAGCAGTGTCACGCCGTGCTTCTCGAAATAGCTGGTCACCCAAGCGCCGGTCTCCGCATCCAGATAGCGGTTCAGCAGATTCTGATGGCGATGCATCATGCTGACTTTGAAGCGCAGATGCCGCAGGCTGGCCGCCACTTCGCAGGCCAGGAGCCCGCCGCCCACCACCACGACGGTCTTTTCGAGGCTGGCCATCTCGCGCAAGGCGAGCGCGTCCCGGGTTGTGCGCAGATAAATGACGTTCCCAAGATTGGTCCCCGCCACCGGTGGCCGCACCGGCCGGCTTCCCATCGCGAGACAGGCTTTGTTGAATTCGATCGTCTCGCCGTTGCCCAGCACCGCCAGGCGGCGATCGATGTTCAGCTGCGTGACCATCGCGCCGAGGCGGGTCTCGATCTTGTTCTTTTTATACCAGCCCGCTTCCACGTGCGGCAGTTTTTTTTCGGAAGGATCCTTGTCGCGCAGGAAGCTCTTCGAGAGCATCCAGCGTTTGTAAGGCAGAAAATTTTCCGAACCGACGAGCGTCACACTGCCTCGCTTGTCGTATTTCCGGATACTCTCGCAGACACTGCCGCCGGCAATCCCGCTTCCAATGATAAGGTAGTCGCGCTGAATCATGAACGAGCGATGACGATAGACCCTCGGAGCGCGCTGGCGAGGCAAAAATGCGAAAGGGCTAACGAATCACCGCTCAGCCGAGCACGGCGCGGCAGATAATGACTGACGCGACCACGCCGACGAAGTCCCCCACCAACCCCGCCGGGATGGCGTGCCGCGTTTGCCGGATTCCGACCGCGCCGAAGTAAACCGCGGCCACATAAAACGTGGTCTCCGTGCTCCCGTAGACGGTCGCGGCCATGAAGCTGACCAGGCTGTCGCCGCCGAAGCGCTGCACGATATCGGTCATGAGCGCGAGTGAGGCGCCACCGCTCAGCGGTCGCATCAACGCCAACGGCATGAGATCGGGCGGAAATTGCAACGGCCCCAGCACCGGCATGAGCGTCCGGGTGAGGAGATCGATTCCGCCCGCTCCTTTAAACATATTGATCGCCACCAGCATGGTGACGAGAAACGGAATGATCCGCAGCACCACCCCGAAGCCCTCCTTCGCGCCCTCGACGAACTCATCGTAAACCTTGATCCCGCGCGTAAGCGCATAGAGCGGGAAGAAGCTGAGCAAAAACGGAACCGCCAAGATGGAGAGCGCATTCACCGAGCGCACAAACGCGTTGTCGTCCGCCGCATTCGCCGCCAGCGGCAGGCCGAAGAGGTTGGGAAAGACGCGGCGCGCGAGCAGGAAAAGGAAAAAGAGGACCAGCAGCCAAAGCGCCCCGCGGCCCCACCAGGCTGGCTCGCGCACCGGCGGCGCGGCCAGCGTTTCCGGGGCGGGCGAATCGTCCACCTGCGCGGCGCCCGTTTTATCTGGAATCTCCGGACGCGCAGCGCGGAAGAGCGGCAGCTTTTCCAGCAGCTTCACCGCGGTCAAGGCCGCGATCGCCGCGCAAAGCGTGGCCAAAAGAGCCGTCCCCACGATGGCGGTGGGACGGCTGGAACCACCGGCAGCGAGGATGGCGATGGCGGTGGTGGGAATGAGCTGGACCGAGCTGGTGTTGAGCGCGAGGAAAGTGCACATCGCATTGCTCGCGGTGCCGGGGTGGGGATTTAGGCTCTCCAGGTCGCGCATCGCGCGCAGGCCGAGCGGAGTGGCAGCATTGCCGAGGCCGAGCATGTTCGCCG
>JBBSLZ010000248.1:0-5128 GCA_038233435.1 Chthoniobacterales bacterium
AGGATGCGTTCGCCGGCGTGAGCGAGCGCACAACTGAGGTTGACCGCGGTGGTCGTCTTGCCCACCCCGCCTTTCTGGTTGGCGATCGCAATGATTTTCATGAGCGCGGCAGAATCAGGGTGCGCAGTTCGAAGGTGCGGCGGCCGTCCGCTTCCTGCCAGCAAAGATGATCGGGATCCGGCAGCATCTCGGTCACTTCCACCTCGCCGGCCTTGACCAGCCAGCGATGGAAGATTTCCAGGAACAGGTAGCTCTCCAGATCGATGACGATCGGCTTGGTATCCTTGTCTCGCCCCTCCGCTCCGCTGCGCCGCAAAGCCTGTTCGGTCGGCCGGATGTAAATGTAACGCGGCAGATCTCTTTCCTCGCGGAGCTGCGCGATCGCCAGGACTAGTTCTCGGGAAATGCCGGTGAATTTATCGGACGAAAGTTCCTCCAAAGTCACCACCCAGGAACGCCGCTGGACGATCACCTTTCCGCAACGGAGCCGAGGCATGTGCGGCGCCCGCCCGAAGTGAAAAGGATGAAAGCCGAGCGGGATCAGCCAGGCGCGCGCAAACGAACCCAGATACTCGCCGCCCCCCGCCTTCCGCAAGCCGACGTCCTGAGTGTCTTCGTCCAGAAAAACCTCCACCTCGGCGGGAGGAAGATGCCGCCAATCCGAAGCAAAACGCTGCGGAGCCACGAACGTCATCAAGCCGGGCAGCGCATCCATGTAGCGTACGGTGGTGTGGGCGGTGAAGTCGGCCGCGGCGAATCCGAAGTGAAACGACGGCTGGTGGCAGGCGGACCGCGCCAGCGCATCGCTCAAGGCCTCCCGGTCCGGACAACTCCAATAAAATGCGTGATGCATGAGAGCCACCGGCGGATGCAGTTCGCTCACCACCCATTGGTATTCGCCCTGCCCGATGGCCGCTTGCGAGGTCGCCGAGATCTGCAAATCGGCGGACGGATAGGTGTAATGATCGAATTTTTCGTAGGCAAAATGGCGGCGCACGAACGCGCAATCGTGCGCGGTCAATTCCCACTCCGCCGCCTCCGCGCGGCCGCTCAGCATCTCCCGAAACGCAGCCTTCACCTCCTGGAAGGCGAGGTGCGCCAGGACGACCATGCCGGGACCGGTCAACGGCATTCGGCGCGCCGCGCAGTGCTGTAGGAAGGCGGGCAAAGGCACGGCGCCGCCACTCATCGGCGAAGTCATAAAGAGATCGCGCAGGCCAGCGGCGACCCGACTCGCCACAAACGCATAAGTATCGCGCCAAAGATCGAACCAAGGCGCGGCATCCCGCGCCAGCTCGTCGGCCAGAGTCTCGCTGAGCGTAAACTTTCCCGTCCGGCAGCACTCTTCGGCGATCGGATTGGCCGCGGTGTAAAGCGAGCGCTGGCCACCAGCAACCCGGGGCCCGATCTCACCCAGCAGGCGCCACGCGTTCGCCATCACCTCACTCCGCGCCTCCATTCCGGCCGCGGCTGCAAACTGCTGCGGCAAAACCGCGATCGCCTCCGCCCGTTCCAGCCAGCGCGTTCGGACCGGAAGATCCCTCCAGCGAGCAATGTCCTGGCGGAGGACCTCGAAGGCTTCCGGCTCCAAGGCCGGCACCTCGCACTCCCACAGAATCAGCCCTTGCTCGGCCAAGTCCGCCAGGAGGGGCGCCAGCTCGCCTAACGAATGCGCCGGCGTGTATCCGTCGCAGCGAGCCAGGGCGGCGCCCTGCGCGGCGGTCAGCGCCAGGCTTTCGCCCGTATCCATCCAGGTAAAGACATCGTCTCTCAGGCGGCCTTCCGGATTCAGGCGCGGAAAGCACTCCGCACGCGCTTCTTCATCCTGATTGATGGCCACGGCCAGAGCGTGAGCCGCCCAGCGTTCGAGAAAGGCGTATCGCTGCGCGATGCCCGCTTGAGCTTGAATCTGGAAACCGGGCGCCCCGGCGGGCTCGATCGTGCCCCAAGCCGATGGCCCGAAGGCGCTGAAGGTATCGTTTTTTCCAGCCACCCGCTGGAGGTAAAGAAGCAGGTGGCGCTCGCGCTCCCGGGCGCGCGCATTGCGCGGCGGCAGGCTCTCTCCCGCGGCAAGAGTCTCCGCCAAACGATCTCGAAACTCACCCGCGCCGAAGACAAGATATTCCGGCAAGACCTTCTGGCTCGTGAGCGCCAGCGCCAGGCGCGCGGCTTCCACCTCGCTCGGCAAAGTCCCGGAGAGCTCCTCCACGAGGCGATCGGCCGCGGACACGGCTGCGACGTATTCTCCCATTTCCGCAGGGAGGGGCTCTTCCAAATCGCTGGGTGCGATGCCGCTGCGCAGAATGGAGCGATAAGTCCGCGAAGTTTCCGCCGAAAAGCCGCACGAGGCGGTGCCGATCAGGCGATCGGCGGCGCTCCGTGTTCTTTCCAGGAGAGCGCGCGCCTGGCGCAGCTGACGTGCGATCGCAGCGGACTTTTGCGTGGCGAGACTCTCCAGGCAGTCGAACGGCACGCCCGCCATCCGAATTAAAAAAATCGGGGCCACGCGGTAATTCAACACGGCTCAGAGAAACGAAACCCACCCAGACTGACAATCTAAAAGGCCAATTTACTGAACAGGCCCGCGGCGAACGCGTTTGGCCTTCTAAAATACCAAGCCGCGAGATCGAAAGGCTGGCGATGTCGCTGCCGCACTTTGGTGAGGCCCTTCACGAGAGGCAGCAATGACTCGATAAATCGAAAAAGCGACCTTCGTCTTTCTGGAGCGTGAGGGTTTCCGCTAGAGCCAGGCGCGCACCGCTTCAACGTCGCGCCGAGTGACCGTGGCGCGTGGAGACATTTTGCAGGCGTAGCCTGCTTTAGGAGTGCGTGCGCGTCCCCGCGCCGCTTTCAAGCGGCGCGGCGGCGGCTAAAGCGTTCGCGCAACCCTTGGCGTTTCCAGCTCGCCGAAAAGCGGCGCGAAGACGCGCACGCACTCCGAAAGCGCTGCGCGCGAAAAGACTCCTGCGTCTCATCTATAAGACGCCGCTAGAGCGTGTCATGCACGTCTTTGCGGTGCCTTCGCTATGCCGGTAGCACAGGCATCCTGCCGGTGCGGACACCGGGCGTCTCGCCCGGTGGTTCTCTTTCGCGATTTTCCCACTACGCTGTCTCACCGGGCAAGATGCCCGGTGTCCCCACCGGCGGGACGCCGGTGCTACGATTCTATCCGCCGGCAGTAAGCCCTGCCGGACACGCTCTAAGCTTCCTGGAGCGGAAAGCGGATCGTAAAGATCGTGCCCGAGCTCGGCGCGCTGTCCACTTTGATCGAGCCGTGGTGATCTTCCACCACCTTCTTCGTAATGTAGAGCCCCAGTCCGGTGCCACTTCGTCCCTGCCGCGTCGTGAAGTAAGGTTCGAAAATCTTCGGCATCTGCGCGGGGGTAATCCCAGAACCGTGGTCTTGGATGCGGACATCCACATAAAAATCCTGGCAACTGCAACTCACCTCCACCACGCCTTTCGATTCCGCGGAAGCCTGCACCGCGTTAACGATCACGTTCTGAATCGCACGCTTCACTTGCACGGCGTCGCCCACGATCTGCGCCTCCTGGCAATGGTCCGCCTTAATCGTGACCCCGCACTGCGCCGCGATCGTATCGGCCCCGCTCACCACCTCCTGCACAATCTGGTCCACCGAGACCACCTGATGGGCGGTCGCTTCCTGGCTGCCGTAGCTCTGCCACATGGTCAGGAGTTCGCGGCAAAGCCGGACGTTCTGCTCGATAATATTTAACTCCTGGGCGGAGTTCGGCGTTTGCACCCCGTTATCCTTTTCGGATTGCTCGAGTTTCTTGGCCAGGAGCTGGACGTAGCCCCAGACGATCGTGAGAGGATTGCCCAGGTCGTGGACAAATTCAGCCGAAGCCTGCCCGAGCGACGCCAACCGCTCTTTCTGGGCTAGCTCCTTCATCAGTCGATTATTCAACTCGCGGATCTCCTCGCCCGCGTTTTCGCTGGAGCGCTGGACACGCGTGCGCTCCACATTGCGACCGATCACCTCGCGCATCTCAGTCGCGTCAAACGGCTTGCTGATGTAATCGTTTGCCCCGAGCCGGAGCGCCTCCTGCGCGGTCTCGAGCGCGCCGAAGCCGGTCAGCATAATGACCGAAACGTGGGGATCGATCTCACGAATGCGACGCAGGCCATCGATCCCATTGGTGCCAGGCATCCTGATATCGCTGACGACCGCGTCGGGTCGCTTTTCTCGCAACAAACGCAGACCCGCTTCCACGGTATTCGCCGTGTGGACCTGGTAATTCGGCTTCAGGAGCATCCGCAAACTTTCGCGGGGGCCCATTTCATCGTCGATCACCAAGACGTGCGGGAGTTCAAGAGGTGCGGTCATGTCTGTCCGGAGCGGATAAAGCTAGGCGCGTGCCGTGGAAAGATTTCATGCGATGGTTGAGGCCAAGGGGCCCTCCGAGTGCGATGCTTCAACAAAGATAAGGCGAGGACAAGGTGGAACTTGTGAATAAGTCCGAAATCTGCTGAACAAAACGCGGCAGATCGGCTTTGGTCAAAACCACTTAATTTATTGTAAACAGCATAATGGGATGACCGATCTAGTCTGCGGCGCCTTCCCATCCTCTAATTTTTAAGATGGCAAAAAGAAATCGAGTAGTGGTCACCGGAATGGGAGTGCTGGCGCCGAACGGGACTGGACTTGAAGCCTTTTGGGGATCGCTGCTCGCGGGCCGGAGCGGGATAGGGCCGATCACGCTCTTTGATGCAAGCGAACTAAGGAGCCGGATCGCCGGGGAGGTAAAGAACTTTGACCCGCTGGATTACATCGCGCCGGAATTGAAGCCGAAACGGATGGCGCGGCACACCCAATTCGCATATGCCGCGGCGATGATGGCGATTCGAGATGCAGGTTTGGAATTGAACGAATCGAATTTCCCGAGTCCGACGCCGGTGGTGATCGGCGTGAGTACTAGCGCGATGGATATCATAGAACGCTCGATCAGCACCGCGGCGAGCCGCGGCTCGAATGGGATATCCCCGACGGCGGTCGGATCCCTTACGCCTCAGGCCGTGGCGAATGCGATCGCTGATAGTATAGGCCAGCAGGCCGATGCCTCAACGATCTCGTCCGCGTGTTCTTCTGGATTAGATGCGGTCGGTG
>JBBSLZ010000249.1:0-5122 GCA_038233435.1 Chthoniobacterales bacterium
CACACATAAAACTTAAATCTGCCGCCACCGTATCGTCCGCGACCGCGGGCCCTCGGCCGTAGCACAGGCCTCCTGCCTGTGCGGACCCCGGGCGTCACGCCCGGTGACTCTTCCACCCCAGAAAAATCACCGGGCTAGCCCGGTGTCCCCACAGGCAGCCTGCCTGTGCTACAGCTTCGTCCGCCCCGAAAGTGCCTGATAAAGCGTCAGCTCGTCCGCCGATTCCAGCCCCCCACCCGCAGGCAACCCGTGAGCGATGCGCGTCAACGTCACCCCCAATGGCTTCAGCAAATCCACCAGATAATTCGTCGTCGCTTCCCCTTCCACATCCGCCGCCAGCGCCAGAATCACTTCCGAAAATCCTTCTGTCTCTACCCGTTTCACCAACTCCGCGATCCGCAAATCCTCCGGGCCCACGTGATCCAACGGCGAAATCCGGCCGCCCAGCGAATGATAGCGCCCCCGGAACGCGCTCGTCCGCTCCAGCGGCAAAATATCGGTCGGCTGTTCCACCACACAGAGCAGATCCGCCGCCCGCGTCGGGTCTGCACAAATCTCGCAGACCTCCGTCATCGTAAAAAAACCGCAGCGCGCGCACGGTCGGATTGTTTCTCGCGTCGCCGAAATGGCCCGCGCGATTTCATCCGGTTGTGGTCCGCGCGCCTGCACCATCCACAAGGCGATCCGTTCCGCCGAGCGCGGCCCCACCCCCGGCATTTGCCGCAGTTGCGCGATCAATTCCCGGATCGCGGCCGGATATTCGATCCTCCTCAAAACGCCCGTCTATCCGTCCTGCGGCTGGACCAGATTTAAAGCGAGCGGTTCCAACCGGCGCAGGTAAAGCTGCAACGGCGCATCCTCCTGATCATTCGGCCCGCGCGCCTTTTGAAACTGCGAGTACGCCTCCGCCCAACGCTTCTCGCGGTAAAGGACCACCCCATTCCAGAAGGCATCCCGCCGCGCCACCTCTTCCGGCGACGCCTGGGCCGCGAGCTGCAAAGGCTCGTAAATTTCATGCCGCTCCCGCGCATCCACTCCGCTTAGGAAATCGATCGGCCGGGCCAGCACCGCCGGGCTCGCCATCTCAAAAGTCCGCGGCCCGATCAAAACACTCGATCCGTAAAAGCGATTCGCGATACAAAAGCGACGCGCCAGCTCCACCGGCTCTCCCATCGAAAACAGACCAGGCCGATCATCCTTCTCCAGCCGCGCCATGATCGTGGTCCCGGAGCTAATCCCCAGATGCACCTCAAACTTGCTCCAGAGGTCGTCCTGCCCGCTCGTCTCCCGCCGCTTTGCAAATGATTCCAGGAGCGCGAGCGCGTGCCGGGTCGCTTTTTCAGATTGTCCCTCATCCGCTTCGGGAAACCCAAATAGCGCCACCACGCCCTCCCCCGTAACCGTCTCGAGATACGCCCCCGCCTCCCGGAAAGAGTCGGCCGCATGTTGCACAAAGCGCTCCATGATCTGCGCGAAAACCGCCGGCGAGCATTCCTCGGCCAGCTCATGCTTGTTCGCCAGGTCACAAACCACCGCCGTCGTCTCGAAACTCCGCGCCTCGGGATCGAAATTGACTTCGCCGGACGCGATCCGTTGATAGCGCTCCTCAGAGACTCGCCCGCGGAAATAGTCGCGCGCCACCGCCGAGCGGCTCCGGCCCAGGAATGCCGAGTAGCCACTGGCGGAAAAAAAGCCAAGCGTCAGCGCGGCCAGGGACGGGAGCGGCTGAAACAACGTCTTATAAAGCAGGCAAATCCACGTCACCGCGATCAGTTCTAGCGCCAGGATACCGAGCGGCCAGTGCAACCGCTTCCGCCGCGCACTCTCCAGAACCAGCCAGGCCGCCCCGATCGAGAGCACGACTACAAGCGCGTACTGCAGCCTGGCCCCCACCAGCCGGGTAGCCGCCTCTTCGCCCGGGAGCAACGCCAGCACAGCTTGCTCAAACGGCCGCATCAGTCCGGTCGCGTGGGCGGCAATGATCAGCGCACTCACCACCGCTCCCAGGATCAGCGCTGCGACTAACGAGCGTTTCATGAGCCCACTGCTCTCAAGCTTTTTCCGTCGGTGCAAGCGGATAGTGCGACTTCACCACCAGCTCGCTCAGAAATTTATCCGGCGCATCCACCGCCGCGCGGCTGAGGACGAAGCTTTTTTGCCCCGTGTTTTTCTGCACCAGACTGAGGCCGAACTGGTAATCCTTGAACAAATGCGCACAGAGGTCCGGCATCGTCATCCGCTCCGCTTCCGCCCGCTCCACCAGGCGATGGAAAGCGTCTTCCTCGAAGGTGATCTCGATCCCGTGTTCCTGTTGAAATTGATCCGCAAACGCGCGCAGGCTTTGCAGGAGCGCCGCCTCTTCCTGCTTCTGCCCTTCCGCCATGAGACGCTCCAGCACTTGCTTCGGCTCACGCACCAACTCGGTCGAGACGCGCAATTGCGTCAGCCCGGAGCCGGCGAGGTGATACTTGAAGTCGCGGAATAATTTCTCCCAAACCGTGAGCAAACCGCGCGCGCCCGTTTTCTCCTTCGCCGCCTCTTCCGCGATCAACCGCAGCGCCGCGTCCTCGAAGCTGATCTCGATCCCGTAGGCGCGGAACGCGCGCTCGTACTGCCGGAGAATACTGCCCTCCGAGAACTTCATGATCTTGAACAGATCGTCCGCATTTAACTGCTCGCAGACCACCCGCACCGGCAGGCGTCCGATGAACTCCGGCTCGAAGCCATACTCGATGAAATCCTGCGTGCGCACGAATTGGAACAACTCGTTATCCATGACAATGCGCGGCTCCGCATTAAACCCGATCTGTCCCTGCGCCATCCGCCGCGAGACCTGCTCCTTCAAGCGCTCAAACGCCCCGCTCACCACGAACAAAATATGCCGCGTGCTAATCGTCTCGCGTTTCGTTTTCCCACCGCGCTTCTGAAACTCAAACGCGGCCTGCAGCTGCGATTGCAGATCGTTTGCGCTCCGCAACGGCACCTCCGTCTCCTCCATTAACTTCAAGAGCGTCGTCTGCACGCCGCGCCCGCTCACGTCGCGCCCGCCGATATTGTTCGCCGCCGCGATCTTATCGATCTCGTCGATGTAAATAATCCCGAACTGCGCCAGCGCCACGTCGCCATCCGCCTTCTGCACCAGCTCGCGCACCAGATCCTCCACATCGCCCCCGACGTATCCGGTCTCGCTAAACTTCGTCGCGTCCGCCTTCACAAACGGCACCTTGATCAGTTCCGCGATGTGTTTGATCAGATACGTTTTCCCGACGCCGGTCGGCCCGACGAGGATGACATTCTGCTTCGCGTACTCCGTTCCCTCCGCCTTCGCCGCGTCTTCCTGTTCCAGCCGGCGCTGATAATTGACGTGATTATAATGATCGCAAACCGCGATCGAGAGCACCTTCTTCGCCTCGTCCTGCTGGATCACGAACCGGTCCAGATGCGCCTTGATATCGCGCGGCAGGAAATCGAAAACGAACTCCTCCTCCGAAACCTTCGTCGGCTTCTCCTCCCCCGCCTCGTCCGCCTGCTCCGGCTGGGTGAAAGTCGAAAACGCGACCTTGTCTCCAAAGTTCGATTTCATGAACTCCGAGAGCTTCGACTTCAATTCTTCAGGCGATGGGAAAGGCGGGTTTTGTTCCATGATAACAGCTCGCGCGGAAACCTCCGCGCGAGGAACGGTGAACTTACCAGCCACGCCCGTCCTGTAAACCGACGCCAAGGAGGGGCGCTCTCCAGGCCGCCCCGTTTCTTCCGCAAAAGTGAGACCACCAGGAAAACGCCCCAACTTGCCAAGATACCCCCGCAGGGTATCTTAACCCCGTGCCGTCCCAAAACCTCCACCCCCGCATCAAACGCATCGCCGGCCAGATCGGCGGCATCCAGCGCATGATCGAAGACGAGCGCTACTGCGTCGACATCCTGAACCAGATCGCCGCCGTCCGCTCCGCCCTCGACGCCCTTGGTGTCGAGCTCCTCCGCAATCACATCGAATGCTGCGTCGTCGGCCACGGCACTGATTCCGAACACGCCAAAGCCAAGCCAATGCAGCCCAAAGAACTTCTGAACGAACTCCAAACCGCCCTTACCCGCTTCCTGAAATGAAAACGCCCACCACCGAAGAACACTCCTGCTGCCACGGCGGCGACCACCATTCCACGGCCCAGACCGAAGCCGCCGCCGCCGACCGCAAACCCGCCAGCAAATACTTCTGTCCCATGTGTCCCGGCGTCGAATCCGACCAGCCCGGCACCTGCCCGAAATGCGGCATGGCTCTCGAGCGCAATCCCAAGTGGACCCCCGCGAACACCAAAATCTACACCTGCCCGATGCACCCCCAGATCGAGCAGCCCACCCCCGGCAACTGCCCCATCTGCGGCATGGCCCTTGAACCCAAAACCGTCTCCAGCGGCGACGAAGACGACACCAGCGAGCTCGACGACATGTCGCGCCGCATGTGGATCGGCGCCGCCCTCAGCCTCCCCGTTTTCCTCCTCGCGATGGCGCACCTCCTCCCCAGCCCGCCCGCCTGGGTCATGAGCGACACCTCCCGCTGGCTCCAATTCGCCCTCAGCACCCCCGTCGTCCTCTGGGCCGGCTGGCCCTTCTTCCAGCGCGCCTGGCTCTCGCTGCGCACCTGGAATCTCAACATGTTCACCCTCATCGGCATCGGCGTCGGCGCGGCTTACTTCTACAGCGCCCTCGTCATGATCGCCCCCAGCCTCTTCCCCGCCTCCTTCCGCCAGAATGGGCCGATCGGCGTTTACTTCGAATCCGCCGCCATCATCACCGTCCTCGTCTTGTTAGGCCAGGTCCTTGAACTCCGCGCCCGCGCCCGCACCGGCGCCGCCATTCGCGCCCTCCTCGATCTCGCCCCGAAGACCGCCCGCCGTCTCCGCGCTGGCCAAGAAGAAGACGTCCCCGTCGACGAGATCGAACTCGGAGACCTCCTCCGCGTTCGTCCCGGCGAGAAAATCCCCGTCGATGGCGAGATCACCGAAGGTCGCAGCACGAGCGACGAATCCCTGATCACCGGCGAGCCCATGCCCGCCGAGAAGTCGTGAGGCGATCCCGTCACCGGCGGCACCGTCAACAAAACCGGCGCCTTCATCTTCAAAGCCGA
>JBBSLZ010000250.1:0-5115 GCA_038233435.1 Chthoniobacterales bacterium
GGGTAGTGTCCTGAGTCTTCAGCAAAAAGAGCGGTCATGGTATTTCGGAGGGGGTGATCAAACCAAAACCCTAAAACCCGAAAGGAACCATGACCAAGCAAGAGACTAAGCAGAGCAGCCGAGAGATCAAAAGATTGATGAGCCAGGAGGAGGATTTTTTGCGCCCGCTGATGAAGGTGGCGGTGCAGGAGGTGCTGGAAGCGGAGATGGAGGAGGCGCTCGGAGCGGCCAAAGGCGAACGCAGCTCCCAGCGGCAGGGGTATCGCAGCGGTTACTACAATCGCAAGTTGGTGACGCGGGTGGGCACGCTGGAATTGCGGGTCCCGCAGGATCGCCAGGGACGCTTCAGCACGGAAGTCTTCGCGCGTTACCAACGAAGCGAGAAGGCGCTGGTGGCGGCCTTGGTCGAGATGTATGTGCAGGGAGTCTCGACGCGCAAAGTCAAAGCGATCAGCGAGGAGCTGTGCGGGCACGAGTTTAGCGCGAGCACGGTGAGCGAGTTGAACAAAAAGCTGGACGAAGAACTGGCGCGTTTTGCCGGGCGCCGGCTGGAGGAAGAGTATCCTTACATGATCCTGGATGCGCGCTATGAGAAGGTGCGCGAGGCCGGAGTGGTGCGCAGCCGCGCGGTCCTGGTGGCGATTGGGATCGACTGGCACGGGCGGCGCCGAGTGATCGGGGTGGAGCTGGCCCAGCGCGAGAGCGCAACGAGCTGGAAAGAGTTCCTCCTGGGATTGAAAAAGCGTGGCCTTCATGGGGTGCGTCTGGTGGTGAGCGACCAGCATGAGGGCTTGCGGCGGGCGGTGGCTGAAGTCCTGACCGAAGCGGCCTGGCAACGTTGTTACGTGCATTTTTTGCGCAACGCACTGGATCACTTGCCGCGCAAAAATGCGGACGATTGCCTGCTCGAACTGCGCTGGCTGTACGATCGACGCGACGTGAATGAAGCGCGCGCCGATCTGGGCGGGTGGCTGGAAAAGTGGAGCGCGAAATACCCCAAGCTCTGCCGCTGGGCGGAGGAGAACATCGAAGCGACCTGGACCTTTTACCAGCTACCGCGGGAGCACCACAAACACATGAAGAGTACGAACATGCTTGAGCGGCTCAACCAGGAATTAAAGCGGCGCACCCACGTCATCCGGATCTTCCCGAACGAGGCGAGCTGCCTGCGCTTGATCCGGGCCCTGGCGAGCGAGCGGGACGACGAATGGTTCGACGGCGCCTGCTACTTGAACATGGAAGCCTTGCGCGAACAGAGCAAAATCCAACTGCCAATGGCCGCCTAATCGAGCGCCAATTTTGATCGGGCTGCCGCTCCGCTCCGGCTCGCTTACGCTCGCCTCCGCTCCGCGACAGCCCGATCAAAACCCCACCAAAGCCATGATGCTTTTGCAGAACTTGACGCACACAACTTGGAAGTGCCCAGCCCCGGAGGGGCGACGGACCGTCCTGTCAGCCTACAACCCAGTCAGCAACCGCGGCCGTCCGCGCTCCCGCTCGTCCGGCCCCCAGATCACCTGCCGGGCCTGCACCTTCTGCTCCACATACCGCGGCACTCCCCGTCCGACCTCCATATCCTCCCCCTTCAAAAAAACCAGCAACTTATCCCCCGCGCCCGTCGCCCGAACCTGGCGGACAATTCTCTCCGCCGCGAACTGTTGCGCCACCATTTGTCCGCGATAAGAACGCACCTCTCCCGCCCTTCCCGCCGCCAATCGCTCCGAGAAAATCTCAGACCCGCCCGGTGGCGGCGTAAACCCGCGCGGGAGAGTCCTCTCCTCCTCCCCCGTCAACCGTTCCCCGGCATCCAGTCTGGCCAAAACAATGGAAGGAATACGCAAAGCCAGATGCGGCAGATCCGTCAGCCGTTCATCCCGCAGCACCGCCCGGAAATGCTCCCGCGCCCGGCCCGTCCCAGTGATTTTCAGCCGCGCGATGATCGCCTCCCGCGCCGCGCCGCTAGTCCCGGGCAGCTCATCCAGGATCGGCTGCTGATCCGCCTCCAAAAGATCCCACCCGATCACGAACCGCGCCCCGCTCTTGCGCAAAGCCTCCAGGATCATCGCCGAAGGCTCCGATCGCGCCCCGGAGGCCGCCCGCTCCGCCGGGAAATAAACGATCTCCGCCCCCGCCACCAGCGCCGCGTAATCCGCCCCTCGGCTCGGCCCCGCGCTGCGCTCCTGCGCCGCCTGCCGCGGCAAAGGCGGCTGACCTGGAAAAATACCACACCCGCTCAGAATCAACGCGCACAGAGAGACGCCGAGAACACGTATCCTCATCGCACCCTCAAGCACCGCTCGGGGACTGCCGCACCAGCTCCGGCGCCTCTCCGCGCGACGCCGCAGGCAGCCGCCGTCCGTAGCGCAAACGCGCCCGCCACCCAGCCATGAAAATTCGGCATCCGATCGAAAAACTACGGCGCCACGTCACGCCCGAAACCTTTTGTTCACCCGCCAGCCGGGTCCGTTCATGCGTCGGCACCTCGCAGATCTCAGCCCCCGCCATCGCCGCGCCCACCTGCGCCTCGATCGTCCAGCCAAACGTCATCTCTCGCAGCGCCAGCGATTCAAAAAGACGGCGCTCGATCAGCCGCAGCGGGCCCAGATCCGAAAACCAGCGTCCGCTCAACACCCCGCACCACCACCCCAGGAGAAAATTCGCCAGCACATGCGGAAAAGTCATCGCCGCCCAGTTCCGCCGCTGCGTCGTCCGCGTTCCCAAAACCATCGAGAATCCCTCCTCATGCGCCGCCAGCAGACTCGCCAAATCCATCGGATCGCTCGCCCCATCCGCGGCCATAAAGACATAACCCGACACCTCCGGGCACGCCTCCTTCACCGCCGCGATCGCCGCCTGGCAGCCATGGCCATAACCCCGCGCCGCCGTCTCCGCCACCACCACCGGGTAACGCCGCGCCACCTCCGCCGTCCCATCCGTGGAATGATTCACCCCCACCGCCACCACAAACTTTTCCCGATCGATCGCCCCCAGTAATTCCTCCAGGACCGGGCCCAGACACGCCTCCTCATCGCAAGCCGGAATGATAATCGCGAGGCGGGAAGTGTTCACTTTGATTAAGAGACAGGAGACGCCGTTTCATTCCCGCGCGATCGAGAGGACCAACTGCCCCTCCGCCACCACCGCGCCCTCCACCGTCGCCCGGACCCCAAACTGCACCAGATCATCCACCTGCGCCAACTTCCGCGCCTCCAAAACGATCACCTCCTCCGGCCGCGCCGCGCGCTGGAATTTCATCCCGCGGATCGCCGAAAGCAGAAAGAGCGGACGCTCGCCTTCCGGATAACCTGAAGCCGCCGCGATCCCCGCCGCCTGTGCCAATGCCTCCGTCAAAATCACCCCTGGCACCAGCGGATTCCCCGGGAAATGACCGCCAAACATCGGATCGTCCGCCGCAAAAATCATCGAGCACTCGGCTGACACGCCCGGCTCATTTGCCAGCAGTTCGCGCACAAAAACAAACGGCGCCCGATGCGGCAGCCCAAGATGTGCGGCGCTCCGTTCGTCGTCGTCCTCCTTCTCGTCCTCGTCCTCGATTGCAGGTTTCATTTTGAATCGAGGACGAAGGACGAAGGACGAAGGACGAAGGACGAAGGACGAGGACGAGGACGACGGCAGCCCACTAGCCGTTCACGAAATAGACAAACTTCCAACTCCCATTCACCCGCCGAATCCCGGCCCGGTAACCCGTGTACTCCACCGCCGGATTCGCAAACTGCGGCGGCGCCACCATGAACTCCTCCTTCTTCACGAACTTCTCCGAAAGAATTCCCTCCAGCTCCGGCCAGAGCCCGTTCTCATCCCAATACTGGAAAACGCCTTCCCCCTTCTTATCCGTCTCCGGCGTCCCCCCCATCACGAAAGCGAAATCCGTCGTCATCATTCCCGCTATCGCATTGAAATCCCGCGCCTGCACCGCGCTCCGCAGCCGGCCCACGAATGCCTGGAAATCCACCTCCGAGCTCTCCTCCAGCTTCGCTTCCTCCTTCTTCACATTCGTCGGCTTCTTCGGTTCCTTCTTTTTCCCCAGGGAACCGCAGGCCGAAAAGGTAAACGCACACGCCAGCAGAAGAACCATCAGCTTTCTCATATCGTCACTAGGTGTGTCACGTTCCCCGCCCCTATTCAAGAACCGCCTTTCCCCGCCCGCCGCTGCCGGATCGGGTGCAAAACAAAAACGAAGTAAAACGTGCTCAGGATCTCCCGCCAGCTCGCCGGCGGACTCGTTAACCGCCGCGGCCCCGCCCGCAGCGCCGCCACCACGCCCTTCACCGACCACTCCCGCGGCCGCGGCACACTCGTATGGTGCGCCCCGAAAGCACTCAGTTGATGCGCATCCGAAGTCGCCACCAGCGCCTTCCCCGTGCGCGCCGCCAGCCGCCGCGCCGGCCGGTTCGGATCGAACCAGCCCTTATGGAAATGGCAAACCTCGATCCCATCAAAGCAATCCAGATTCTCCCGAAGCCGCTCCCCCCCGATCGATCCGCCCAGCAGGTAAAACGGATGCGGCGCAAAGATGAACACCGAGTCTCCCCGCACCGCCCGCAGCCGGCGCAGATCCGGAAAATCCCGCAGCGCCGCCACCTCCTCCGGACTCACATTCAACACCACCACATCCGCGCCCTGCAACCGCATCTCCGCCGCCGGGATGAGCAAAATCCCCATCGCCGCCGCGTCCGCGAACACTTCCGGCCGTTGGAAAACCGCGTCATGGAGCGTGATCGCCAACACCTCGATCCCGAGCGCCCGCGCCCGCTCCAGTAATTCATGCGCCGAGTAATCCAGCTTATCCTTCGGGTCATCCAGAGTATGGATATGCAGATCGAGTTTGATCCAGTCTTCCCCTGCTTCGCTTTGCGACGCCATCAAAGGCGAACTTCAGCGCAGCGCGGGAATCACCCAACTGCTTTCGCACCCCGTCCCTCTTGCCGGCGGAGACGCTGCCTATCGCTCCTTGGGCCGATCACCGCCACGGCCCGGACGGCTTTCGGCAGGAGCCGGGATCCGATCGATGCGCAGACGCATAAACCGAGGCGATACCCCAGTCGCCTCATCGGTGGCCACGACGGTTTCGACGATGCCGTCATCGCCCGTCAC
>JBBSLZ010000251.1:0-5113 GCA_038233435.1 Chthoniobacterales bacterium
AAGAAATAGGTTCCTCAGTCGCTGCACGGGCCCGATTTGGGGGCGATTCTTTCGGAGACTACGGCGGTTATAAACCGCCGCTCCTTGGCTTTCAGAACGCGGGAGCCGGAGCGGCGTTAGGCGCGCGGGCCGCGTCTCCGCGCCCGGCTTGCGCTCGGATTTCCGCGGGACGGACCTACGAAACGGTTGAGCAGGGAATAGCCCGCCTTGAGGACGATCAGTCGAAATATCCAACGAAATACAAAAGTCATTTTTTTTCCCGTTCGTTAGGCTGGGTGGTCTTCGGCTTCTCCGATTCCCCCTGCCGCTTCGCTTTCTCTTCTTCCTCGGCTTTCCAACGCGGTTTGGTCGCGCCATCCCGCGGCGCGGGCCAGCCTTCCCGCTGCTGGTTGCGATCGCCTTCGCCGGCTTCGGTTTGATCGTGAAACAACTGCACCTGCGTGTCGTAGGGCATGTCAATCCCGGCTTCATCCAAGCCTTCCTTGATCGCTTGCAGCACCGCCGCCCGCACATGGACCATGTCGGCTCGCCGGCTCGCCGTCCACCAACGGGCGCGGATCGTGACCCAGCTCGCGGACAGATCCCAAGGTAACGCTTCCGGCGCCGGATCGCTCTCGACGGCATCGATCCTGCCGATGGCTTCCCGGATGACATCGCAGGCATGGCCAATGCCGTCGCCGTAGCCGATCCCGACGTCATACTCGCTGCGCCGTTTTCATACGCGGTCTTCACCAGCACGGCGTTGGTGTAGATCTGGCTGTTGGGAACCACGATCCGCTGGCCGTCGTAGGTCTTGATGATGGTGGCGCGGGTTTCGATTCGCTCCACCGTTCCTTCGTGATCGTTGACCTTGATCTGGTCACCAACCTCGAAGGGTTGCCGCAGCAGAATGAGCAGCCCGGCGAGCCAATTCTGCAGGATGTCCTTAAAGGCGAAACCAATCGCGACCGAACTGACTCCGAGGCCCGCGATCAGATCTCCGGGCTTCAACGATGGAATAATGATCGTGGCGGCGAGGAGAAAGCCGAGCAGCAAGATGGCCGCCTTCGCGAACCCGCCGAGCACAGTCCCCAGGTTCTCCCGGTGGCGTCGGCCCGACTGGCGCACGATGGAGGGATCGGGCGAGGAGCGCCAGGCAGTAGAAGATCGCCAGCACGACGAGGGCGACGACGATGTTCGGCAGCAGCCGGGTGGCGCCGTCCACCCAGCTATCGATGCGTTCGCGCGCCCCGCCCAGGCTGAAATCAATTTGCTGCGGTGCGTCCTGTGTCTGAGCGATGAGAATCATGGGTTGAATCAGGTTGATCCTTGGCAAATCCGATTTGTCGACAGAACCGGCTCGGTCGTTATCCGTTCCCAATCCAGGCAGCAACAGAAATCAGCGTTTCTTGCCGTTGAGGAAGTAATAGCGCACCTCGCCACTCTTCGTGACCCATTTTAGATTGCCCTTGATGTCCTGCTCTTTGATCACGCCATCCCACTGCGCCTTCCCATTCGCTTTCAAGACGGGTACGGTTTCCCAGTTCAGGAAATCCTTCGTCCCGGTCGCGGTGTAAGCGACCGGGCCGATGCCGGCGCGCTGCAGTTCTTTCGAGGTGAGCTTGCCGCCTGAGAACGTCAGCACATCATCGAAGCGCTTCGCCCCTTTCTCCGCCGTTCCGACCGTGGGCACGGCTTGCACAGTCCAGGACGTTCCATTCAGTAACTTCTCCGCGGCGCTGGCCGGGAGGAGCAAAACGACAGTGAGAAAGAGAAGCAAAAATTTGGTTTTCATGAAGTGCGGCTCCCGCGGTGGAGAACGAATCCCCGAGAAGGAATCGCGCGCGGCTGGTCCTTCGGTTCGCTCAAAACAGACTTACGGTTTCCCATCGGGCCATGGCCCTTCGTAATCGAGCACAAACGGCGAGGTTGACCCCGGCGTTGCAAGGATTGCGCGGCGGGACAGGCTTCATCGGCGGCGGCACGAACTTGAAGAGCGACGGCAGCGTACATGAATGAGAAAGAAACATCTCTGATACGTCTCGGAGGCGATTCCGGTTTCGAATGAAAAGAAGCGAAGCTCGGGACGATCTGGAAACGTATTTGCAAGACCACTATGCGGGCGCGGTGGGCGCGATCGAATTGCTCGATCATTTAGGCGAGGCACACCGGGGCAAACCGCTCGGAGAATTCTTTCAGCTACTGCACACTGATGTGCAGGCCGATCACGAAACGCTGCACAAAATCATGACCGCGCTGGAGATTGACGAGAGCAGCGTGCGCAACGCTGGCGCCTGGATAGCGGAAAAATTCGGTCGCGGAAAGCTGGGATTCGGAGGCGGCGAAACCAGCGGGATTCGCCTGCTCCAGGCCTTGGAATCGCTCTTCCTCGGCATCACGGGGAAGCGTCTGCTCTGGCGGGCCTTGCAGGCTGTGCACGAGGCCGAGCCCAGCCTCGCCCACACGGACTTCGATTCTCTGGAAAAGCGCGCCGTCGACCAACTGGAACGAGTGCAAACCCAACGTCTCGAGGCAGCGCGCGCCACCTTTCAGAAAATCTAAGGCCAGCGGGTTTTCGCGGGGGCGGATAAAAAGACATCTCCTTCGCGTCCTGGCGGCGATTACGGGGGGAAGAGGAGACGGGGGTGACCGAGTCATCGCGCACCACGAGCGCCGCTGGGCGTAGGGAAAACAAAAGGCAGGACAAAACAGAAGATAACCAAGACAACGAAGGCTGGAATCGGAGGGCGGCCTTTCCTCACAGGCTGCACCTTCATTTCCTTTGTTTTCTTCTGTTTCGTCCGAGCGCACCGACATGGCGGCAGGATCTTCCAAACTCGCGATCTACGCCGCCATCGGCGGGAACTTCGCGATCGCGATTATGAAGTTCATCGCGGCCGCTTTTACCGGCAGTTCCGCGATGCTCTCGGAAGGCATCCACTCGCTCGTCGATACCGGCAACGGCGGGCTGCTCTTGTTAGGCATCCACCGGAGCAAACAGCCGGCCGATGCGGCCCATCCGTTCGGCCACGGCAAGGAACTTTATTTCTGGTCGCTCATCGTCGCGGTCCTGATCTTCGGCGTGGGCGGCGGCATCTCCACTTACGAAGGCATCCTGCACATGCTCCACCCGGCGCCGTTGCAGGATCCGACCTGGAGCTATGTGGTGCTGGGTCTGGCGGTGATCTTCGAAGGAATCGTCTTCGTGATTGCGCTGCGCGAATTCCAAAAACAGATCGAGAAAGGCGAGAAACTCTGGCAGGCCGTCAAGTCCAGCAAAGATCCCTCCACCTTCACCGTCCTCTTCGAGGATGCGGCCGCGCTGCTTGGTCTGCTGGCCGCCTTCGCCGGAGTGTTCCTATCGCATTACCTGGCTCTTCCGCCCCTCGACGGCGCGGCTTCGGTGGTCATCGGTCTCATCCTGGGAACGGCGGCCGCGTTCCTGGCCTACGAGAGCAAAGGGTTGCTCATCGGCGAAGGAGCCGATCCGCAAACCTTGGAGGACATCCGCACGCTGGCGCAGTCGGATCCCGGCGTCGCCCGGATTTTGAATCCGCTCACGATGCACTTCGGCCCCGATACGGTCTTGCTCACGATGGATGTGCAATTCCAACAGAAACTCTCCGCCGCGGAGGTGGAGTCAGCGGTCGATCGGCTGGAGAAAGCGATTCGCCAACGCCACCCGAAGATCAAACACATCTACATCGAAGCAGGCGCGATCAGCTCGAGCGGGCGCGGCTAGAGAACGCGACACGCAAGGAGTGGCGGCTACTGGCTTAAATCCCTCCGCCGCGTTCAATGCAGAATGACAACCAACGAAAAGACCGCCGCGATCCAGAGTATCCTGGCCAACCAACAGGATAACGTGGCCGCGGTGCGCGCGGCAAAATTAAATCCGGCCCTAGATACGCAGGTGGTAACGGCCATGAATAATGCGTTGATCGCTGATTTGGAGAAAGTGTTCTTCCTTCCCGAGAGCGGCGTCAGCTTCCAGCAGGAGGCGTCGGCTGTGAAAAGGAGCGCGCGCAAAGCAGATCGCTAGCCGCCACCTTCCGCGGGCTCGCCGCTCACCAGGACCGGATGACGCGATTGGCGAATGAGCGCGTGCGCGCGACTGTAAGCGGGCGAGTTCTCTTCCCAGGGACAAACAGTGACCAGCACGCAATCGTCGAGCGCGTTCGCAAACTCCGCCACCGTCTCGACCGCATCGCCCACCCGGATGCTGATGCGGCACCCGAAGTCCTTTTCCGCGGCGTGACGCTGCACTGCTCCGACCAATCCCGCCATCTCCGGCTGGCCCAGCCCGGAAAGCGCGGATTCGTCGATCTTATCGAGCTCGACCGCGTCGGTGATCGTGGGGTTGGCGCGGGCGAGCGTTTCGGGATCGGTGATCGCGAGCAGGTGGAGGCGACCTCGCGGCGCGAGCACGTGGAAAGCCCAGGCCGCGGCGCGCGCGTCATCGTGCGCCACGAAGCTGAGCGCGAGGACGACTTCGCGCAGGCTGGCGGCGGCATCGCGCGCCGGATCGCGCACGACCAGGAGAGGAGTTTCACGCCGGCTCAGGAGGAGATCGAGATTGGTGCCGATGCTCGCGACGCCCAGCTCGGCGAAGTCTTCGTGAAACGGCGCCGGGACCACGATCAATCCACAACGCGCCGTCCGGCATTCCTTGAGGATTTTCTGGAAAGGCGGGCCACCGCCGGCAGCCGGGGAGACTTCGTGGATCTCGACCTCGCTCTGCGCCGCGAGCGCCTGGGCCAAGGCGCGGGAGACGGGGTCTTGATTCGAGCCATCGAGCGCGAGGCAGATGGGGCGGGGCGCGATTTCCGGAAGCCGGATGGGCCGGGCGGAAAAGGCCGCCTCGAAGCTGTCCATGCTCTCCTCCAAATCGTCGTCGCTGGCTTCGCTCATAAGGAAGGAAAAAGATCGAGCCGGCGGTAGGCCAGGATGTAGCCGATGACGAGCGGAATCTGTAGCAGCGTGATCGTGCCACCCACTTTCAAATACTCACCCCAGCCGATGCGGATGCCGCGCTCTTTTTCCAGCGCGTGCAGGGCGATGACGGCCGCGATGGAGCCGACCGGAGTGGGATTGCCGCCGAGATTACACGCGCCGATCAAAGCCCACCAGAGCG
>JBBSLZ010000252.1:0-5095 GCA_038233435.1 Chthoniobacterales bacterium
GCCGTATCCTCCAGTCCAAATACCTCCAGCGCGCTGCTCGCCGCCAGCCCAGGCGGCCGGCGTCCCGGCGGCTTCGCATAACCGGGCGCCACGCTTTGGCCTTGCGCGGGATTGATCAGGCCGGCCCGCACCGGGTTCAAGGGAATGTAATCCAGCAGCGTTTCGTACTAATAGCGCTCCTGATTGTCTACTGGCACTGCCTTGTAGCGATCGCCAAAAAGCCAGCCCCAGCTGCGATGGCGCGTATTGAAGCGCCGCGTCCAGGTATTTTGCAGCCACTTCATTCCCGCACCAGGTTAGCTTCGGGCGTCTCTATCAGCAGATGATAATGATTGCTCAAGAACACCCAGCCATGCACCCGCCAGCCTGTCATGGCGCAGGTTTCCGCCAGCGTCTCCACCCACCGCGCTCGATCCTCCTCATCCCGGAAAATCGCCTCCCGCCGGTTCCCGCGTGCCATCGCGTGGTAATACGCCCCAGGATAATCAATGCGAAGACTTCGCGGCATCTTTCCCTTCTAAGCTTGCAAAGCAATCTGTCACGAGTTGTCGCCTGACCCCCAATAGCTCCGGAGGCGTGACGGAGCGGTTCATCGGCGTTACAGCGAGGGTTGGCGGACGTTGCCAGCGCGTCAGCGGTTCGACGTTGCTGCACCGTTTCACGACGATTTACGGCGAAGGATGAAGATGAGGATTCCCACGATCATCGCCACAACGACTGCCAAAGGAACGATTGGAAAGCCGGATGGCGAGGACTTCGTTTCTGCTGTTGGCGATGGCGTCGGCGTTGCCACGGCTGTGGATTTTGGCTGTTGATCCGGCGGTGCCATCGGCGGAACAGGCGTTGTGTGCGCCGGGCCACTGGAAGTCACAGCGGTTTCGTTTTCGATTAGTCGTGATGTGCCGAGCTTTTGATTCAGCGCTTCCAAAGCAACTTTCGGCGCGAAGGCGTTTTCGAACGTGCTAATTCTGCTTTCATCGCCTTGGAGCCGATAGTATCCATTCCGCACCTGCGCCTTATCAGGGTCAAACTCAAACCACTTTGGCGAAGGCTGATTGAGAAGATCATACGTTTGCGACCGCACCGCTCACAGTCCCGATCCCATTGGGAACGCGGGACCGGCTAACGCCGCGCCGGCGATAAGGACGCTGGCGAGCAACACCAAACGTATTGGCTTAACCGAAGATGTGAAGGGTTTGAAACGCACAGAGACAGAGCGGGGGGCCGACGCCTCGCACTGATCATTGCGAACAGCGCCTGCACCATCGAATTTGCAAATCCCGAGGCCGCGCTGGCTGCGGGGATTTTTTCCCGGCCAGTAGCTGCATCGGGTCGGATTGGTAGTTCCACTGGCTGCCGCCCATCTCCCGCGCGAATTCCGTTTGCCAAGAAAAGCAGCGCGGTGACATAGTGTGCGCGCTAACCTGCGCAGCCCCGCGCTGCTTCCTTTCTTCGCCCACATGCCCACCGATCTTCCCGAAACCACCTCCAAAATTGACGGCCCGCTCGTCCGGCAGTTCTCCGTCTTCCTCCCGAATAAAGTCGGCGCCATGCTCGAAGTGGTAAAATTACTCAACGCCCACCACGTCGACGTCGTCGCCCTCAGCATCTCCGAGTCGACCGATTCCGCGATCGCGCGCATCATCGTCAGCGATCCCGATTCCGTCCAAAATCTCTTCGGCGAACACAATATCCCCTTCGGCATTTGCGAGATGGTGGTGGTGGAGATGACCGAAGTCTCCGATCAACTGGCCAAACTCCTTGCCGCCCTCCTCATGGCCGAGGTCAACGTCCACTTCACCTACCCGCTCCTCACCCGCCCGCACGGTTTCGCCGCCCTCGCCCTCCACGTCGATGACACCGACTGCGCCTCGAACGTCGTCCGCGGCGAAGGATTCAAGATGCTCAGCCAGGTCGACATCTCTCGTTAGGCAAAATCCCCAGCCGCTCCCGCCGGCGCGACCGCGGCCTCGCCGTTTGACACCCCCGACGCCAAGCGTTTACAGAAACCAGCACCATGCGAGCGAACCTGTTTTCTTCGCCGGGCCGTCCGGATAAAACCTTCCGGATCGCGGTCGCCGCCGCCGCCCTCGTCGGCGCGGCGGAGTTGCGCGCCGTCGCCCTGCATTACACCGCCCGCGCCCGCACCGCCCGGCAAGCCGCCGCGCCGCCCGCCGCCGTCACCCAGCCTGCCGCCACTCCTGCTGCTGCCCCCGCGCCCGCCACGGCTGCCGCGCCCGCTCCCACCGCCGCCGCCAGCCCTAGCAACGCTGTCCTCTCCGTTGCCGAAGATTTGCTCAAGGAAGCCAGCCTCTTGCGCGAGCGGGGCGATACCACCAACGCCCTCGCCCGCCTCCAGGATGCCGCCCAGCGCGATCCGAAAAACGCCCGCGTCCTCGCCGAGACGGCCATGATTTATGAATCGATGCAGCTCTTCGATCGCTCGAATGAATCCTGGCGGAAGATCCAGGAACTCGGGCCCTCCGTCGGCCCGCTCTATGAATTAGCCGATCTGAAACTGAAAGTTGGCGCCGCCCCCGCCAACCCCGCCGCAGCCTCCACCGGCCCCGGTTTTGCCGGCGTCTCACCGCTCGATGCCGGCGCCATGCGGAGTAATCCCGACGGCATTCCGGATGGCTCTACCTTTGGCATCACGGAGGCCGCCATCACCGAAAACCCCGATCCGGATGCCGAGACAAATCAGACCCTGCGCGTCGCCGTAAAGATGCGCCCGAACAGCCTTGTCGATCACACCAAAGTAAAGATCCAGGTCTACTTCTACGACATGGTCGACAACGATAAAATGGCCCTCACCGATGCCGAGGTGAACTACGAGTGGATCACTCCCGACCACGATTGGAAGAACACCAATCCCGAGATTCTCTCCGTCAATTATCTCCGTTTAAAAGGCGGCGCCCTCTCCACTGAAGCCGCCCTCACCGAAGCCGCCGCCGCCGTCACCCCGCCCACCGCCGGCCGGAAAGCCAGCACCGCGAAGAAATCGCCCGGCAGTTCCAGCGATCGCAAATACGCCGGCTACCAGGTGCGCGTCTACTACATGGACCAGCTCCAGGATGTGCGTGCCGAGCCGTCGAAGCTGCTCAATCTCTTCCCGCCCCCGCTCACCCTCGCTGCGCCGTAATGCAATTGCTCATCGTCCACCACGACGTTGAGGTCGGCGAACAACTGGTCCGGATGGTCAAGGAATACACCGAGCACCATTGCGGCCTGGCCCACTCCGAACGCGCCGCCCTCGATTGGACCCGCGGCGTTCCCCGCTGCTCCCTCCTCATCACCCAACTGCACGGCGAAGGCATTAACGGCCTCCGCCTCGCCGCCACCATGAGCGACACCTTCGCCGGCCTCCAGACCGCTTTCCTGCCCGATTACCCCGCCGAAGAACAACGGCTCGATATTCCCGGCACGAAAATTTTTCCCGAACCCATCGATGGCGAACGCCTCCTAGCCGCCATCGCCCAAGCCAATGAAAAACGGCAGACCGGAATGGACCTGTTCCATGCCCTCGATGTCTTGCAAATGTGTTGCCTGAGTGGCCGCAGCGGCGCCGTCCAGTTGGTCCGGGGTTCCCAGACCGCCGTCGTTTATCTCCTCAGCGGCCGCATCGTCCACGCCGAACGCGGCGCCGCCCGCGGCGCCGACGCGCTCTACGAACTGGTCCCGTGGGAAGCGATCGAGTTCGCCTACGATTACTCCGTCCGCGCCCCAGTCGAAACCATCCACACCTCCTGGCACGAAGCCATCATCGCCGCCGTCGCGCGCCGCAAAGCCCTCGCCGTCGGCGCCCCGCCTCCCGACGGTCCCAACCAGCCCGCCTCTCCCCAAGTCCCCACTCCGGAAAAAACCAGCCGCTGGGGAATCTTCGGGACTCGTTAGGCGCGAGCCCAGCCGCCCATCCACCCTTCGGCGCGAGGGCGCGCCGGCCCCACCGCCGGCCACTGGAGCCGGCCCCCCCCCGCGCCCCAGTCTCCCCCCCCGCACCGCGTTCATCTCCGGCCACGTGCGTTACTCTTGGCCTCCATGCGGCTTTCCGTTTTACTCCTAGCCCTCCTCGCGCTCGCCAGCACCGCCCTCGGCCAGATCCAGGTCGAGCTCAAGTTTCAGCGTCTCCAGTACGTCGCCTACGAGCCTGTCATCGCCACTGTCACCGTCACGAACCTGGCCGGCCGCGCCATCGAGCTGCGCGATGAAAGCTCCCAGCCTTGGTTCGGCTTCGAGCTCACCGCCGCCGAAGGCCGCGTCCTCACCCCCGCCGCGCAGAATTCCGAGCCGCCCCTCCGGATGGAGCCCGGCCAGACTGTCGCCCGCAAAGTCAACCTCACCCCGCGTTTCCCCATCCAGGACTTCGGCACCTACCACGTCCGCGCCAATATCTTCTTCGCCGATCTCAACAAATTCTTCTACTCCCCTTCCCGCGTTTTCCAGGTCGGCGGCGCGCGCCCGCTCTGGCAGCGCACCGTTGGCGTCCCCGACG
This sequence comes from Chthoniobacterales bacterium, assembly GCA_038233435.1. GTDB lineage: Bacteria > Verrucomicrobiota > Verrucomicrobiia > Chthoniobacterales > UBA10450 > JACCTI01. The sequence continues at coordinate 4,493 of JBBSLZ010000252.1, forward strand.
GCGAGCCCGGCGCCGGCGAGACGCGCACCTACTCCCTCCTCTCGAATCGCCTCCCCGATCACACCCGCCTCTACGTCCGCGTCGAAGACAAAAGCACCGGCGCCGTCTACAGCACCTTCCCCCTCGGCCGCCTCGTCGCCGTCGCCGAACCCCAGGCCGAGCTCGACCGCGAGAATCGCCTCCACATTCTCCACTGCGCCGCCCCCCGCACCTGGGCCTATTCGCGCGTCGGCTTAAATGGCCAACTCCTTGCTCACTCCACTTTTATGGAAACAAAATCGCGCCCCCGTTTGCAGCGAGCCGCAGATGGGGCTATCGCCGTTCGCGGAGGGATGCTCGAACAAAAGGCCGCTCCGGATGTCAAATCGTCCGGCTCCCGGCTCTCGACCCGGCCGACGGGCTCTCCAGTTGAGAACTAAAATTTTCGAACGCCCATGCCACGTTTTTTCACCCGCCTGAATTTCTTTTCACTCTGTGCCCTCCTCTTTTTGGCGGGCGGCCAGGCTGCTTTTGCCCAATCCAAGACCATCGTCATTGATGCTGGCCACGGCGGTTTCGACCGCGGCGGCGTGCCTCGCCAGCGCATCGGCGAGAAAGCGCTCA
>JBBSLZ010000253.1:0-5091 GCA_038233435.1 Chthoniobacterales bacterium
ACCAGCGCCATCCTCGACGGCTCGAACTTCCGGGCCGACGTCAACGCCAGCGGCTCGGTCAACGGGACGGATGTCAGCCAGGTGAAGGCCGCCGTCGGCCGGACGATCCAGTAGTTTTCGAAAAGCCAAATTTGGGAACGTCGCCATCGCCGCGCAGAACGCGGGATGGCGACGTTTTCTTTTTAGCAGCGGTGATTTTGCTTAGCGATGGTTTGCCATCCGCCCTAGGCTGGATTCCGGTGCATCAATGAGAAAGCTAAGTTTCTCCTTCTTCGCTATCTTGACCTGTGCCGCGCTGGGAGCGCCTCCCCGAGGAGGCCCACAATATCAGACGGACAGAGGCACGGTCGGATTTCTCCGACGTCATCTCCTCTCCGGGAGCGATATCCGATATCCTCTCGAGCTGGCGCAAGCCAAGGTGGTGGGTAGCGGCTTCTTCGTTATGGAGTTGGCGGCTGATGGAACGGTCGAGTCTTTGAGAATAGAGCGGTCGACCGGTCACCCGTCTCTGGACGAGAAGGTGCGGAAAACACTCCGGGATTATCGCTTTAAACCAAAGACCGAAGGGCCGCTGATCTGGCTGATCAGTTTTGCCACGCCGGCGACTGTGATCGTGAAGGTGTATCGCGAAAAAAAAGAGCGGGCCAGGACTGGCGATCCGAAGAATCGTGGAGGTGCTCCAGCCTCCGGCTGAGTGCGCCGCACGCGATTGGCTCCCGGCGGAAGCTGGGTATGGTGACGCGTTATGACGCAGCAATCGTTGGCGGGAAAAGTGGGCGTGGTGTTCGGAGTGGCAAATAAGCGGAGCATCGCGTGGGCGATCGCGCAGGCGTGGGCGGCGGCGGGCGCGAAGTTGATTTTTAATTACCAAGGCGAGCGGCTGAAGGATAATGTCGAGGACTTGGTGAGCGAGTTCGGGGAGGAGACGTTGTTGCATCCTTGCGACGTCTCGAAGGACGAGGAGATCGCGGAGTTTTTCGGGAAGGTGCGCGGGCAGACGGAACGGCTGGATTTGATGCTGCACTCGGTGGCATTCGCGCCGAAGGAGGCGCTGGAGGGGGATTTTGTGAGCACGACGCGGGAGGCTTTCCGGACGGCGCACGATATCAGCGCCTACTCGCTGGTGGCGCTGGCACGGGAGGCGGCACCGTTGATGACGGATGGGGGCAGCATCGTGGCGATGAGTTACTACGGCGCGGAGAAGGTGGTGCCGCACTACAATGTGATGGGCGTGGCGAAGGCGAGCCTGGAGGCTTCGACTCGTTATCTGGCGTACGATCTTGGACCGAAGAAGATTCGGGTGAATTGCATCTCGGCGGGGCCAATGAATACGCTGGCGGCGCGTGGGATTTCCGGTTTCACGCAGATGCTGAAGCATTACCAGGAGCACGCGCCTTTGAAGCGGAGCTGTGACGCATCGGAGCTGGGGGCGACGGGCGTGTTTCTGGCCAGCGAAGGCGCGGCGTCGATCACGGGGCAGGTGCTTTATGTGGACGGCGGGTATCAGATCATGGGGATGTGAGCATTCCCTCGTGCTCATACTCGTGATCGTAATCGTGCTCGATTTTCCCACTGCACGATTACGAGTATGAGCACGAGTATGAGCACGAGTTTGAGTCGAGCGCTTCGTGAATTAGTGGGCGAGAATGCCGTGGCGGATGATGCGGAGACGCTCGCCGCGCATGCCGGCGATAAGTGGTTTGCGGCGCAAACGCCGGAGGTGGTTGTGTTCGCGGAGACGACGGCGCAAGTGAGCGCGCTCCTGCAGTTCGCGTCCGAGCGCAAGATTCCAGTTACGGCGCGGGGCGCGGGCTATGGCTACGTGGGCGGCTGCGTACCAGTGCGGGGCGGAATCGCCCTCTCGCTTGCCCGGATGAACCGGATCAAGGAGATCAGTTTTGCCGATGCGGTGGCGGTGGTCGAGCCGGGCGTGATCACGGGAGAACTCCAGGCGCAGGCGCGGGCGCAGAAGTTATTTTATCCGCCGGACCCAGCGAGTCTGGAGCACTGCAGCCTGGGCGGAAATGTGGCCACGAATGCGGGCGGACCGCGCTGCCTGAAATATGGCGTGACGCGGAATTATGTGATCGGCCTCGAAGTCGTGCTGTCGAGTGGCGAAGTCTTGCGAACGGGCGGGCGGGTGCACAAGAACAAGACGGGCTTTGATCTGATCGGCCTTTTCGTGGGCTCGGAAGGCATGTTGGGAGTGGTGACGGAGATTACGTTGAAGCTGCTTCCGTTGCCTCCGGCCCGGGCCACCTTGTCGGCGGCATTTGCAAAGATGTCGACCGCAGCGGCGGCGGTGCAGGAAATTTTCGCGGCGGGATTTTTGCCCTCGTCGCTGGAGATCGCAGATCATTTTACCCTGGAGGCGGCGCGGCGGGATCTGGGTGCGGCGCTGGTGGCGGAAGGGAATGCGCATTTGCTGGTGGATCTGGATGGACAGGCGGAAACGGTGCGGCTGGAGATGGAAAAACTGGGCGCGCTGGTGGCAGCGAAAGAGCCGACCGCCTGCGAGGTGGCGACGACGGAAGCCGGCTGCGAACGGCTTTGGGCGTTGCGGCGGGAGTTTAGCAATTCGCTGCGCGCCACCGGTCTAACGAAGCTGAATCAGGACATCGTGGTGCCGCGCAGCCGGCTGGTGGATTTGGTGGAACTCGCGGAGTCGTTGCAGGAGAAACATGGCTTTCCGGTGGCGGCTTTCGGGCACGCGGGCGATGGCAATATTCACGTCAACATCATGGCGGCGCGCTATAACGAGGACGCGGCGGTGCGGGCGAAAGTGGAGCGGGCGCTGGACGAACTCTTCGCGCAGGTGCTGGCCTGGGGCGGCGTGATCACGGGAGAACACGGGATTGGCCTGGCGAAGAAGCGCTGGTGGCCGGAGGCGACGAGCGAAGTGACGCGCGCGCTGCATCGGCGGCTGAAGGCGGCGCTGGATCCGGCGGGGATTTTGAATCCCGGCAAGTTTGTCGATTAGCGCCGGACCAAATGGCCTACCGAGTGGCCGGTAAAACAAACTCGGCCCGAATGGCGCGGTGATCGCTGGAAAGGTCGGCGGTGGGAAGGGCTTCCGCCTTTTGCAGGCGCGCGCCCTGGTAGAAGATGTGATCGAAGCAGGCGGCGGGGAAGCGTTTATCCGGGGGCAGGGTGACGCGTCGCTCGAGCGGCATGCCTTGCCAGCTCCAGAGGAAGCCGTGGCTGGTGAGGGTGGCGATGGATTTATCGGCACTGAAACGCGGGTCGTCGGGAGCGGTGTTAAAGTCGCCGCCGACGATCCAGGTGAGGGCTCCGAGTTTTCCGTAGGCGGCTTGCATGTCCTTCATGTGGACGATGAGCTGACGGGTGGATTCCTCGCGCAGGGCGATGTTTTCAACGAGGTCGCCACGGTTGCTCTTTAGGTGCAGCGCGTAAACGAGCACGAGCTGGCGCGGCGCCACTTCGTAGGCGGCGAAGGCGAAACCGCGCGGGGGCGTCATGGCACCGCCGGCCTTCCATTGCTCGGCCCAGGCGCTCATCGGCTGGAGCCGGCTCGTGATGGCAACCTGCTGGGTTTCGGTCTGGCCCTCGCGCGCTGGGAAAGTGGAGCACACGTCCACTTTAAAGCCGGGCAACGGCTGGATGGCGAGCGCTGCGCTGGCCCAATCGCGCACTTCTTCGAAGCCGATGACATCGGCGGCGAGTTTACCGATATCGAGGTGGACGGCCTTGGTTTGGCGGACTTCTTCGCCTTTGTAGGCGTTGGGCCGGCCGCCGGGGAACCATTTGATATTCCAGAATCCGACGCGCAGGACATCGCCGTTTACCGGGGCGGCGGGCGCGGCGTTTCGCGGGGGAAATGGCCATGGCGAAGTCTGCGCCAGGAGGGAGCCGGCGAGGCCGAAAATGAGGATGAAAAGAGGAAGAAAGCAGCGCCGGCGTGGATTCATTTGCCATCCTTAACGCAAAAAAATTCCGCGAGCGAGACAGATAAATGCTGCCGCGCGGCGATCTTCCGGGGAGCGCGGCGGAGTCAGTTCCGAAAACAGCCAACAGTCCGCTGACCTTGACTTCGAACGGTTCCGTGGCCTAGTGGGAGGAACAGAAAACGCTTTCTGAAATTCAGCCTTCGGCGTGGTGCAGCGGTGAATTATTACCGAGTCAGCGGCACGCAAAACGGGGCTGAAATCCGAATCGGAAGCAGATACCTCGTCGCGGCTCTGGCCGCGGATTTTTCCAAACTGATGAAGCCAGGAACTCTTATCCACACCACCGCTGTTTTACTCTCTTCGGTCACGTCTTTGTTCTCTCAAGCCGTGCCCATCCAAATGCCCTTCTCGAAGGCAAAGCTGAGCAAAAAATCCGAGAAGCCTTCCGATGGCAACGGTGCCACGAGCGGTCCGTCGGTCTTCGCGCCCACCATCGGCATGATGCCGCCGCCGAACAGTGCGGGTCAGCAGTTCGCCTGGAAAACGAATATCGTGACAACGACGTTTTGGGTTGGCGAATTGCCGACGGCGAACAATCCGACGCCGAATCGATCCAGCTCTTGGGACAAGGATTGGACGCGAAATTATGGCGGGTTCGACAACCCTGACCCGGCGCAGCGGCGCGATTTGCTCCCGGTAAGTTTTACCCCGCGGCAGAATCCCTTTTATATCGCCCTGCCTTATAACGACAAAGCGCGCGAGGGGCATCGCCCGGAAGCGCCGAGGGTGGTGCCGTGGTTCCGGGAAGCGTATCAAGGTCCGGGTGTCTCGACTTGCAAGGGACGCTGGGTGGCCATCCGGAAGGGGAATCGCACGGTCTACGCGCAATGGGAGGATGCCGGGCCATTCCGGACCGATCACTGGCAGTATGTCTTCGGCAATGAGCGGCCGAAGCCGAATTTAAACAAAGGGGCGGGGCTGGATGTGTCGCCGGCGGTGCGTGATTACCTGGGGATGCAGGAGACGGATGTGACGGATTGGAAGTTTGTCGATTTCAAAGACGTGCCGCGCGGACCGTGGGCGAAGTATGGGGACAACAACACCTTCGTCATGAATCAGCGGAAGAGCCGGGTCTCGCTCGTGCAGGCGGAGAAACCGTCGGCCGAGATTGTGCCGCGGTAAG
>JBBSLZ010000254.1:0-5089 GCA_038233435.1 Chthoniobacterales bacterium
CGCTTGTATCGATTTCGAGGACTAACGAGTATCCGAGGCGTGGAAAGCAAGCTGGAACGCGCACAGAAGCCGCAGAGGTTTTCTACCACGCGTTGGAGCTTGATCGCGAGCGGGGCGGGCCTGGGCGAGGATGAGGCGCGGGCGCATGAGGCTTTGACCCACCTCTGCCGGATCTACTGGCGGCCGGTGTTCTCGTTCGTCTCCCGCCGACCTGTTTCGCCGGAGGATGCGCAGGATCTGACGCAGGAGTTTTTTGCGATGATCTTGCGGACGAATTGGTTGCGGCATGCGGATCAAACTCGGGGGCGCTTTCGCTCGCTGCTCTTGAAGTCGCTTGAGAATTTTCTGAACGATCAGGCCGATCGGCGTGGGGCGGAGAAGCGCGGCGGGAAGCTGAATTTTATCTCGTGGGATGACTGGACCGTGGAGGCGCCGTCGCAGTTGACGATGCCGGCGCAGGCGCGGGCGGCGCTGTCGCCGGATCGGTTATTCGATGTGCGCTGGGCGGCGACGGTGGTGGAGCAGGCGCTGCGGCGGCTGGCGGAGGAGTGCGAGGCGCGCGGGCGGCTCCGGCTTTTCGATGTCTTGAGCGGCTACCTGACGATGGAGCGGACGGATGTTTCCTATCCGAAAATCGCGGCGACGCTGGGTGTGGCGGAGTCGGTGATCAAGCGGCAACTGCACAACTTGCGCCGGCGCTACCGCTTTCTGCTCCGGGAGGAAGTGAGCCGGACGGTGGCGGATCCGACTGAGATAGAGGACGAGATCCGGCATCTTTGCGCGGTGCTCTCGGTCTTTGCGGAGTGACGTGACGGGATGAAGATTCTGGACGGTTTTACAGATTCGATCGCGGCGGCGGCGGGGACGGCGCACCCGTGCGCGGTTTGCGGCGGGACGATGCGGGTGGAGCGGAGCATCTGCGCGAGCTGTCTGATGCGGGAGGGGCTGGCGGGGATGGGGGAATCGTCGCGGGATGAATTCCAGCGGATCCTGGAGGAGGCGGCGGTGTCCGATCAGGACTGGTCGCTGGGGTCGTATCAGATTTTAGGCGAGATCGGCCGGGGTGGGATGGGAATTATCTACCGGGCGCGGCAGCGGCACTCGCGGCGGATCGTGGCGGTAAAGCGGATCCTGCGATACGAGGCGGAGTCGCACGAGACGCTGGTCCGTTTCCGGCGGGAAGCAGAGGCGGCGGCTAGTCTGGACCACCCGAACATCCTCCCGATCTACGAGGTGAGCGAAACGGAGGATGGGCTGCCGTTTTTCAGCATGAAATTCGCGACTGGGGGCAGTCTGCGCGTGGTCGGGCCGACGCTGCGCGAGGAGCCGCGGGAGTGTGTGCGTTTGATGGCCAAAGTGACGCGCGGGATAGCCTATGCGCATTGCGAGGGGGTGCTGCATCGCGATTTACAGCCCGGCAATATCCTCCTGGATGGGCATGGGGAACCGATGGTGAGCGATTTCGGGCTGGCCACCTGGCTGCATGCGGGAAGCGATCTGACGCGTACGCTGACCACGCTCGGCACGCCGGGCTTCATCGCGCCCGAGCAGGCGGAGGGGGGCGGGGCGGAGCTGACGACGGCGGCGGATATCTACAGTCTGGGGGCGATCCTGTTTAGTCTCCTGGCGAGCCGGCCGCCTTTTTTGGGGGAGAATGCGCTCTCGGTCATCCGGCAGGCGGCGGACCATCCGGCGCCGCGGCTGCGTTTGCTGGTGCCGGAGCTGGACCGCGATCTGGAGACGATCCTGGGGCGGTGTCTGGAGCGGGATCCGAAGGCGCGGTATGCCTCGGCGGAGGATTTAGCGGCGGATCTGGAGCGCTGGCTGAATGGCTGGCCGATCGTGGCGCGACCGGTGTTGCCGCCGGCGCGGCTTTGGCGTTGGGCGCGCCGAAATCCGATTTTGGCGGGGGCGGCGACGGGGTGTTTCCTGCTCGCGGTGGCGGTGGTCTGGCTCCTGGGGGAGAAAGGGCCGGCCGCGCTCGATCTGCCCGCGCCGGAAAAGAGTGTGGCGGTGCTGCCTTTTGAAAATCTGAATCAGGACGAGGAGAACGTGTTCTTCACGGATGGGATGCAGGACGACATTCTGACGGATTTGAGCAAGGTGGCGGACTTGAAAGTGATCAGCCGGAGCAGCGTGCGGGAGTATGGCGCTGGGGTGCCGCGGAACTTGCGTGCGATCGGCCGGGAGCTGGGGGTGCGCCATGTTCTGGAAGGCAGTGTGCGGCGGGCGGCGGGCCAGGTGCGGATCAGCGCGCGGCTGGTGGATACGCGGACAGGGGCGCAGCTTTGGGCGGAGCAGTACGATCGCGACCTGCAGGATGTGTTCGCGATCCAGAGCGCGATCGCGGAGCAAATCGTGGATCAGTTACAGGTGCGTCTTTCGCCTAACGAGCAGGCGACGATCCAGTCGCGGCCGACGACCAACATGGAGGCCTATGATTTGTATCTGCGCGCACGCGAGAGCACGCACAAAGCCGGCCTGAGCACGGCGGAACGAACGGAAACGCAGGTGCGTTTACTGGACGAAGCGGTCCGGCAGGAGCCGAATTTTGTGCCTGCGCTTTGTCTATTGGCGCGGGCGCACGTGCTTTCCTATTGGTCGAATCAGGACCACAGCGCGAGCCGGCTGGAAGCGGCCTGGCGCGCGCTGGAGCATGCGGCGCGTCTTCATCCTGAGGCGGGGGAAGTCCATCTGACGCGCGGGATTATTCTCTATTGGGGCAGTCGTAATTATGCGCCCGCGCTGGCGGAACTCCGGCTGGCGCGCCGGGCGCTGCCGAATGAGGCGGACGTGCCGTATTTCATGGCTCTGATCGCGCGGCGGCAGGGACGGTGGGATGCATCTACGCGTTATCTGGAGGAGGCGCGCACGATCGATCCGCGGAATGCGATCATCCTGTGGGATCTGGCGCGGACGAATTATTTCGCGACGAAACACTACCGCGAGGCGGCGGCGACGAGCGAGAGCGTGCTGGCTTGGAAGCCGGATGCGTTCGATTTCCACCTGGCGCGGGCCAAGGTGGACCTGGCCAGCCGGGGCGAGGTGGCGCGTTGGCAGGCGACGGTTTGGGGACCGGCGGCGCGGACAGCGGAACCGGAATTGCTGGCCTTTGAGCGCCTGGATCTGGCGTTACTGCAGCGGGACTACGCGGCCGCAGCGGAGGCGTTTGCCGCGCAGACGTTGCCGGATTTTAACTGGGATGGTTACGTAACGCCGCGCGCCTGGTATGAGGGATTGATCGCGGAGGGGCTAGGCCAGAAGGCGAAAGCGGAGGCGGCTTTCCGGTCGGCGCGGGAGCAGTTGGACCGGATCGTGGCGCAGCGGCCGGACGACGCGAAGGCGCACATTGTCCTGGCGGAAATCCAGGCGCGGCTGGGGGAGAAGGAGGGCGCCATCCGGGAGGGGCGGCGGGCTTTGGAATTGCGGCCGATGGATCGGGACGCGGTGGATGGGGCGAGCCTGGCGGCGCGATTGGCCGCGGTTTACGGCCAGGTGGGGGAGAGCGATTTGGGATGCGCGCTGCTGGAGCAGGTGGCGCATCTGCCGAACGCGACCAATTATGGATCGCTCAAGCTGGATAAATGCTGGGACCCGTTACGAAATGATCCGCGGTTCAAGAAGGTGATGGCGTCGCTGGCGCCGGAAGCGCGCACGCCTTAGGAGGCGGGGGGGACGGGGCGCGGCAGTTTTCCCTAGCACGGATGTTTTGGGAGGGCAAGAGACGCGCCTTGGTCGCCGCCGCGCGGCGACCCTACCCATGAAGCGGACTGTTTGAAGATCGCTTTTTTTCCGATGCGCGAGTGGTAGCCTGTCCGGCCCGACCAGGGTGAAGACGGGAAATCTTACCAGAAAACGCCATGCCAAAAATCAAACGTAAACGCGATAACGCTGCCAACACCAAGATCGAGGAGCTCACTCCCGATATTTCTGAAATGGACGGAACGACTCTCACCTCGAATCAGGGGCTGCCGATTAACGATACCAACAACACCCTCAAAGCCGGGGAGCGCGGGCCGTCGTTGCTGGAAGATTTCCTGATGCGTGAAAAGATCACGCACTTCGATCACGAACGGATTCCGGAGCGCGCGGTCCATGCGCGCGGGGTGGCGGCGCACGGCTACTTCCAGGCCTACCAGTCGCACGCCGGCCTAACGAAGGCTGGTTTCCTGAACGATCCCTCGCGCCAGACGCCGGTGTTTCTCCGTATTTCCACCGTAGCGGGCTCGCGCGGTTCGGCGGATTTGGCGCGCGACGTGCGCGGGTTTGCGATCAAGTTTTACACCGATGAAGGCATCTTCGACATGGTCGGGAATAACATCCCAGTCTTCTTCATTCAGGACGCGATCAAGTTTCCTGACTTGATCCACGCGGTGAAACCCGAACCGCATAACGAGATCCCGCAGGCCGCCTCGGCGCACGATACCTTTTACGATTTCATTTCGCTCTCACCGGAGACGTTTCACATGTTGATGTGGGTGATGTCGGACCGCGCCATCCCGCGCAGCCTGCGCATGATCGAAGGCTTCGGCATTCACACCTTCCGCTTTATCAACGAGGCCGGGAAGTCGCGCTTCGTAAAGTTCCATTTCAAACCGAAACTCGGGATGCACTCTGTCCTCTGGGATGAAGCGCTCAAGATTAACGGGAAGGATCCTGATTTCCATCGGCGCGATCTCTGGGAAGCGATCGAGAACGGCGCTTTTCCGGAGTGGGAATTCGGCGTCCAGGTGGTGGAAGAGAAGGACGAGCATAAGTTCGATTTTGATCTGCTCGATCCGACGAAGCTGATTCCGGAAGAGCTGGTTCCGATCACGCCTCTCGGCAAGCTGGTCTTGAATCGGAATCCGGATAACTACTTCGCGGAAACGGAGCAGGTGGCATTTCATCCGGGCCATCTCGTGCCCGGAATCGACTTCAGTAACGACCCGCTTTTGCAGGGGCGGCTCTTCAGTTACACCGATACGCAATTGACGCGGCTGGGCGGACCGAATTTCGCGCAGATTCCAATCAATCGGCCGACCTGTCCGATGCACAACAATCAACGTGATGGCCACATGCAGCAGATCGTGAATCGGGGCGAGACCAG
>JBBSLZ010000255.1:0-5087 GCA_038233435.1 Chthoniobacterales bacterium
AGGGCGAGCGAATCGCCCAGGATGAGGACATTCAATTTACCTGGTCCGGCGGGGGCGGCGGTCGGGAGCGGGCGGGGCGGCGCCTCCTTGTTGGCGGCGGCTTTCGCCGCTTCCAGATGCGGAAGACAGAGAGTGGCGCCGAGCATGGCGACCAAGGCCAGGCGGACGACGGTCGTTAGACGGAAAAGTCGGGAAGCATCCATCGGTGCCCTACTTCGCGATCGGTTGCACGACCCAGCCTTGATCGGCCTCCGTAAACTCGCGCGCCGCGAAGCACCAAACGACGATCTTCTTCTCCGCCAGAAAAGCCGGATCACTGCGGCCGCGCCGATAGAGACTGGTCCGGACGGGCGTGGCGCCCGAGCCTCGGGTCCCGATCAGATCCGGCGGGAAGCCGAGTTCGGCGGCAAGTTGATCTAGCAACCCGGCGCGGGCTGCGAGAAAATCGTGCAAGACGAGCGTGTGACTGTCGCCTAACAAGAGGACCGGGCTGTGCGGATCGGGCGCGACCGCGGTGGCCATCTGCCGGATGGCCACGCGTTCCGGCGAGGCCTTTGCGCCCGCGCCCGGCAGAGACACGAGGTCTCCGGTAATGCTGACCTCACTCCACACGCGCGAGAATTCCTTCCCCGCCGCGAGAGCCGGAAGCTTGGCTCGGATCCGCTGCGCGATCGCTTCGCCCGCGAGCACGCAGCCGACGCCCGACCAATGGCTGTCGGTGCGAAAATAAACCGGCCCGCGTGGGCTTTCCCGGTTCCGCTCGAAGACGGCGGTCAGATCGAGCACATCGACCCCGCGCTCGCGCAGGATTCGGTAAAATTCCTCAGCTACCGGGGCATCCGCCTCTGGGCTGGCAGTGGTGGGTAGACCGATTTTTTCAGGATAAATGGACGCCTTCGGAGGAACGGGGACGAGGAGCAATTCAATTCCGCGCTCCTTCAGCTGGCGATGGAAATCGAGAATCGCGGGGAGCGGATCGGCCGCGCCGGGTTTGCCTCCCCGGCGGGCGGCGGCCGCGCTTTCGCCCCAGAAGCGTCCTTGCGCGAGGAAGCGTAACTCGCTGGTCAGGAAGAGCCAGCCATCGGCGCCCGCGAGGACGGCGGCGTTCGCTTTTTCCAGGGCGGCGACCTTCGCCACCAAGGGCGCGCGGACGAGGCGCGGGCCGTCTGCCGAGGTTTCATCGGCCCGAAGTGCTCCGGGCAGGATGAGCGCGATGAGAAATGAAACAACCAGCCGCATACGAAGTCAGAAGGGAAACCGGAAGCCGCCCGGCTGCAAATCAACCGGCGCTTTCGCGCGGACGGCTGTCGCGATTTCTATTTTCACGCCGCGCGTTCCTACGCACGATAGCGGCGCGTGGTTTTCAGTTCGCACCTTTTCATTTTCTATTTTTTGCCGCTCGCTCTGCTCGGCTATTACGCGCTGGCGGGCGCGCCCCAGCGCTGGCGGAATTTTTGGCTGATCCTAACCGGCTACGTTTTCTACGGCTGGGCGGAGCCGCGTTTCATGCTCCTGATGTTCGCGACCACCTCGATCGATTGGGTGATGAGCCTGGTCATCGCGCATGACTCGTGGCGTTTCTGGACCTTCTGGGGCAAACCGGTCACCGCTTTGCCGCAGCGGCGCCCGGGGAAGGATGGCCGCACCGCCGCCCGCACCCAGCGCACCGCTACCCAATACACCGCCATCGTCGTCTCGGTGGCCTCGAATCTGGCTGTGCTCGGCTTTTTCAAGTATTTCAACTTCGGCATCGACAGCTATAACGCAGCGCTCGGGGCAGCCGGGTTCGCGAGCGCGCAGTGGGACACCTTCTTCCGGGTGGTCCTGCCGCTCGGGATCAGCTTTTACACTTTCCAGGCGCTCAGCTACACGATCGATGTCTACCGAGGCGAAGCGGAGGCGATGGCGAATTTCATCGATTTTTCCTGCTTCGTTTCGATGTTCCCGCACTTGGTGGCGGGGCCAATTCTCAAGTTCTCGTTTTTGGCGGAGCAGCTCAAGCATCGCACTCTCACCCGGGATAAATTCGCGCGCGGCGTCGCTTTTTTTATGCTTGGCTTGGCCAAGAAGATTCTGCTCGCGAATCCGTGCGGCAAAATCGCGGATACCACTTTCGACGCGGGCTCGGTCGGGACGCTCGACGCCTGGTTCGGCTCGGTGGCGTATTCATTCCAGATTTATTTCGATTTCAGCGGTTACTCGGACATGGCGATCGGGCTCGGGCTCATGCTCGGGTTTGTCTTCGCGAAGAATTTCGATTCGCCTTACCGCGCGGAATCGATCACCGATTTCTGGCGGCGCTGGCACATCTCGCTTTCCACCTGGCTGCGGGAATATCTTTATATCCCGCTGGGCGGAAATCGCGGCTCGCTCGCGCGCACCTACGGGAACCTCATCATCACGATGCTACTGGGCGGGCTCTGGCACGGGGCTTCGTGGAACTTCGTCATCTGGGGCGCGATGCACGGCGGCATGTTGGCTTTCGAGCGCAGCCAAGGACGCGAGGGCCTTTATCACCGCCTGCCCCGGCTGGTGCGGGTCGCAATCACTTTCACGATCGTGCTGCTGGGGTGGGTCTTCTTCCGCTCCTCGGATTTGCCGCGCGCGCTCGCCTATCTCGGGAGCATGTTTGGACTAAACGAGGGGCAGCCCACCGCCGCGCTGCTCAGCGGGATCATCTATCAACCGTATTACCTGCTCTCGCTCGCGCTGGCCGCGGTGGTGGTCTGGGCCGGGCGGCAGACGTGGGATTGGACCCAACACCTGACCCTGCCGAAGGCGGCGGCGTGTTGCGGGCTGGGCTGGGTGGCGCTGGTGGTGCTGGCCACGCAGGAATACAACCCCTTTATCTATTTCATTTTTTGATGGTGATACACAAACCGAGCCCGCACACGAACCTTACCACGCGCCACAAGTCCAAAGCGCCTGAAGGGTGCGACGGATTGAAGCCCGGAGTGCGTCCCGCCCTTGCGGGAGAAACTCCGGGTTTCCACGTCGCGATTGTCCAGCCCCCGAAGCGGGGCGGCGGAAGGTTAGGCGTCGTCTCTCGAAGCGGCGCTGGTTTTCCGTCACCCCTTGTCAGGGGTTTGGCTTCCGAGGCCGTGGGCACCCGGGGTTCCGCTGGCGCTGCACCCCGGGCTTTATTCCGTCGCGCCTCCGGCGCTCTCAGAATGTCTGCGCTGTCGTCCCGGGCGATTTTTAACCGGGCGCGGTTTCCCTAACCATGCCGAAACGCATCCTGAAAGCTCTGGTCGGTGGCCTGAAGAAACCGTGGAAACCACGGCTCTCCCTGCCCAGCTACGATGAGCCCACCCCGGAGACCAGTCGCCAGCTTTCGCGGGAGGAGGAGGCCGAAATGGCGCTCACTCGCACCACCTTTACGCCTGGCGCTGCGCTCCTGTTGATCACGCTCTTCCTGCTCACAATCGCGTCCATTCCGCTCCTTGATACCATCGCCACGCTTCGCGCCGGTCGCCCTTTGCCGTTCACGGGTATTTTCCGCACCCTTCCCTCCTGGCACGAAGTCGGCGCCGCCCGAACCATCCACCATCTCTGGAATTTGCTTCCTCACGCCGCGGAATTGAAGAGTGCCGAGACGACGCTGGAGAGAGATGCCCTCGTTTCGCAATGGCTGCTGCCCTCAGTGCAAGGCGTCCTGGTCGGTCGCCTCCGGGCGGGGAACGAGCAGGTCTACCTCGGGCGCGACGGCTGGCTTTTTTATCGCCCCGATGTGGACTCGCTGACGGCGCCCGGATTCCTTCGACCATCCCGGTTGAAACACCGCGCGCATGCCGCCGCGGTGCAGCCCGATCCGATCCGCGCCATCGTCCAGTTCCGCGATCAATTGGCGGCTCGCGGGATCGATTTGCTCATCCTCCCGGTGCCGACGAAGGCCAGCCTCGAGGGTGAAAATTTAAGCGCGAACGTGCCGCGCGATCGGCCGTTGCAAAACGCTTCCTTCGACGAATTCAAAACGCGCTTGGCCACAGCCGGCGTGCGCGTTTTCGATCCCACGCCGCTTCTCTGGCAACGAAAACTTGCCTTGCCGGGTCCGCTTTATCTCGCCACCGATACGCATTGGCGGCCGGAGACGACGGAGTTCGTGGCCGCGCAGTTAGCCGCTGCCGTTCGCACTGGCGAGAGCGCGGCGGGAAAAGGCGTAGTCACCGAACTCGCTCCGACTGAAGTCACGGCCCGCGGGGACATCGCACGAATGTTGAAATTACCCTCGCCGGAGCGCGCTTACCCGCCGGAGACGGTCACGCTCCATCCGATTACGGCCGGGAACGGATTATGGCGCCCCAGCCGGGAGGCCGATGTGCTGCTCCTGGGGGACAGTTTCGCGAACATCTTCTCGCTCGCGGCCCTCGGCTGGGGGGAATCGGCCGGGTTTGCCGAGCATCTGAGCGCGGCTCTCGGCGGGCGTCCGCTCGATTGCATTCTACGCAACAGCGACGGCGCTTTCGCCACCCGCGAGATTTTGGCTAACGAACTCGCGCGCGGTCGCGATCGGCTGGCCGGTAAGAAGCTCGTCGTCTGGGAATTTGCCGCCCGCGAGCTGGCCTTCGGTGATTGGAAACTCCTCGATCTGAAACTGGGGCAACCATCGCCGGCCCACTTTTACACGGTGCCACCCGGCCAGACGATCGAGGTCACCGGCACGATCCAGTCCCTTTCCACCGTGCCGCGTCCCGGCACCGTGCCGTATGCGGATCACATCATGTCGATGCAACTAACCGAGCTCCGTCCCGTGAATCCCCTTCCCAGCGCCAACCCAGACCTGCAGGCGATCGTGTATCTGGAAAGCATGCGCGACAATGAGTGGACACCCGCCGCGCGCCTGCGGGTCGGCGACCGCGTCACGCTCCGTCTCCGCGCCTGGAGCGACGTCGCCGCTCAGCGCGAACAGACAAACCGCAGCGAACAGGACGATCCCGACCTGCAGTTAGAAGAGCCAGTCTGGGGCGAGCTATTACCATAAGCCGCGTCCAAAAAAAAACCCTGTAGCGACGGCGCTCTGTCGCCGTAAGCCCCCGGATCACACGCCACGCCCCCGAGCGCCGTCGCTCCGACCGCCTCCCGGCGCC
>JBBSLZ010000256.1:0-5087 GCA_038233435.1 Chthoniobacterales bacterium
CGGCCCTCAAACCAATTCAACTCCTTCCGCAGCGACACCACCTCCCCGAACACCGCCACCGCCGGCGCCTCGAAATTCGTCTCCACTACCCGTTGCGCGATCGTCCCCAGCGTTCCGACCAGCGTCTCCTGCCGCCCCGTCGTCGCCCAACGCACCAGCGCCACCGGCAGCTCCGCCGACCGCCCCTGCGCCAGCATCTCCGCGCTGATCGCCGCGATCCGCTCCACCCCCATCAACATTACCTGCGTCCCGCCCAGCTTCGCCAGCGCCGCAAAATCGATTCCGCTCTCCTTCTTCTCCGGATCCTCGTGCCCGGTAAAAAACGTCACATGCGCATTGTTCCCACGGTGCGTGATCGGGATACCCGCGTAAGCCGGGCCCGCAATTGCCGAAGTCACGCCCGGCACGATCTCGAACGCGATCTTCGCCGCCGCCAACGCCTGCGCCTCCTCGCCTCCGCGCCCAAAAACAAACGGATCACCTCCCTTCAGCCGCACCACGCGCAGTCCCGCACCCGCCTTCTCCACCAGGAGCGCGTTGATCCCCTCCTGCGCCAACGTATGCGCCCCCGCCTTCTTCCCGGCAAAGATCAGTTCACAACCCGCCGGCGCCCACTTCAACATCTCCGCGTTGCAGAGATAATCGTACACGATCACCTCCGCCTGCTCGATGCACTCCTTCGCCCGCAGCGTCACCAGGCCGCGATCCCCCGGCCCCGCACCCACCAGCCAGCATTTTCCCGCCGTCGTCTTCTTGTTAGCCATTGATAGATTCCCAAAGTTCACGCGCCACCGCTTCCGGCTCCTCGCCCTGCGCAGTCGCGCTCCGCGGGTCACCCGTCTCTTCAAACAACTGCGCCCGCATCGTGAGCACGCCCGCTCGCAAGTCCGCGATCACGCCCACCGGCGTTCCACAATCGCCCTCTAGCAAGCGCAGAAATTCCCGCTCCGCGCGCAAACAACGCAACGTCTCCGCATGATTGATCGCCGCCAAAAAACGCCGCGCCTCCGCATCCTCCGCCCGGATCTGCAACGCCACGATTCCCTGCCCGCCCGCGGGTAAAAAATCCGCCATCGACAAAACAGCCACGCACAACGCTTGCCCCTCGAACTCCAACTCCCCGCTCCCACAATCAAACCCGAGCCGCTCCAGTCCCGCCCGCGCCAGAACGATCCCGCTCCACTCGTTAGCCAAAAGCTTTCGCAACCGCGTCGGCACATTCCCGCGCAGATCCACCACCTTCAGATCCGCGCGCACCCGCCGCAGTTGATGCTGCCGCCGCACGCTTCCCGTCGCCACCGTCGCGCCCTCCGGCAAAGCCGCCAGATCGCCGCCCGCTTTCGTGATCAGCACATCCTCCATCGCCGCCCGCGCCAGCGCCGCGCCCAGTTCCAGCCCCGGCGTCATCTCACTCGGCAAATCCTTCGCGCTATGCACCGCCACATCAATCCGCCGATCGAGCAGCGCCCGCTCGATCTCCGCCGTGAACATCCCCTTGCGGCCCTGACCCAGTTTCTCGTAGCCCAAGTTTCCAACTTGGTCTTTCGGAGAAGCAGCGAGTTGAAAACTGGCGCCACTTTTCTCATCCCCACGAGTCCGAATAATCTCCACCCCGATCTCCACCTCCGGCCAGGCCGCCCGCAGCGCCCTCTCCACCATCGCCGCCTGCGTCCGCGCCAGATCGCTCCCGCGCGTCCCGAGCACCATCCGGCTCACAACTCAGAGGCCCGTAGCGGCGCCGCCTCGGAGACATCCCGATGCGCGCCCCGCTCCCGCGGTAAAAAATCGCGCCCCGTCTCACCGCGCAGCCAACGCGCGAAATCCGTCACATGCTGCGCGATGATTTCCTCCGCTGCCGCCACCTGCTCGCGCCGCTGCGCCAGCGACTGCGCCGCGATCGATCGCAACGCATCGATATCGTAAAGAAACACGCCCTCCATCTCGTTCACCTCCGGCGCCACATCCCGCGGCACCGCGATATCGATGATGAAAAGCGGCCGCTCCCAGCGCGAATGCAGGATCGGCGCCAGCGCCTCGCGCGTCAGCAACGGCTCCGTCGCCGCCGTCGATGAAATCAAAATATCGATCTCACGGCACTGCTCCTCCCAGCCGGCAAACGCCACCGCCCGCCCGCCGACCGCACGCGCCAGCGCTTCCGCGCGTTCGCCCGAACGATTCGTCACCCGCAGATCGCTCACGCCCCGCGAGACCAGTGCCCGCGCCGTCCGCTCGCTCGCATCCCCCGCCCCCAGCACGAGCACCTTGCGCTCCTTCAATTCGCCAAAAATCTTGCCCGCCAAATCCACCGCCACCGATCCCACCGAGACCGCGCCGCGCGTGATCTCCGTATGCGTCCGCACCTGCTTCGCCACCCGAAAAGCGCGCTGGAAAAGCCGGTGCAAATAAGGCCCCGCACCCCCCGCGTCCCGCGCCGCCGCATAAGCCTGCTTCGCCTGCCCAAGCACCTCCGTCTCGCCCACCACCATCGAGTCCAGCCCGCTCGCCACCCGAAACAAATGCTGCACACAGCGCTCCCCCTCATGCCGATAAAATACCGCCGCGTCCTCCGCCTTGTCGGCTAACTCCGCCGTCGCCAGACAACGCGCGATCACCTCATTATCGATCGCCTGCTCCGCCACCGCGTACACTTCCACCCGGTTGCAGGTGGAAAGCACGATCGCCTCCCGCGCCCCCGTCGCCGTCCGCAGTGTGGCCTCCAATTCCCCCACCCGCGCATAGCGTTCGCGCGTCTCCACGTTCGCCGTGTGATGACTCAAACCGACGCAAAGAAGATTCATCGGCGCGCTCAAACCGGCCCCCGTTGCGACACAAACGTGATTCCCCACAAAACCGAAACCGCCGCGCTAAACGCCACCACACACAGCATTGCCACATGTCGCGGTGCCAGCCGGAAAAGATGTCGTCCCTGCAGAATAGCGCCGTAAAAAATCCAGACCGCGATTGCGCACGCCATCTTCACCCGCGGCAACGGTTCCCCGGTGAAAAACCCGCTCACCAAACCCGCCGTATAGAGCCCAAACCCAAGCCAAAGCAGCCGCACGATCGCCGCATAAAGCTCAGTCAGCGGCGGCAAGTTTTGGAACACCGAATGCAATTGATGAGTCTTCAATTGCCGCTCCTGCAGGAGGTACATCAGCCCAGCGATGCAGGCCAGCGCGAACGCCCCGTAGGCCACGATCGACATTGAAGCGTGAAACTCCAGCCATGGGTTCACCGCCATCTTCGGCGCGTGCGGTCGGTCGATCGGCGCCAGCAGCGCAAACGTCTGGATAAACAAAACCAGCGGCGCAGTAAACGCCCCCATCAGAGACAGCCGATAAGTCGGCCCCACCACCATATAAATGAGCGCCACCGACCAGGCCATGAAGATGAAAACCTCGAACAGATTCGTCAGCGGGCACCGGCCCAACGCCTGCCCGCGCACCCCCAGAAACGCCGTCTGGAGCAGAAACCCGGCGATGATCGCAAAAAAATTCGACCGCCCCGGCCGGAAAGTGTGCGCCCGCAACAAGAGCCCCGTCCGCACCACCGCGAGCAGAAAGCAAAAAGTAGAAGCGACAAGAAGCAGACGATCCATCGGAGCCGCACAGTCTAAAAGTGCGCCTCCCCCTTGGCAAACCCAGCCACCCCCCCAAAGCCAGTCACATTTCGCGCGAAGCGCTTTGGAGTGCGGCGCGTCCCCGCGCCGCTTTTCAGCCGCGCAGCTTACCTTCAAAAGCGTCCGCACCCCCTCCGCTCTTCTTTCTCGACCTGCATCTGCGGAAAAAGAAAACTGCCGCTGCCAAATTCGCCTTCTCATGGCGCTCGTTAGGCCCACCGCCATCTAGCCGCTATCGCGGGACGATGGGCCGAGTCCGCCTTACCTAAACCTGACTCCCCCTCGCTCGCTGACCCCGCACTGGCCAACCGCCGGGGGCGCAGGCAAGTTGCGCGATGCCTACCGCCGTCCCGTCCACCGAAATACTTAGCGCCGCCAGCATCCGCGCCCACTTCCCCGCCCTCAAACGGATGCACCGCGAACAGCCGATCGCCTACTTCGACGGCCCCGGCGGCACCCAGGTGCCTCGCCCGGTCGTGGAAGCGATGAGCGACTACTTGTTGAATCACAATGCCAATAGTCATTGGGCCTTTCCCACCAGCGAGGAGACCGATGCAATTATCCTGGCGGCGCGGGCAGCGATGGCCGATTTCCTGAACGCCGCGCCTAACGAGATCGCCTTCGGCGCCAACATGACCACGCTCACGTTTCATCTCGCACGCGCCCTCGGTCGCGGTTACGACGCGGGCGACGAGATCCTTCTCACCGAGCTAGATCACCATGCGAACATCGCTCCCTGGCGCGCGCTCGAGAAAGAGCGCGGCGTCACCATCCGCGTCGTGAAGATGATTCATGAAACGGGCCAGCTCGATTGGGAAGATTTCGGGCGCCGCCTCAATGGACGCACCAAACTGGTCGCCCTCGGCGCCGCCTCGAACGCGCTCGGCACCATTAACGACATCCGCCGCGCCGCCCAGATGGCGCAAGAAATGGGCGCGCAAATCTTCGTCGACGCCGTCCACTACGCGCCCCATGCACTGGTCGATGTGCGCGAGTTCGATTGCGATTTCCTCAGTTGCTCCGCCTACAAGTTCTACGGCCCGCACATCGGCATCCTCTACGGAAAACACGACCTTCTCGCCGCGCTCGATTTCCCAAAGCTCCTCCCCTCGCCCAATACCGCACCCGAACGCGCCGAAACCGGCACCCAGAATCACGAAGGCATGGCCGGCGCCGCCGCCGCGGTCGATTTCCTTGCTTCCTTCGCTCCGGGTGAAACGCGCCGCGAAAAGCTGCGCGCCTCCTTTATTGGATTGCACAAGCGCGGCGACGCGCTGCTCGCGCAAATGTGGGAAGGCTTGTCGGCGATCGGCGGCGTCCAGCTCTACGGTCCCTCGCCCGATGAGCCCCGCACGCCCACCGTCGCCTTCACCGTCAAAGGCGTCCCCGCCCTCGACGTCTCCCGCCGCCTCGTCGACCACGGCGTCTTCGCTTCCAGCGGCGACTTTTACGCCACCACCGCAGTGGA
>JBBSLZ010000257.1:0-5076 GCA_038233435.1 Chthoniobacterales bacterium
CCGGCGGGCTCGCCCAAGGAGCGAGCAAGGCGTTGGGCATCGTGATGCTCATCGGCTTTATCTTCGGAACGATCTGCGTGATCGCGAGGATGTGCCATCCGTTGAAGGCCCGTTGGAATGAAGAGCCGCGGTGGCCGGAGGTGCCGAACGCTACTCGCTGCGTTGCTACTGAAGCATCCGGAAGATCGGTGAAATGAGCGGTGATGAGCCGCGGCACATCGACCAGGATTTCCGGTGGCGCCGGCTTCCCCGCGAGGGGACTTATCTTCACGGTGTTTCCTGTTCCGCCTCGGCAGAATATTTGCCCTGCGTCGCGAGGCTATTGCATTTCGCGCGGTGGCGAAGAACCGCTTGCGCGCGCGCAGCGTTAACCGCGGAACCCCGCCACGTTTTTAACGCTGCATCCTGTAGGGCGCGTCCGAAGGAAAAACTGACCTGCCACGGTAGGTCATCCGTGCGGCAAATTGCATTCATCCGCTCCGTCGCCGCCACGTCACTTTGTCCGCCGGAAAGAAAGACGATCCCGGGAACCGCGGCCGGCACCGCCCGACGCAGACAGCGAATTGTCGCCTTGGCCACTTCTTCCACGCCGGCTTGTTGCGCAGCGTCTTTGCCGGAGAGCACCATCCCGGTCTTGAGCAAAATTCCCTCAAGCACGACGCGATGGTCGGAGAGTTCCGCGAAGACCTTTTCGAGCGTGATGCCCGTCACTGCCTCGCATTGCGCGATCGAATGATCGCCGTCCATCAGAACTTCCGGCTCCACGATCGGCACCAACCCGCCTTCCTGACTGAGTGCGGCAAAAAGAGCGAGCGCGTGTGCATTGGATTTGATGCAGGTCGCGGTCGGCAAACCGTCGCCGATCGCGATGACCGCGCGCCACTTCGTGAAACGCGCTCCGAGTTCGCGATATTCGCTGAGCCGCTCACGCAAGCCATCGAGCCCTTGCGTGAATTTTTCGCCGGGAAAATTAGGCAGCGGGATCGCTCCCAAGTCTACCTTGAGGCCGGAAATGATATTCTGTTTGGCCAGTAGCTCCGGCACAGGGACGCCGTTCTTCGTCCGTTGGCGTACAGTTTCGTCGAACAGAATCGCGCCGCTGATGAAGTCACTCAGACCGTGAGTCGTGAGCAACATCTCCCGCTAAGCCTGCCGGCTCTCTTCGGTGGAGGGCATGTCGAGCGCCTTGAACCGTTTCCCGATGGTCGGAAAGCTTTCATCGGCGGCCAGGATGCCTTTGCCCGCGGTAACGAGCGCTTGGGCCGTCGCTGCCAGTGTCTCTTCTCCGCTCACGCTTCGGGTGGATCCTTCGCTTCAGCGGCGCGGGCGGCCTGCCGCATCTGCTCACTGGCCGCTCGATTGATCCGATCGAAAGGTAATCGCAAGAAGAGTCGCTGCGTGGGCGCACCGCTCCTGTGCACAAACGTTAGGTTAGCGTCGGTCGTTTTCATCAATTGAGGCTCGCGGTCATGCTGATAGAGGCGTTAAGGAGGCGACCGATAGGGGCACTTCGTCTTGGCTGAGCGCGGCATCCATTAAAGCCGGGTGCGTGGCGTCCGGGACTGTGGCCCGCACGTCGAGCAGAATCTTCGTGACGGTCCATCCCGCGACCAGATCTTCCAAAGTTGCGGTGGCGGCGGTTTCAATCCGGAGCGGGTGGAAACCAGCGAGACGGAGTTCGTTGGCAAGAGCCATCGAATAACAGCCCCCAAAGGACGCGGCAATTAATTAGTCGGGGTTAGTGCCGACGCCTTCGGCAAAACGGGTGCGAAAGGAGTATTGCGTGTCGGCCAGGACACCGCTCTCGGTTCTCAAGGTGCCCGTGCCCTCACGCAGGGTTCCGTTCCATACGACTGATGCTTTCCGATCCATGATGAGTGCGCTCAGCGGACGCGAAACGGCTGCTCGCCCTGCGCGAAGAAATTATGGAATCAGCCCAGCGCGTCGATGGGAATCCGCCAGCTCCGCTGAATATCGGCTACGTCGCCGACCTCTTCTACGATCTGCTGCCGGTGACCCTGGCGGCCTTTCAACGATCGTTCCCAAAAGGCCGATCAATCTTTTCGACATGAGTTGCGGTGATCAGTTTCAAGCGTTGGAAGAGGGACGAATCGATCTGGGCTTTGTCGGGTTGCGCGGGCCGATCGAAGAACGCGGGCTGCAATTTCTGCCCATCGCTTCCTACAAAACGGTCGCCGCGGTGTCAAAAAATCATCCGCTGGCGAAGGAGTCCGCCATCGAGCTTAAGAAACTTAAATCCATCTTCTTTATCGGCATGTCGGAGGCCAGTTACCCGGGTTATCGCGACTGGCTGACGGAAAACTTGCCGAAAGGAAGGCTTCGCGCCGAAAGTCCTCCAGGATGTGGAAATCGAACGCGCTCTCATCTAGGCGGTCGCGGCGGGCTTGGGCGTCGCGATCCTGCCCGAGCAGGTGAAAAGGCTGCCGCATGAGAGCGTGGTCTTTCGTGAACTACGTCCGGCGATCAAAACCGAATCCTGCATCGCCTGGGCAGCCGATAATCCCTCGATCGCACTGAGCGCGTACGATTTAATTCGGAGTGAACTCGTGGTCTCAAGTTGCTGGAGAATCCCAGCGAGGAACGTCCGGAGATCGCTTGCGCGCGACTTGATGGAGAGTTAGAAACGACGCGGCTTCGGCGCGCTCTGCCGCATCTTAAATGGGATGACTCTTTCTTCGCGCGCGTACGTTTTTGCCGGCTCTAAGGCACTTCGTCCGCCTTGCGTCCTTCGACGACCTGACGTTTGACGTCGGCCGCGCGGTCGAGCGAATGCCTGGCCCAATTGTGTTCGCTCACCTCACGCGGCGCGACCGGTAGGGCAGCGGTCTGCGTGGCGGTGGCGCTTTGGCTCGCCACGTCTGAGGTCGAACGCCGATGAGCGACAAAACCTCCGACGATGGCGACAAAAATCAGAACCCAAACGAGTGTGCGCATGTCGTTTAGGGAGCAGGCAGCGAGCCACCGGGCCGCGGCCTGCGTTGCTGTTCGGACGCGACAATGGTAAAGACTCGGATGTCCGTTTCGCGCTGGTCCGGAATCGCTTTGCTGGGCCTCGCCCTGGCGTTAGGATCGCCGGCATCCACCCACGCTCAGGTGTACGAGGGGCGCGAGCTCGTTAAAGCGGAACTGCTGGCGAAAACGACTGCGATCGTTCCAGGGCAGCCTTTCCGCGTGGGCGTTTTGCTGAAGATGGTGCCGGGCTGGCATACTTATTGGAAATTTCCGGGCGATGCGGGCATCCCGAGCGAGATCAAATGGAAGCTGCCAGAGGGCTGGAAGGCGGGCGAGATTCAGTGGCCGATCCCGTTGAAGCTGGTCGAGCCGGGCGATATCCAGATCTACGGCTATCACGATGAGGTGCTCCTGATGCAGGAGATCACGCCGCCGGCGTCGCTCGCGGGCCAGACGGTGAAGCTGACCGCAGAGGCGGATTGGCTGGTTTGTGAAAAAATCTGCATCCCGGGCGGGACGTCGGTGAGTCTGGAGTTGCCGGTGGCGGGTTCCGCCAGTCCGGCCAATGAGGAACTATTCGCGAATTACGAACGCAAGTTGCCGCAGCCGTGGCCCGGTGGGGAAGCGGCCCAGGCCAGCTGGTCGCGGAGTGGACCGGACGAGTTGCGGTTGGAGGTGAAGAGCGGTGCGCTGGCCACTTATCCGGCGGTCGATTTTTTGCCGGCGCCGGGTGATGACGTGGTGGTGGGGCATCCTTCGGTAGAGCGGCTGGCGGATGGAGTGGCGTTTCGCATTCCGATCGATACGAGTGACGCGAAGCTGGGGTCGATCCCCGGAGTGGTTGTTTTTGGTCAGACGGCGGAAGGCCCGGAGAGGATTGGGTGGGAACTCGGAGGGAGCACGGTGGCCACGGGCGTGGCTACGCAAAAGGATGCCGCCAGCGCACGGCCCACAGGGCGCGTGGCTACAGAGGCTGGCGCGAGCGGGCTGGCGAAGTTTCTTTTCTTCGGGTTTCTCGGCGGGTTTATTTTGAATCTGATGCCGTGCGTGCTGCCGGTGATCTCGCTCAAGATTTTTGGCTTTATTAATTATGCCGGTCAAAGCAGGCAGCGCATTTTTCAGAGCGGGCTCGCTTTTGTGGCCGGCATCTTTGTTTGGTTCGTGAGCCTGGCGCTGCTGCTCATCGTGCTTAAAAACGCGGGCAGCCAGGTGGGCTGGGCGGTCCAGTTCACGAATCCCTATTTCGTCCTCGCGATGAGCGTGGTCGTCTTCGTTTTTGCGCTGAATCTCTTCGGTGTCTTCGAGTTCACGCTGCCGCAAAGCGCGAATCGCGGGGTGCTCGCCGTGACCAGCGGGGAGGGGCACGCGGCTTCGTTTTTCCAGGGTCTTTTCGCGACTATTCTGGGCACTTCCTGCACGGCGCCGGTACTGGGCGCGGCGGTCGGCTTTGCGCTTACGCAATCGAATCTCGTGATCGTGCTCATGTTTGTGGCGATTTCGGCGGGGATGAGTTTCCCGTATCTCCTGCTCTCGGCCCAGCCGGCCTGGGTGCGATGGCTGCCGCGGCCGGGCGCGTGGATGGAAAAACTGAAGCAGTTGATGGGCTTTCCGATGCTGGCCACGCTCGTCTTTGTGCTCTATGTCCTGGGGGAACAACGTGGTCCGGAGGCGGTCACCTGGACGTTGTGCTTCCTGCTTCTGATCGGGCTGGCCTGCTGGATGAAAGGCGCGTTTCTCACGCCGCTCTCTTCGACTGTGCAACGCGTGGTCGTTCTCGTCCTCATTCTCGTCGTCGTCTTCGGCGGCGGGCATTATTTCATCCGGGAAAAATTCGCGGCCACGAAACTGGAAACCGCGAATGCCGCGCTGACCGATGGCTGGCAAAACTTCACGCCCGCGAAGTTGGAAGCCGAGCTTGCCGCCGGCCGCACCGTCTTCCTCGACTTCACCGCCGCCTGGTGCGTGACCTGCAAGTTTAACGAGAAGACCGTCCTGGAAAGCAGCGCGGTGCGGGAGGCGTTCGCACAGCGCGGGGTGGTGAAAATGAAGGCCGACTGGACGAATGCCGATCCGGCGATCACAAAAATGTTGCAACAATTCGGA
>JBBSLZ010000258.1:0-5048 GCA_038233435.1 Chthoniobacterales bacterium
CGCGCGGCGATCGATTTCGTCAGTCTGCAAAAGGAGAACCCGAACTCCATTTACTCCTGCCTCACGGAAGCGCGCGAGAATGCCCGCACCACCCGCGAACAGATTTCGAGCGAGATGTGGGAACAAGTCAATCGCCTCTATCTCTTCGTCCAGAGCCAGGACGCGCGGCGCCTTCTCCTCGATAGCCCCTATCAATTTTTCCAACGCATCATCGCCGGCTCCCATCTCTTCCAGGGAATCACCCATGCCACTAACACGCACGGCGAAGGCTTTCATTTCATGCGGATTGGCCGGCTGATCGAGCGCGCCGATTCCACCTCCCGGCTGCTCGACGTGAAGTATCACATTCTCCTGCCCACCGGCGAACGGGTGGGCGGTAACGTGGATACGATCCAGTGGATGTCCGTCTTGAAATCATGCAGCGCGCTCGAAGCGTATCGCAAGGCCTACGTGGACCAGGTGGCGCCGTGGAAAGTGGCGGAGTTCCTCATCACGCACGCCAGTTTTCCGCGCTCGATTCGCTTTTGCGTCGATTTCCTCGACGAAGCGCTTCACTGCATCTCCGGCACGGATGAATCACGTTACGCGAACGAGGCGGAACGGCTCTCGGGCCGGTTGCGCTCCGATCTCGACTACGTCACCACGGGCGAGATTTTCAAGCTGGGTCTGCACGAATACCTCACCTCGATCCAGGAGCGATTGGTCGAGATTAACAACGCCACCTATGACACTTACTGCGCCAGCATGTCGCCGGCGCGAGACGGCAGCTAACCAAGACAGGTCCGCGCTGCCAAGAGAACAAGCGCAGTTCAAGCCACTCTTCCGCCTTCCTTCCAGTCGCCGACCCTCGGGATATTCCCAAACGCCAAAGGTGCGCTTCATGTCGGCCCAATGGCAACGCCGTGGTTCCAACCCCACGCCCCACTGCGCCACCCCCGGGGGCTCCAGCCGTTTTTTGTGTTCCCCAACCGAGGTCGTCGCCCTTGGCTTGGTCTAAATCGCACCTTTCGTGCTGTTGGATTTGAGTGGTCCGGGTGAGAATCACTTCACTCCTAGAGCGTGTCATGCCCTCTCAGGAATAGCACCCGAGGGGTGCGACGGAATAAAGCCCGGGGTGGATCCGCACCCCGCGGGAGGAACCCCGGGACTGCTCTGAGAGAGAACCGAACCCCCGACGGGGGTGACGGAAAAAAAGCCCCGTACCTCGCTAACCGCTTATGGAACACGTGTAAGTCCGTGACACGCTCTAATGGAGCAAGCCCACATACCACCCGACCAGAAAATCCCCGAAGAACATCCAGAGCAACGCGCCCGCCGCCAAGTAAGGACCAAACGGCAACTTGGCCGACCAAACCCGCTTCCCGATCAGCATCGTCCCGATTCCCACTACCGACCCAAGGAGCGAACCTGCGAAGACGCTAAAGAGCACCGCACGCCAACCCAGGAACGCCCCGATCGCGGCCAGGAATTTCAAGTCGCCCCGTCCCATCGCTTCTCGCGGAATCTGCAATTCCCGCACCGTCCCCGAGATCTCCTGCAGCGCGTCCAATCGGAATTCCTCCGCTCCCACCGCCACCCGATCGTAATGAAAGCGCAGCGTCGCCGCTCCGAACTCACGCCCATCGATCACCGCCGCATCGCACTCCAGAAGCAGTTGATCCTTCTCCCGCGCAAAGTGATCGCTCCATAATCCGCGATCGTCCCCCACTACAAAATCCGCGTCCTCGCCTTGCCGCGTCCACGTAAACGGGGTGGGCGCATCGAGCCGGATGCGCTTCTTCCCGAAAGCCAGCTTACCCGCTTCCAGCACCAGCCAGAGCAGTCCGTAACCGAGCGCAGCCGATCCCAGCGAAATCAAAAGCGCCTCCCAGCGCCTCTCTGTTCCCATCAGCTCCGGCACGAGCAGACAGGCCAGCACGCCCGCCGCCGTGCCGCCGAGCGTGATCTCGTCCGGAATGATAAAATGCTCGAAGTCGATGAACGTGGCCGCGATCAAAAGCGAAACGAAAACCCAATACGCCAGCGCCACTGGCCAGGGAAAATTGAGCCAGAGCGCGAGAAAAAAAAGCGCCGTCAAAAGCTCCACCGCAAAATAGCGGAAGGCGATCCGCGCTCCGCAACTGGCGCAGCGCGCGCGCAGATACAGCCAGCTAAAGAGCGGCAAATTCTGGTGCCACGGAATCTGTTTTTTGCAGACCGGACAGAAGGACCGCTTCGGCTCGTTGACCGAAAGATCGAGCGGTAACCGGTAGATGCAGACGTTAAGGAAAGAGCCCACCACCGCGCCGAGCACGAAGGCGAAGCTGGCGAAGAGATACCCGTAGGCGATGAGCGTGCTATCCATCCGTAGAAGTGCGCCGGCGCCGTTCCATGAACCACGCGATCCAGATGCAGGCCTCGTAAAGCGCATACATCGGCAGCGCCATCGCCAGGAGCGTCATGATATCGGGAGTGGGTGTAATGACCGCCGCGAGGACGAAAATCAAGACCACCGCGTAAGGCCGCGTCCGGCGCATGAAGTCGAAGGTGATCAAGCCGAACCGCACCAACGCCAGCACCACCACCGGCAACTCAAACGCCAGCCCGAACCCAATCGTAAACCGCGTCACAAACGAGTAATACTCCCGCACCGTCCAGGCCGGCACCCAGCCCATCGCTTGCGCGTCATTAAAGAAAAACAAAATCGTCTTCGGCAGCAGCCAATAGTAGCAAGCGGCCACGCCCACCAGGAACAAGCCAAAGCTGGCCCCGATCGCGGGCAGCAAAAGCTTCTTCTCCACCGCCGTCAGCGCCGGCAGGACAAACTCCGCCACGAAATAGAGCAGGAACGGAAACGAGACCACGATCCCCGCGTAGAAGGCGAGGTTGAACGAAATCGTGAACGAATCCGTAATCCCGAGCGCCTGCAGCGTCCGGATGCGCTCATCCAACTGATTGAGCGGCCGCTGCAAGAGCGCCGTCAGTTGCGCCCGAAACGCGAAGCAAAGAATCATCGAAAGGAAAATCGTGATCGCGATCTTCACCACCGTCCAACGCAGGTCTTCCAGGTGCTCGAGAAACGGCTTCGCGCCCTCCGAATCGGGAACCTCTCGGAATTTAAAAAAGTTTCGCAGCGCCATCGTTTCTCCTCTGAGTTAAAAAGTAACCAGACCGAGGGCCACCAGCCGTGCCCAGAGCCCGAGCGTATTCGCATCGCGAATCTCGTTCGCGGCGATCTTCCGCGCCACCTCTGTCATTTCGAAAGCACGGCATTCCAGAATGGTTTCCGATTCCTCATGCGCGTCCCCCGCCGCCGCCGGCCTGACGCCGCGCGCCAGAAAAAAGTAGCCGTGCTCATCCGTAAAGCCGGGCGACGAAAAGAAGTAACCGAGCGGGATTAATTCTCCATCGCGCCCCAGTTCGTAGCCGGTTTCTTCCCGCATTTCCCGCAGCGCCACTGCTTCAATAGCCGCGCGCGCGTTCCCCGTCTCCTCGTCGATCTGACCCGCCGGCACTTCCCAGATTTCCGCCCGGATCGCGATCCGCTCCTGCCGGATCAAAATCAGCCGACCCTCCACCGTGAGTGGCGCGATGATCACCGCCGCCTTCCGATGCACCACCGTCCACGCCTGCCCCTCCGGCCGTCGCGGGCTTTTCACTTCCTCGGTCGCGACCGCCAGATGAGCGTTGGCAAAATGCGTTTCCTGGGAAACGACTTCCCATCCCTCGCATCCATTTGGCAGGCTGCTGAACTTCACCGCGGAAGGTTAGGAGCGGCCCCGCGAAAAGCGAATGACTTCATCCCTAAATGGTGGCGCAAGTATCTAACTGGCTGCGCCGGGCTCGCGCGTGATGATCACCGCCACGTAATCCACCTCCGGCAGAATAAACTTCCGCACCTCCACCCGCACCCGGGCCAGGCGGAACGTCCCCAGCAAATAGCCCGCGATCGCTTCCGCCAGCGTCTCGATTAGCCGATCCTCCCGCCCCGCCGCCAGAGCCGACACCCCCTGCGCCAACACCGCATAATCGACCGTCTCCTCCACCCGATCCTGGAGAGCCTCGAACCCGGCTAGCGGCCAAAGCGTCAGGTTCACGGCGAGCCGTTGGGCCTCGGCGCGTTCTTCCTCGGTAATCCCGATCCGGGTCATGATCTGTAACGCTTCCAAGTGGATCGCGTCGCCTGGAGGGTCTTCATCTCGCATTCCCCTGCCTAGCTGCGAGACCCGCCCCGCTCCAACAGAATATTTTCAAAATCAGCGGAACTTTCCGGCTTCGAGCCCGTAGAAGCCACCTGTATGCGAGTCGAATTACTTTTTTTGCGCTGGTTGGCCATCTTGGGAGCGCTCGCGCTCGCGATCGCCTATTTCCGCTCAAATTTGCTCCCGCAGCCGAACCCGAGTCCCGCAGAGCAGCCCATCGTGACAGCCGCGTCCCCCCAGGGCAATACGGCGTCCGGAGGAAAGGCAGCCAGCGCTCGGGTTCGGCAGGATTTGGACATGCTCCAGCTGGTCCGAAATCCGCAGTAGGGAAATGCCGCGCCGCCTGGCCTGCGGTCGTTGCGGCCCCTACAGGGAAGTTCCTGCGGACTTTCCTGAGTTTTACCTTGAGTGCCGAGACCCCGCTTCGCACCATGGGTCCTCGTGGAATCTGATCTTGCGCCGGAAGGTGAACGACCGCGCCGGTTCGACACGACGCGCTGGAGTGTCATTTTGGCCGCCGGCGCCGATTCCGAAGACACCGCCCGCCGCGCGCTGGCGCAGCTTTGCCAGCTTTATTGGCGGCCCATTTTTGGCTTCATTTGTCGAAAGGGCCATGCCGTGACCGACGCCTAGGACTTAACCCAGGATTTCTTCGTCACCATTCTGGAAGGCAGCCTCCTTCAATTGGCCAATCCCGAGCGCGGCCGTTTTCGTTCGCTCCTTTTGAAATCCCTCCAGAATTTCCTGATCGACGCCCACGATAAGCGAAAGGCAAAAAAGCGGGGCGGCGAGATGGAATTCGTCTCGTGGGACGATTGGATTACGGAAGCTCCTTCCCATTTGAGTCTCTCCAAGCGCGCCCTCGAA
>JBBSLZ010000259.1:0-5043 GCA_038233435.1 Chthoniobacterales bacterium
GGCTCATCCAGAGGCTCGTAGCCCAGCCGAAAACTTCCGTAGTGCATCGGCACCAGCGTGGTCGCATTCAATTCCTTAAACGCCTGCACCGCCTGCTCCGGATTCATGTGCACCTCGCGCCCGCTCGGCGGGTCGTAAGCGCCGATCGGCAACAGCGCCACCTCGATATTGTAGCGGCTCCCGATCTCCCGGAAGCCATCGAAATACGCGCTATCTCCGCAATGAAAAATCGAGCGCCCTTCCGCCTCAATCACGAACCCACCAAACCCCCGATGCGAGTCGTGTAACATCCGCGCGCCCCAGTGATGACAAGGCGTCATCGAAACGCAAAGCGGCCCCAGCTCCAGCTTCTGATAATGATCCATCTCGTGCACGATGTTGAACCCGAGATCGTGCACCAGATTCCCCACTCCCGTCGGCACCACGATCGGCTGTTGCGCCGCCACTTTGCGCAGCGTCCGGCGATCCAGATGATCAAAGTGCGCGTGCGTCACGAGCACGAAATCGATTTCCGGCAGATGAAACAAATCGAAGCCCGGCTTCTTCAACCGCTTGATCACCTTTAGCCACATCGACCAGTTCGGATCGATCAAAATGTTGACGTCTGGCGTTTGAATCAAGAACGACGCATGCCCGATCCACGTGATCCCGATCTCGCCGCGTTTCACCGTCGGAAACAGCGGCAGTCCCCCCTTCCCCGCCCGCTTCGTAAAGAGCGAAGGAATCAACACGCTGGTCAGAAAATTGCGTTTATGCCAATCCGCGCTCGGCCGCAGCCCGACCTTGGTATGCACGGCGGGAGCCGTCTCGTTTCCCGGCGGCTGGATCACATTCCGCGGGCTTTTTCTGGCAAAAGGAATCGGCACGTCGGCGAACCATATAACCTGCCCGAGGTGAAGCAACCGGGGGGCGCCTCAAGGAGTGGCGCCTTCCAGGTGCCAAGTCTCGTCCCAAGCGCCCGCCAGGCCACCCTTCCGGCGTAGCATAGGCATCCTGCCTGTGCGGACACCGGGCATCTTGCCCGGTGGTTCCTCCAAGCCTCCCCAAAACACCCTTTCACCGGGCGAGACGCCCGGTGTCCCCACAGGCAGGATGCCTGTGCTACCCTTCGAAGAAGCGCCACCCCTGCATTCTAAGCTTCGCGCCCGTCCGTCCTTCGCATAAAAAGAAGGCGATGCAGTCGCTACGGAAACTCTGGCCCCGTCAGCCCTTCCTCAGCGTCGCCTTCACCGCCGTGGCCGGCATCGCGCTGGCTGAGCTTCAACCCAACCCCTCGTTAGGCGTCTGGCTCTTCCTGCCACTCGCGCTCTGGGCGTGGGCCCGCCGCAGCTCCCTCGCGGTCCACATCGCCATCGCCCTGCTCTTTTTCCACGTCCACAGCCTGCGCCAAACCGATTCGCCCGGCCTGCGCCTCGCCCACGCCTGGGGCGAGCCACGGCAAGCCCTCTCCGTCGAAGGCCTCGTGACCACCGTGCCCACCCTCTCCGCACGCGGCATGTCCTCCTTTCGCCTGCGGCTGCATTGGTATGAGCAAGCGGGCGAGCGCCACCCCTCCCATGCCACCGTCCAGGCCCGCTGGCGTGGTGACGTGCGCTTCGGCGATACCTTGCAACTCTTCGGCGTCACGCATCCCATCGAAGGTCCGCGCAATCCCGGCGAGTTCGACATGCGCGCGTATCTGGCGCGACGCGATGTCCGTCACGCCCTCATCGTGCGTTATCCCGAGAACGGCCGCATCGTCCGCCGCGGCGGCGGGAACCCGATCCTCCGCGCCGCCCACGCCTCCCGCCGCTGGATGCAATCCGCGCTCGCGCGCGGCCTCGAAAGCGCGCCCGACCAAAGCAGTCTCATCAGCGCGATGGTTCTCGGCACGCGCGAGCAGACCGCCGATGAAGTGGAAGAGAAATTCCAACAAACCGGCACCATCCATCTCTTCTCCGTCTCCGGATTACACGTCGGCATTGTCGCTTATCTGCTCTGGACCATCGCCCGTCTGCTCCGTGTGCCGCGACGCTGGGCCATCGGTCTCATCATCCCGGCGCTCTTCTTTTATGCCGCCGTCACCGGCCTCAACACCGCCAGCGTCCGCGCCGCCCTCATGGCCGCCTTCCTCCTCGGCGGCGCCTTCTTCGACCGAAAAGTTTTTGCCGCCAATAGCATCGCCGCCGCCGCGGTCGTCATCCTTTGCTTCGATACCAACCAGCTTTTCGCCACCGGCTTCCAGCTCTCTTTTGCGGTCGTCAGCATGATCATTCTGCTGGCCGACCCGCTCTTCCGCGCGCTCGAGGGTTGGGGCGCGTTCGACCCGTTCTTACCCGTCAGTCTGCTCAATCCCGCGCAACGCCTTTGGCTCACCTCGTGGCGCGGCCTATCGCGCGGCGCCTCCGTTTCGCTGGCTGCCTGGTTTGGCTCGCTCCCGCTCATCCTGCCCTACTTTTATCTCGTCACGCCGGTTTCGCTCTTCGCCAATCTCGTCGTCGTCCCGATCGCGTTCTTCGTTCTAGCGGTTGGTTTGCTCTCTCTTCTCGCCGCTCCCATCGCGCCAGGCCTAACGATCATTTTCAATAATGCCAACTGGAGCCTGGCCAGCGCCATTCTGGCCGCCGCCGGCCTCTTCACCCGCGCACCCGCCGGCCATTTTTATCTCGAATTGCCGTCTCGCACTCGCGCCTCTCCCGTCGAACTCACCGCACTGGATTTGGGCGCCGGTGCCGCCATCCATCTCCGCACCCGTGCGTCCGACTGGCTCTTCGATTGCGGCGCCGCGCGCGATTTCCGCCGCATCGTCCGCGGCTACCTCCGCTCCCGCGGCATTAACCGTCTCAATGGCCTCCTCCTCACCCACGCCGACTCCGGTCACATGGGCGGCGCCGAATCCGTCCTGCGCGCCTTTCGTCCGCGCGATTTGATTGCACCCGCCGCGCCAAACCGCTCCAGCGCGCACCGCGCTTTCCGCGCTTTTCTTCAGGAAGAACACATCGCCCGCCAAACCTGCGCCGCTGGAGACAGCCTCTCCTTCGGACGGAATCTTCGCCTGCGGTTTCTGTATCCACCGCCCGGATTCGATGCGTCGAACGTAGATGACGAAGCGCTCGTGATGCAGTTGGAGATCGACGGGCGCTGGCGCGTCTTGCTCATGTCCGATAGCGGCCTCGCCACCGAGCGCGCCCTGCTCGTCGCGGACACCGATCTCACCAGCGACATCCTGATCAAAGGCCAGCACCACTCCGGCGTTTCCGGCTCGCCGGAATTTCTGGCGCGGGTGCGGCCGCGGCTGATTATCGCTTCATCGCCAGAGTTCCCCGAGAACGAACAGGTCAAAGACGACTGGGCAAACCAAGTCGCGCAGCGCGGGATCACGCTTTTCCGGCAGGATCAAACCGGCGCCGTCACCCTGCGCTTTTCTCCCGACCACTGGGAGGCGATTCCCTTCCTTCCCGGCGAGCAGGTTTCGTCGCCCTAACGACCGGCTTCTTTTGGTGTCCCACCATTTCGCTCGCCCTCGTGCGCGCATCCACGCGGGTCAGATTCCTCTCCATCGCCCGCGTCAGAAGCGGCCAATGTGGAATCTCGCAAAGATGCTCCGCGATAAACCAGATCGGGTCCTCCGAAGTCATCCACTCGCGCCCATCGAAACGCGCCAGATTCACCGGCCGCGAGTAGCGCCGCAGCGTCCGTTCGCCGCGCAGATTGAAATAGATCGGAAAGTAACTCAAAGCCAGCTCGCGGAGCGTGCGGTAAACCGGCTCGCGGTAACGGCAACCTGCGAAGTTCGATTTCGCGAGCGCGCCCCAGTGCCCGCGCATTTTGAAAACCGCGATCACATGATCAGTGTCGCGGTCCGCCTCCAGATCGAGAATGAGCGGCGGAAAGCCCAGCACCCGCAAAGCGGCCGCAGCAAAGGTGGCACCTTCCAGACAATGCGCCGTCCCGGTCCGCAAGACCAACCGCGGCGAACGGGAACTGATCGGAAGGTGATACGGAATGGAATCCAGATAACGCTGAATCCCGTGGGGCGTCTTTAACACGCGCAGTCTGCGAAGCTCCAATGGCGTGAAGCCGAAATCTTCGTTCTTCCGCACCGGGAACCAATAGGGACGCAAGCCGACAATTAGACAATGGATAACCGCAGATGACACAGATAACGCAGATGGAAGACTCCCCATCTGCGCCATCTGCGGTCAATCAACTCTCCCTAACCTTCCGCAAAACGACGCGGCGAATCTGCGCACCGCCCGCGCGGAAACGCTCCTCGAATGTCGTGCAAAACGCGGAATCAGCCGCGTCCGGTGGACAGACCTCGAAATCCTCCACCCGCGGCCAAATAGCCGACATCGCCGAAAAATATTCCGCATGATCCGTCGCCACCCGAAGCAAGCCACCCGCGATCAGCACCCGCGACACCGCCCGCAAAAACTCCACCGTAAAAACGCGCCGGTCATGATGCCGCCGCTTCGGCCACGGATCGGAGAAAAGCAGATGGCACACTTCCACCGACGCCGGCGCCAGCAGCACGCTGAGCGCCTCTAAAATATCCGCCCGCAACACGCGCGCGTTAGGCAGGACTCCGTCGCCGATCTTGCGGCAGGTGGCGCGCACCCGTCCCGGCATCCGTTCCACCCCCAGAAAATTTCGCTCCGGTTGCTCACGCGCCAGCGCGGCCAGGAAATTGCCGTCACCGCAACCGAGATCCACTTCGAGCGGCGCGCTCCGCCCGAAAGCTTGCGCCAGATCAAGCACGCGGGCGTGATCTTCCGGCACGATCTCTGCCGCCGGAAAGGTTCGTCGATTGGTTCGCATGATCAGTCGGCCGGCAGGCAACCAATCCCGGCACGCTGGCGAATAATCCCCGAGCCACGGAATATTCAACCACCAACCCGCCTCCCACGATTATGCAAAAGACTTTACTCGCCCTCCTCGCCGTAGTGGGGCTGGCCGCCGCGCCCTTCAGCTTCGCGCAGGATAA
Source organism: Chthoniobacterales bacterium (assembly GCA_038233435.1). Lineage (GTDB taxonomy): Bacteria > Verrucomicrobiota > Verrucomicrobiia > Chthoniobacterales > UBA10450 > JACCTI01. The sequence goes on from JBBSLZ010000259.1 coordinate 4,967, forward strand.
ACCTGCCGCGGAAACCAAAACCGCCATCTTCGCCGGCGGCTGTTTCTGGTGCATGCAGGAACCATTCGATCACGCCC
>JBBSLZ010000260.1:0-5025 GCA_038233435.1 Chthoniobacterales bacterium
CCTCGCCCGCTGTGTCACGCGCCTCGCGGGGCACCCGGCCGTAACGCGGGAGCTTTTGCGCGTTGGAACGTCGCTCCGGTTTTCGGCGAGGCGCCAAAAACAGCGGGCGGGGCGCCCGCGCTCCCCAATCATATCTGCCGCGAAGCTAAGCAGATACTGGCGCCGTCCTGGTGGTTGTAGCCCTAGAGCCGAGGCGTGATCGATTGTCGGAGTTTCATCATGCCACGACGGATGCGTGCTTTCACTGTGCCGAGCGGGGTGTGCAACTGCTGCGCGATCTCCTGTTGGGTGAGGCCGGAAAAGAAGGCCAGCTCGATGGCGCGGCGTTGATCGGGGGAAAGCTGAATGACGGCGCTACGCACGATGGCTTGGGTTTCATGCGCGGCGGCTTCATCCGCGGAATCATTTTCGCTCATGCGATCCCAGATTTGCGCCTGCTCTTCGATCTCCCCCTGCAGGCGCGCACGGCGCTGGAGTTGGCGCAAGCGATCGATCGCTTTATTCCGGGTGAGCGTCATGGCCCAGGTGAGCGGCTTTCCACGGCGGACATCGTAGACGCCCGCCTTATCCCAGATCTGCACAAAGGCTTCCTGCACTACTTCCTCGGCGTCGCGCAGGTTATTGAGGATTCGGAACGCGGTGGCGCGGAGGATGCCGGAGTAGCGGCGATGGAATTCATCGAGGCTGCGGTGTTCGCCTTCCGCGGCGAAGCGAAGGAGATCGGAATCCGACGTGGCAGGAGAGATATAACAGGTCATGAACAGAAGTTAGACAAGAGTGGACCGATCGCAAACGTTATTGTCGAGGATTTCCCGACGCTCCCGCTGGCTAGTTTTACGCCAGGAGAGCGCTCCGCATGACCTCCGCGGTGCGGGCAAGGGCGGCCGAATCGTGGGCCGTGGAGAGGAAGCCAGTCTCGAACTGCGAGGGGGCAAAATAGACCCCGGCCTCGAGGCAATGTCGAAAGAAGCGCGCGAAGGCCGCTTGATCGGAGCGTTTCGCTGAGGCGAGATCAGTGACCGGTTCCCCGGTGAAGAAGAGGCAAAACATCGAGCCGACCCGATGGAAAACGAGCGGCCGATCGAGGAGACGAAGAGTCTCGCGGGTGGCTTCTTCCAATTCTGCGCCGTGCTCCTCGAGCAAGCGCCAGCCATCGATCCGATCCAGCTCGCGCAACTGCGCCAGGCCCGCCGCCATCGCGAGCGGGTTCCCGGAGAGCGTGCCGGCCTGGTAGACCGGCCCGTCCGGCGAAAGGTGATCCATGATCTCCGCCCGCCCGCCGAACGCTCCCACCGGCAGCCCGCCGCCGATCACTTTTCCGAGCGCGGTCAGATCGGGTCGGACTCCGTAGAGTTGCTGGACGCCGCCGCGCGCGACCCGGAACCCGGTCATCACTTCGTCAAAAATGAGGAGCGCGCCGTGGCGATCGCACTCCTCGCGCAGAGCGGACAGGAAATTTTCCTTCGGAAAAAGAGGCCCGCGTTGGCGGGGATCGGCTCGAGGATGATGGCGGCGATCTCGTCTTTGTTCTCGCGGAATGCGGCGCGGACCGCCTCGAGATCATTAAAGGGAAGCGAGATGGTGAGCGCGGCGAAAGCGGCCGGGACCCCAGCGCTATCCGGCCGGCCGTGGGTGAGGGCGCCGCTGCCTGCATTGACCAAAAGCGAATCGACATGGCCGTGGTAGCAGCCTTCGAACTTGATGATTTTGTCGCGCCTGGTGAAGCCGCGCGCCAGCCGGAGACAGGACATGGTGGCTTCGGTGCCGCTGTTCACCATCCGGACTTTCTCGATCGAAGGCACCCAGGCGCAGATCAATTCGGCCATTTCCACTTCGAGCGGATTCGGGATTCCGAAACTGACGCCACGCTCGGCGGCCGTCTGGACGGCATCGATCACGACCCGCGGGGCGTGCCCGAGAATGGCCGGCCCCCAAGTGCCGACGTAGTCGATATATTCTTTTCCATCGACGTCCCAGATGGTGGCGCCCTGCGCGCGCTCGACGAAAAAAGGCTCACGGTCGAGGCCGCGGAAAGCGCGGACGGGGGAATTGACCCCACCAGGGATGGAGCGACGGGCGGCGGCGAAGAGGGCGGAAGAGCGGGTGGACATGGGAGCAGTGGGAGTATCGAACGGCGCCTATCGCTCGTCGAACGCGGAAGCGTTTTGGGTGGGGTGAGGAGGGTTCGTTGACAGCTTCGCGCGCTGCCCATACGCTCCGGTCGCGCAAAGGGCGGGGTAGCCAAGTGGTAAGGTCGGGGTCTGCAAAACCTCTATTCGCGGGTTCGATTCCCGCCCCCGCCTCTCCTTCTAGCACGGAGTGAGAGGCTCATATATTCGCCGGAGAAAGCGGAAAGGTCTCCCTGTCCGCAGAGAATTTTTGTAGCGACGGCGCTCTGTCGCCGTTCGGGCGCGTGAATTGCAGGTCGCGCGTGTGAACGCCGACAGAGCGGCGTCGCTACAACGCGTGATCTTTCTGGCGCTTCACGCTGGCTACAGAGGTGTTTTACGATGACGCGAGATGGTCGTTAGAGTGGCGCCTCTGTTATCTGCGCGGAGGCGGAGACACACGATGCGAAGGAGCACAACCTGGCTTTGTGACGGCCTTTTGGCGCAGATGCGCAAAAGTTCGTCAGAGCAAAGGAGGCTTGAGTGTGCGCGGTCTCTGCAGCTTTTGGGCCGGGCGGTCTTGTTGCGCTGCGTGGGATGAATATGAGTCGCGCTTCGTGGTCCGGGTGTGGCTACTCAATCAGGAACAGTCTACACGTCGAAGTACATCGCGAACTCATAGGGATGCGGACGCACGCGCAGGGCGTCGTATTCTTTTTGCTTCATCTCGAGCCAGTTCTTGATGAAGTCGGCGTTGAAGACGTCGCCTTTGAGAAGAAAAGCGTGATCGGCTTCGAGCGCCTGAATGGCGCCGCTGAGGGAATCGGGGACGCTCGGCACTTGCGCGAGTTCTTCGGGTGGGAGTTCGTAGAGGTTTTTATCCATGGGATCGCCGGGATCGATGCGGTTTTGGATGCCATCGAGGCCGGCGAGGAGGAGGGCGGAAAAGGCGATGTAGGGATTGGCCGCGGAATCTGGGGTGCGGAATTCGACGCGCTTGGATTTGGGATTGGCCGAGTAGGTGGGGATGCGGATGGCGGCGGAGCGGTTGCGCGCGGAGTAGGCGAGATTGACCGGGGCTTCGAAGCCGGGGACGAGGCGCTTGTAGCTGTTGGTGGTCGGGTTGGTGATGCAGGTGAGCGCGGGGGCGTGGCGGAGGATGCCGCCGATGAAGAAGAGGGCCATTTCGCTTAAGCCGGCGTAGCCGTTGCCGGCGAAGAGGGGTTTGCCGTCTTTCCAGAGCGACATGTGGGTGTGCATGCCGGAACCGTTGTCGCCGAAGAGCGGTTTCGGCATGAAGGTGACGGTCTTGCCGTGCTTTTTGGCGACGTTCCGGATGATGTATTTGTAGTACATCATCCAGTCGCTCATCTCTTTCATGGGTCCGAAACGGATGTCGATCTCGGCTTGCCCGGCGCTGGCGACTTCGTGGTGCTGGCGCTCGATGGGGATGCCGGCTTTTTCCAATTCCAGGCACATCTCGTTGCGGAGGTCCTGCTGGGTGTCGGCGGGGGAGACGGGGAAGTAGCCTTCTTTCGCGCGGATCTTGTAGCCGAGGTTCGGGAATTCTTCTTTGCCGCTATTCCAGTGGCCTTCCACGCTGTCGACGAGGTGGAAGGAGGAGTTCGAGGTGTAGTCGAAACGGACTTCGTCGAAGATGAAGAACTCGGCCTCGGGTCCGAAGGAGGCGGTGTCGGCGATGCCGGTGCTTTGCAGGTAGGCTTCCGCTTTTTCGGCCACGCCACGCGGGTCGCGATCGTAGGGCTCGCGGGTAATCGGATCGACGATGGTGCAGATCAGGCTGAGGGTGGGCTCGGCATTAAAGGGATCGATCCAGGCGGTGGTGGGATCGGGAATGACGAGCATGTCGCTGGCGTTGATGGCGCGCCAGCCGCGGATGCTGGAGCCATCAAAGCCGAGGCCTTCGGTGAAGATTTCTTCGTTGTACTCGGTCAGCGTGGTGGTGAAGTGCTGCCAGGCGCCGGGCAAATCGGTGAACTTGAAGTCCACGAGTTTGACCTGGTGGTCCTTGATCATCTTGCTGACGTCGGAGGCGGACTTTTTGTCTTTGGACATGTGGGGTAGGGAAGGGTTGGTCGCTTAAAAAATGACATCGTTACCGCGACGCCTGGCCGGGCGCCCCATGTAACGATGTGAAAGTCGAACGATTGGACGGATTCTAAACCGCTTTTTCGCCGATCTCCTCGGTGCGAATGCGGACGGCGTGCTCAACCGGGATGACGAAGACCTTGCCGTCGCCGATCTTGCCGGTCTTGGCCGCGTTGACCACGATCTGGACGGCTTTGTCGACCATATCGTCGGCGAGCACGATATCGATTTTCACTTTGGGGAGGAAATCGACCGTGTATTCGCTGCCGCGATAAATTTCGGTGTGACCTTTTTGGCGGCCGAAGCCTTTCACTTCCGTGACGGTCATGCCTTCGATGCCGAGTTCGGCGAGTGCTTCCTTCACTTCTTCGAGTTTGAACGGCTTGATAATGGCTTCGAGTTTTTTCATGGCAGATTAAAGGCTAAAGCGCCGGAAGAATCGCACGCCAAACGGGCGACCGCGGCACGCGCTGTAATAGCAACACGCCGGAATCGGTGCAACTCAGAAAAAATTGGCAGGCGGGCTCCAGAGGTGGGAGCGAGGGCGCGCTGTCGCCGTTTGGGCGCGTCGGTTGCATGGCACGCGTCAAAACGCCGACAGAGCGGCGTCGCTAAAGCGACCAGAGCAAAGCGAGATCGACGGAGCGGCGCTTGCGCGGGAGGGCGATCTGCACTCGAATCTCGGCTTCCGCGCGCCTGCTCCCGATGCATTTCCAAGCTCTCGACCCAGCGATGACCAAGCCCCGCCTGGTGAGCCCGGGGATGTGGAACATGCTCCTGGCGACACTGGCTTTCGCGGTCATGAACA
>JBBSLZ010000261.1:0-5023 GCA_038233435.1 Chthoniobacterales bacterium
GTTACTGGTGGCCTTGTCGCGCCGGATGTGTTGCTCGCGCGTCTGGAGGGCGAGGCGGTAGCCGGGGCGTCCTTCGGCATCGTGCGAGACGCCGACGAGGCGGCCGGGGAGGTGGCGTTTGTGCGCATCGCGCGTGGCCATGAAGGCGGCGTGCGGGCCGCCGAAGCCGAGCGGGACGCCGAAACGCTGGGTGCTGCCGACCGCGACATCGGCTCCGAGTTCGCCGGGAGGCTTAAGCAGGGTGAGCGCGAGGATATCGGTGGCGACAATCGCGAGGGCGCCGGCTTCGTGGGCGCGCTCGATAAACGCGGCGTAGTCGTGAATCGCGCCATCCGTCGCGGGATATTGCAGAAGGACGCCAAAGGTAGCGCAAGCTTCCAGCTTGCACCCCCCAGACGGCATGCTGCAAGCTGCCGCTACCTTGAAATCGAACTTTTTGTGATCCCCCACAATCACACGCACGCCGAGCGGTTGGGCGCGGGTTTGCACCACCTCGATCGTCTGGGGATGGCAAAGCTCGGAAACAAAAAAGGCATCGCGCCCGCTCACGACCGCTCGGCAGAGCGCCATCGCTTCGGCGGCGGCGGTGGCCTCGTCGAGCATGGAGGCGTTGGCGATTTCCATTCCCGTCAGATCGGTGATCATGGTCTGGAAGTTGACCAGGGCCTCCAGCCGGCCTTGTGCGATCTCCGCCTGATACGGCGTGTAGGCGGTGTACCAGCCGGGGTTCTCGAAAATGTTCCGCTGGATGACGGGCGGCGTGATGCAATCGGAGTAGCCGGCGCCGATGAACGAGCGGTTCACCTTGTTGCGCAACGAAATGGTCCGCAGCTCTTCCAAGGCGGCGCGTTCGCCGAGGGCGGCGGGCAATTTAAGCGCGCCTTTTAGCCGAATATTTTTCGGGACCGTGGCATCGATGAGGGCGTCGATCGTCTCGTAGCCGACAGTTTCCAGCATCTCGGCGATGGCGGCCGCGTTCGGGCCGATGTGGCGGCGGGCGAAGGAGTCGGGCTGATCGTTGAGCGTCTTTGACGGCTCCTGGTGGGCGGCTGGTTTCTCGAGCAAATCCGTGTCGAGTTGGTGCATGGCGTGACGCTACGAAGCGCGGAAAAACGCGCAAGCTGGCCGCGCTGGAGGGGGCGGAATTGGCCAGTGATGGTGGGTGGTCCGAGCAGTCTTCGGCGCGGGGGCGCGCCGGCTCCAGAGGCGGCCGCACGCGGCTCTCAATTTCTGCGCTTGACGCGTTAAGACCCTGTTTCATAACGTAAAAACTATGAAAATCCCCCCCCTGCACATTCGAACCTGATCTGCCTCTTGGCAGTTCTGACCTTCGCAGTCTACCAGCCGGCCGCTTACGCGGACACCACCAACTGGACCGCCACGGGTGGCGATTGGTTCAGTGGAACCAACTGGGATAACGGGGTGCCGGGCAATTCGACTGACGCCTTCATTAACAATGGCGGCAACCCGAAGCTTGATGGCTTCCAAGCGACCGCCCGTTCCCTGAAGTTGGGGGCTAATGTGTCAGACTCAGGCAGTCTCGCGGTGACTGGCGCAAACGGGTTCTTGTCCGTGGGCCCTTGCTCGGGCTGTAACGGCTCTTCCTCGGAGGGGAGCATCTACGTCGGCGATGGCGGCAGCGGCACTTTGAGCATCACCAATGGAGGGAAAGTCATCAGCGATGGATATGCTTACATCGCTCTGTTGGGAGGTGATGTGGTGAACTCTAACGGTGCGGTGACGGTGGATGGCGTTGGCTCCTCTTGGACCCTCAACGGACAGCTCCCCCGGCTTTTCATCGGTGGAAATAATACTAATACTTTGGAGGGCGGGACTGCACTCTTAAGAGTGACGAATGGCGGAACCGTTATCGTCAACAGCCTTAACAACGACGTATTGATTCCCTTCAACGTCGGGATCTCGGGCACCCTGACGGGAAACGGAACAATTACCGCGAACGGACGCGCGACTCTTCAATCGCGGCTAGTGAATGTCAGGGGGACGCTGGCCCCGGAAGGAACATTTCACATCAACGGTAATCTTGCTCTGGCCAACACTGCGACGATGCTCTGCAACATAACACCAGACGCTGCGGACAACGCCGATGTCTCGGGGCAAGCAATAGTGGGCGGCTACCTGTCGGTGACGATGGATGGCGTTTTCACGCGGGCCATAACCCGCTACACTCTCTTGAATGCCGGCGGCGGCCGAACCTTCACGTTTTCGCGTGGCGTGTCAATTAAGCGATGCGAATCACGTGTATCTTGATCTCGTGTTTAAAGAATAATGTAAAAGGATTGATTGGAAATTAGGTGTCGTTCCGGCCTAAGAGAAAATGCGTAAAAGGGCAATTGGTGGTTTTCGTAGTCGCGTCATTTGTTTTTGCACTTTTACTGCGTTCTCCGCCCACGTCTTGGGAAGCGAACTCCAACCGGCGGGCGGAGGCTTTATTGGTAGAAGTCTGACCTTTGCGGAACGGGTGGCCTGTCAGCGAGCGATCGAGGAAGTCTATTGGCGTCATCGCGTCTGGCCGAAGGAGAATCCGGGGCCCAAGCCGCCGCTCGGTGCCGTTATTACCAAGGAGGCCATTCAGGAAAAGATCAGCAACTATTTGGCAAAGTCGCGAGTACTTGCCCGTGCGCAGCGGTCGATTACCGGTGCAAAGTTGCAGGAGGAAATGAATCGCATTGCATGCGACACCAAACAGCCTGAGGTGTTGCTGGAACTCTTCGAGGCGCTGGAGAACGATCCCTCCGTCATCGCGGAATGCCTGGTTCGGCCCATCCTCGCGGAGAGATTGATGAGCGAGCTAGCCCCGCATGCCACGATGGACGGGCCTTTCTCGAATGTGTTGGCACTTGCCGAGGAGAGCGCCCTCGCATCGGGGAGGTACAACCTGCCGGCAATCTCGATCTCCAACGGCGGCGCCGACGACGTTTGGGCTGCTACTTCCACCGCGAATGCGCCTGCGGTGCGCTTGTTTCACAGCGCCGTTGGACGGGCAGCGAAATGATCATCTGGGGTGGATTTAATTTTGACTCCGGTACTTTGGGTAGCGGAGCGAGATATAATCCCGCGACCGATAGCTGGAGTGCGACCAGCACAAACAACGCACCCACTGGGCGAGACTTGCACGCGGCTGTTTGGACCGGTCGGGAGATGATCGTCTGGGGGGGATACCAATTACCTAGTGGCAATGATCTAAACAGCGGGAGCAAATACAATCCGATGACCGATAATTGGACTCCTACCAGCAGCGCCAGCGCGCCTCTCGGCCGAGAGTCTCATAGCGCAGTGTGGACGGGCAGAGAAATGATCGTCTGGGGTGGACTCGGATGCGGCAGCAATTGCAGGTTGAATACTGGAGGCAGATACAATCCGAGCACGGACACTTGGGCTGCCACCAGCACTGCGAACGCACCGTTGGCAAGGGCGTATCATACCGCGCTATGGAGCGGAAATGAAATGATCGCTTGGGGTGGAAGTGATCCGATGATGCCTTTGCAGACCGGTGGCAGATACAATGTGATTACTGATAGTTGGACGGCGACGAGCTTGGTAAACGTCCCGCTTCCTCGAATCGCTCACACGGCCGTCTGGACCGGCAGCGAAATGATCGTCTGGGGCGGTGCGGAGTCTTTCAGCGATACAAGCACTGGTGGCAGATATAAGCCGTCCACGGACAGTTGGGTGGCCACGGGAGTGGCCAACGGCGCGCCCATGCCCCGGGACTCGCACAGCGCGGCCTGGTCGGGACGGGAAATGATCATCTGGGGCGGCACCTCCTCAAACTCCGATTTCAACAACGGGAAGAGATACAATCCAGCGACGGACAGCTGGACGCCAATGACGACGGTGAACGCGCCCTTTCCTCGAGCCGAGCACAGCGCGGTCTGGACCGGCACTGAGATGATTGTGTGGGGAGGAATCAGTTACGATAACGGCGTCCTCCTGAATAGCGGAGGAAGCTATCGGGCGCAGCCATCGGCGCCGATCATCCAGAGCGCCGTTTCCCGAAAGACGCACGCCAACGCAGGCAGTTTTGATATCGATCTGCCGCTGAGTGGGGCGCCGGGCGTGGAATGTCGCAGGGGTGGCGTGACCGGTGATTACACCCTCGTTGTCACCTTGCTCGCCAATGTCTCGGTGCAGGAGACTCCGCAAGCCGCTGTCACTGCAGGCATCGGGATGATCGGAAGCGACGGGGTCAGCAATGGCGGAGCAGTTGTGACGAGCGGGAATGAGGTCACCATCCCGCTGACCAACGTGGCCAACGCCCAGACCATCACCGTCACGCTCAACAATGTGAATGGCGCGACCAACCTGGCGATCCCGATGCGCGTGCTGATGGGCGATGTGAATGGCAACGGGGCGGTGAACGCGACGGATGTGGGCTTAACCAAAACGGTCGTCGGGCAGGCCGCCGGCGCGGCAACCTTCCGCGCCGACGCGAACGCGGACGGTAGCATCAGCGGCACGGACGTCTCGCTGGTGAAAGCGCAATCGGGCAGCGGGCTGCCCTGAGTGGGGAAGTGCGTTCGTCGGGTCAGCTTCGCAGGGGCAAGCCGCTGCCGTCAGGTCCGCTCGGAAGTCGCAATCTTAAAATAAACCCTGTCCTCTTTGGCAGGACGGCGGATGCTCCCGCCGGATCGTGCTGCTTATGAAATGCTTCCGCCTTTTTGTCTGGCCTTTGGCTGTTTTGACCATGCTGCAGTTTGCTCCCGTCCTCCGGGCGCAAGATGAGACGCGCTTTGTGCAGGAGGAACTGCGGCGGCGCAGTCTTTATTTCGGGAATGTGGATGGGCGCGAGTCGGCTGAATTACGGGAAGCGACCCGGCGTTACCAGCGGCGAAAAGGTTTCGCCGCGACCGGGACGGCGGATCGCGAGACGCTGCGCTCGCTGGGATTAATCGGGCGCTCCGCCGGTGAGCCGCCGCCGCAGGAATTGAACTGGCCCCAGGAACCGGTGTTACCGAGCGACGAGTCGATTGATTCGGTCGCGATCGCGGAATCCCTGAGCGAA
>JBBSLZ010000262.1:0-5020 GCA_038233435.1 Chthoniobacterales bacterium
GACTACGGCCTCGCCTCCAGCGTTTGGACGCAAAACCTGAGCCGCGCCCACCGCGTCGCGGAGCAAATCCACACCGGCACGGTCTGGGTAAATTGCTGGCTCGTGCGCGACCTGCGGGTGCCCTTTGGCGGGATGAAACAAAGCGGCGTCGGCCGGGAAGGGGGCGAGGAAGCGTTGCGTTTCTTCACCGAGCCGAAGAATGTCTGCATCGCAAAATAAAATGAGTGAATCTTTTGAAAGCGTGCGCGCGCCGGAAGCGGTCGGCGCTTTTCCGCACGCCAGGCGCGTCGGCAATTTGCTTTTCCTCTCCGGGATCGGGCCGCGGGTGCGAGGGAGCAAGGAAGTCCCCGGCGTCACGCTCGATGCGGAGCGCAACATCGTGAGCTACGACATCGAGAAACAGTGCCATGCCGTCTTTGAAAATGTGCGCCTGGTTTTGGAAGACGCCGGCGCCAGCTGGGATGACATCGTGGATGTGACGGTTTTCCTCACGAACATGAAAGAGGATTTCCCGATTTTTAATCGAATCTATCCCCGGTATTTCGCCGGGCCCGGGAAACCGAATCCGACCCGGACGACGCTCGAGGTGGGGGCGCTTCCGACTCCCATCGCGATCGAGCTCAAGGTCATCGCGGCGGTTCGTTAGGCTTCAATTTTATTCGCGCTCAAAGCGCTCGATCTCGCCGAGCATAGACTGCGCGCGTCGGACGGTGTAGCCCGCGGAACTGGCGTCGAGGTTCTTCGCCAGCTTCTCGTACCCCGGACGGCGCGACCAGAGGAAGACCGCGAGAAGCGAGGCCGCGCTAATCCCGCCGCTGACGACAAACCAACCGACGAGAGAAGGTTTGTTGATCCAGACATCGGCCCCGAGTCGGAAGAAAATCATGAGGATGATGGGAATCCAAATGAAGGATCCGACGAGGCCAAACGAGAGACCGGTGCGGCGATGCCAACTCCGCAACGCGGCGAGCTGCTTTTGCAATGCGAGGACCGGCGCGGCGTAATCGAGTTGCTTGATCAGGTAAAGATCACGCGCGGCGAAGACGATGAACATGATGCCGTAAGCGTGAACGGCGAGGCCATAGAAAAGGAGGTGCGCGACGTCGCGGTGGCCGACCCAGAAGGTTCCGCCGAAGACGGCGAGTAGCACGCCGCAGATCAGCTGGACGATCTGCCCGATGGAGAGCGGCCGAAACCCGCTGCGAAAGCGGCTGATTTTCGTGTCGCGAAACTGATGGAGCGCGAGCGCGTGCTGGCGCTCGAGATTGCGGTTGAGCGATTGCCAGGCGGATTTGAGGTCGTCGAGTTCGGTCATGAGTTTTGGCGGTTGAGTTTCAGCATCTCCTCGCGGACACGCTGTTTCAGGCGGTGAAGTTTGGTCGCCACATTTGTCTCGGTGAGACCAAGGATGGCGGCGATTTCGCGATAGCTGTGATCGTCGAGATAGAGAAAAAGAAGGCCGCGATCGAGCGGCGGAAGCGAGGCGATGACCTGCTGCAAAAGGGTAATGCGCTCATCCGGCTCCGCTTTCCCGGGGTCGAGCACTTCGATCTCATTTTCTTCGAGCGAGAGCGTTTGCCTGACGGAATGAGTATGGCGGCGGAGAAAGGAAATCGCGACGTTCAGCGCGATGCGATACATCCAGGTCGAGAAAGGACGCTCGGCGGAATAGCGCGGGTAGGCGAGTCAGAGCTGGAGCGTGATCTCCTGGGTCAGATCTTGGCGATCGGCAAAGGTGCTGGTGTAACCCAGCGCGACCTTCCGGATAATACCGGCATGTTCTTCGAGCAGGCGGATGAAAATCTCCCTCTCGGCGATGTCGGTCATGGTGGTGGCAGGTGCGCGCATCTCGGTGGATCAACAAAGGTGTTGTTACCCCGGTGATTCGCGGACCTGCCCGAAAAATCACACTTGAAATTCAGAAGGTAGCGCAAGCTTCCAGCTTGCAGGTTATGAGGTGCAAGCTGGAAGCTCGCGCTACATTGAAAGACGCCAGATCGAGCCAGAGGCGCCCAACGCCATGACCACGCCCTTCCAAATCATCGCCGCCGATCACACGGGAATCACCGTGGCGAACCTGGAACGATCGCTCGCTTTCTGGCGGGACGTGCTCGGATTTCAACTCTCGCACCGGGCCCATCACAGCGGCAGCCTGGCCAGCGAAGTGACCGGTGTTCCGGGCGCGGAGCTGACCCTCGCGGTCCTGCATGCGCCCGGCCACAAGATCGAGTTGCTCGAGTATCATGCGCCGGCCGACTGCATGCGCGTCGCCTGGCGGCCATGTGATGTCGGCTCCGTCCACGTCGCCTTCACCGTCGATGATCTCGACGCGGTCCTGGACAAGATCGCCGCCGCCGGATGGAAAGCGGCGGGGAATCCGCACACCCTACGAGCGGGCCGAACGCGGGGCGGCGCGTCGTTTACGTGCGTGACCCTGATGGCACCACGATCGAGTTCATGCAGCTGCCGGGCGAGACAAGGTGAAAAACTGATCAGTTGACGCCAGAGAGTGTGTGAGACAACGTTGTATCACAATAAAAACGGCTACGGTGCGTGACCTGCGCAACAATTTCGCCAGCCTCGCCAAGCGCCTGGAGTGGGGCAAGCAGATTACCAACATCACGCGCAACGGCCGCCCGATTGCGACGCTCTCGCCTCCCGTAGCGAAGAAGCCGAGCAAGGCGGCCTGGCGCCGTTTCCTTTCGCGTAGCGCCGGTGGGACGCCTGGTTTCGCCGGCAGAGACAGACGAGCTTTGGTCACGACTGAGGGACTAGGTTGTGGCCGCGGAGACTTATCCCGACCCGTCCTCTGGTTTCATTGCATCGGGAGGACCACCATCAGGCGAGGGCGCAGTCCTACATGGTGGCTCAGCCGTCGCCGTTGATCTTTACCCCCCTGCACCGAATTGAAGTGCGAAATGCGTTTCGAAATTTAGCCGCGCTCGGAGATCTCAGCGCCGCGGATTCTCGAGCTGCGTTTCGGCGGATCGATGATGATCTTCATGAGGAGATACTGGTTCATACGCCTGTTGCCTGGACAAGCGTTTTTCGGCGCGCGGACGAGTTGAGTGAAGCGCACGCGACACGGGATGGCCAGCGCACCATCGACCTCCTGCACGTGGCGATCGCGCTCGAGTGCGGAGCGACACGATTTCTCTCTTTCGGCAAACGACAGCGCCGGCTCGCAGCGTCTGCGGGGCTCGGCGTGAAGCCATGAATTTCTCGCTTGACGAAAGTTTCGCGCGGGAGCTCGACGCGCAGGATCCCCTGGGCCAATTCCGCGCCCGTTTTCATATTCCGGTCAACGCCGCGGGCGATCCGCTGATTTATTTTGTTGGGAACTCGTTAGGCGTAATGCCGAAGGCGGCGCGCCGGGCAGTCGACCAGGAACTGGAAGACTGGGCGCGGCTCGCGGTCGACGGGCACTTCGACGCGGCCACGCCCTGGTATTCCTATCACGAGACCCTGCGCGAGCCGGCGGCGCGTTTGGTCGGCGCCCAGCCTAACGAAGTCGTTTGCATGAACAGCCTGACGGTGAACCTGCACCTGCTCATGGCGACGTTTTATCGTCCGACCAAAGCCCGGCACAAGATCCTGATGGAGGACCCGGCTTTCCCTTCCGACACTTACGCAATCAAGTCGCAGATCGCGCATCACGGCTTCGCGCCGGACGAATCGCTCCTCCTGGCGCGGCCGCGGGAAGGGGAATGGACGATTCGGCCGGAGGACATCGCCGCCTTGCTCGAGCGACAGGGTGACGAGATTGCGCTCGTTCTAATCGCGGGCGTGAATTTTTTCACCGGTCAACTCTTCGACATCGCGGAGATAACGGCGCTGGCGCAGAAGCATGGCTGCCTCGTCGGGATCGACCTCGCGCACGCCGCGGGCAATGCGCCGCTCGCCCTGCACGATTGGAACGTCGATTTCGCCGTCTGGTGTTCCTACAAATATCTCAACTCCGGCCCGGGCGCGGTGGCGGGCGCTTTTGTGCACGAGCGGCACGCGACCAATCGTGAGCTTCCGCGGCTCGCCGGCTGGTGGGGCAACGATCCGGCAACGCGTTTCCGGATGCAGCTCGAGCCGGACTTCGTCCCGGTGCCCTCAGCGGAGTCGTGGCAGTTAAGCAATCCGCCGATCCTCGCGATGGCGCCGCTCCGTGCGTCGCTCGCAATCTTCGATGAAGCGGGGGGAATCGCAGCCCTGCGCACCAAGTCCATCCGGCTCACCGGTTACCTGGAATTCCTACTCGACCGCGCGCCGTCGCAGCTCGTCACGGTGATTACGCCGCGGGAGCCGGAGCTGCGCGGCGCGCAGCTTTCCATCCAGGTGCACGAACATCCGAGAAAACTCTTCAAGGATCTGGAGGCGGCCGGCGTGAAAAGCGACTTCCGGGAACCGAATGTCATCCGGGTCGCGCCGACACCGCTCTACAACACCTTTCACGAAGTCTGGCGCTTCGCCCAGATCCTTGCCGCTCACTGAGCTTCGCTTGCCGGCTACCGAAATCCGATAAAAACCTCTGTAAGTCGTGACGGACTAGCGATTAGCCTGACATCTCCTGCACGCAGGAAATCAGCCCTTTGATCGGGAACGGCTTGACCAGAAACTTCACCTCGTTCTCCACCAGAAAGCCACGAATGGCGGGATCGGTCGCGTATCCGGTGATGAAAATGAAGCGATCCGCCAAGGCTGGCCGCAGCTCGCGGGCTTGCAAATAGAACTCGTCACCGCGCAGGTGCGGCATCTTAAGATCGCAGATGACGGCGTCGTATTCGTGCGCCTTCACCTTGAGCAGCGCTTCAAGGCCGTCGAAGGCAACGTCGACGAGGAAGTTGGCGTCGGCCAGGATCCATTGCAGGGCGGAGGCGAGCTGCTTGTCGTCGTCCACCAGGAGGATGGCCTTCAGCTCGAAGGTTTTTCCGCTGGAATGTTCTGGATCTGGCACTGGCTCGGAATACATCTGCGCCACTCAGCTGAGCAGTGATGATGCCAATTGCGCCGATGACGTGGAAAAAGTCGC
>JBBSLZ010000263.1:0-5007 GCA_038233435.1 Chthoniobacterales bacterium
GCTGATCCGAGGGTCGGAAAATCCGGCGGTGCGGAGCTGCTGGGCGAGTCGGGGACGGGTGTAGCGACGGGCCATGTTAGTGGCCGCATCGTGGCTCCCGCGGAGGAAATCGAAAGCGGCGACGTTCACGATCAAGGTGCCGCCCGGTCGCAGGACTCGGTGCATTTCGTGGAGGGCTTTTTGGTCGGCGATCCCGTGCAGCACGATGACATCGAGGGAGAGAACGACATCGAACGCGTTTTCGGCGAAGGGCAGGGCGTCGGCGCTGCCTTGGACGAGTTCGGCACCGAGAGCGCGCTCGGCAGTGAGTTCGAGCGCGCGTGGAACGTAGTCCATCCCGGTGAGCGCGGCGGAGGGAAAATGGCGCCGCAGCCGCGCGAGCATGCCGCCGCTACCGCAGCCGGCATCGAGCAGGGCGAATTCGGGACGCGCCGGCGCGAGGGAGGCGATGACGTGGCCGCGCAGGCCGCGATACCACCAGAGGTCGTCTTCGACCGCGCGCATGGTTTCGATTTCCAGGGGTGACATGAGAAAGCTTAAGCGCGCGGTTAACG
The DNA here is from genome assembly GCA_038233435.1 of Chthoniobacterales bacterium. GTDB lineage: Bacteria > Verrucomicrobiota > Verrucomicrobiia > Chthoniobacterales > UBA10450 > JACCTI01. The sequence continues at coordinate 555 of JBBSLZ010000263.1, forward strand.
GTTTAGCCAGTCGAGGATCGCGGCCACGGTGCGGGTGACATCTGCATCGTCCAGTCCGGGATGAACGGGGAGACAAAGGAGGGTGCGAGCGGCTTCTTCGGTGATGGAGAGGTCGCCTGCGGTGGCTATTTTTCCTCGATAGGCTGGCTGCAGGTGAATCGGGACCGGATAGAGGATGGCAGTGGCAATTTCTTGCGCGTGGAGGTGAGCGCGCAAGGCATCGCGCTCTGGCAATCGGATGACGTATTGATGGTAGACGTGGTGCGATCCGGCGGTCGCGTGGGGAAGGCAGAGAGGCGAATCGCGGAGGGCATTGTCGTAACGCTGGGCGATGGCGCGGCGGCGGGCGTTTTCGTTTTCGAGATGGCGCAGTTTTACACGGAGGATGGCGGCCTGGAGTTCATCGAGGCGGCTGTTCAGGCCGGGGATTTCGCTCAGGTAGCGCTCCCGCCAACCGTAGGTGCGAAGGAGACGGACGCGTTCCGCGAGCGCGGGTTGGTTGGTGACGACCGCTCCTCCGTCTCCCAAGGCGCCGAGATTCTTCGTCGGGTAAAAACTAAAGGCCGCCGCCGCGCCCCAGCTCCCGACCTTCCGGCCATCAATGGCGGCACCGTGGGCCTGCGCGCAATCTTCGATAAGATGGAGTCCGTGGGATTGCGCGAGGCGAAGGATCGCTTCCATGTCTGCGGGCTGGCCGTAGAGGTGCACCGGGATGACCGCGCGCAGCCGAAGGTGCGAATGGGATTGCAGAGCTTCTTCCAGACGCTGGGGTGAAAGAGTAAGGGTGCCGGCATCTACCTCGACGAGCAGCGGGGCGGCGCCGGTGCGTTCGATGGCGGCGATGGTGGCGACCGCGGTGTTGGCGGTTGTTAGGACGGTGTCGCCCGCTCCGAGATCGAGCGCGCGGAGGGCGAGTTCGATCGCGTCGGTACCAGTCCCGACGCCGATCGCGCTGTCCACACCCAGCCAGGCGGCCCATTCGCTTTCGAAGGCGGCCACCTCGGGTCCGAGGACGTAATGGCCGCTCTCGAGGACGGCGGCGAGGGCTTGATCGATTTCGCGTTGGTGGGCGAGGTAGCCGCCGCGCGGATCGGCGGAAAGGATCGGCTTCATCACTGGCTTCCGGCGGTGGGTGAGGACGGCGCACCAAGGTAGTGCGGCAGATTCTCGCGGTAGAAGGCGAGGGTGGTTTCGATCGTTTGGCGGAGCGAGCGTTTCGGGGTCCAGCCAAGCTCGGAGGCGATCTTGGAGAAATCGCCGTAGTAGTCGCCGATGTCGATTTTATGCCGGTCGGCCGGGAACTCGCGGAGGCTCAGACGACCGCGGCCGTTCACTTCCACCATCAGATTGGCGAGCTGCTCCAGGTTAACGACTTCACTGCCGCCGAGGTTATAGACCTGGCCCTGGGTTTGCGGGGCGGCAGCGGCGAGGAGGAAGGCGTCGACGGCGTCTTCGACATCGGTGAAGTCGCGCAATTGCTGGCCGCCCCAGACGTCGATCGGCTCGTCCTGGAGGAGTTGTCGAATCCAGACGCCCACGAAGGTCTGGCGCGCATCCTGAATGCGCATGCGCGGACCGATTGTGTTCGTGAGTCGCAAAGCGGTGGCTTGCAGGCCGTGCACCTGACTGTAGAGAAGATGATATTTTTCGCCGGCCATTTTGTTGATCCCATTGACGTCCACGGGATGGAGCGGGTGGGTCTCATCGACCGGGAGACGTTCGGGGCGACCGTAAATCTGGCGGGTGCTGGCGAAAACGATTTTGATGGCCGGATTGCAGACGCGGCAGGCTTCCAGGATCGAGAGCTGGGCGCGGCAATTGATCTCGAGGTCGGGCACCGGATTCGTCATGGAATCGAGATGACTGGTCTGGCCGGCGAGGTTGAAGAGGTAATCCTGCCCCTGCACGAGATGGCGCATGCTGTAGGTGTCGCGCACATCGGAGATGTTGAGATGGAGCCGATCGCGGAAGAGTTCGATGTTAAAAAGATTGCCGCCGTATTCGGGGATGAGACTGTCGAGCAAGGTCACGTCCGCGCCGAGGTCGAGGAGGCGCTGCGCGAGATTGGAGCCGATGAACCCGAGGCCGCCGGTGATTAAGACGCGCTTGTCGGTGAAGGGTGTCTTATTGGAAGCGTCAGCCACGGCGAATTGGAAGTTTAAGGGGATCGGCTCTCTGCGCTTGTGCTGGTTGGGTTTTACCCCAATCTTAGCCGACTTCACCCCAAAACTTTGGACAAATCATCCGACCTCGCAGCAGAAGCAGGACCGGTTCGAACCTGGCGCCACTGGTATCCGCGAGAGGTCTTTGCTCCCTGGTTGATCTCGCGGTTGGGCCTGGCGTTGGTGGGGTGGATGGCGATGGCTCTTCTGAATCACATCCCGCTACCGGGCGCTTGGGAGATCGGGGCGAACGGCGCGGTCACCGCGGTGCCTGGTCGCGTTTCGTCCATTCACCATCCGGTGGTCAATATGTGGTCCCGCTGGGATGGAGGCTGGTATCACGATGTGGCGGCGCGCGGTTATAAATTCACGACCCAGAAAAAGACCAACGTCGCCTTCTTTCCCGTCTATCCGATGCTGCTCCGCGCCGCCCATGCGGTGATCGGCTCGAAGAAGGATATCTGGTGGCTGGTCTGCGGCAGCGTGGTGGCGAATCTCTCCCTGCTCGGGTGCCTGATTTACCTTTTCCTGCTGGCTCGGCTGGAGTTCGACGAAGCCACCGCACGGCGGGCGGTGCTTTACCTGTTAATTTTTCCGACCACGCTTTTCCTGTCCGCGATCTATTCGGAATCGACCTTTCTGCTCTTTGTGATCGGCTCGTTTTACCATGCGCGGAAGCGGGAGTGGTGGTGGGCCGGAGCGCTTGGGATGGTGGCGACTCTCTGCCGGCCGCCTGGCTTCATTCTCTGTGTTGGCCTGCTGGTCGAGTATTTGCTGCAGTGCGAATTCAACTGGCGAAAACTGCGCTGGAACGTCCTCGCTCTGGCGCTGCCGCCACTGGCCTTGGGCGGTTATCTCGCCTACCTACATTTTTGGGCCGGGAGCGCAGCTGCGGTGGTGGACGCGCAGGGAACTTGGGGGATGGGGATGCAACCGCCGTGGCGCACAATTGCGGCGTATTTCGTTGTGGGCGGGCACCGGGTGGGAAATTATATCGACCTGGCTTTTGCCTTCGCTTTCCTCGGCTTGGTGATCGCGATCGCGCGATGGCTGCGGGCCAGCTACGCAGCGTATTCGATTGTGTATCTGATCTTCATCACGATGTGGGGTTCGTTGGAATCAGTGCCCCGCTACGTGTTGGGAATTTTCCCGGCGATTTTGTTGCTGGCGCACTTCGGACGTCACGAGGCCTTTGATCGCGCCTGGGTGCCGATCTCCGCCGGGTTGGCGGCGCTCTTCATGGCGGTCTTCGCAGTGTGGGGCTGGGTGGCGTAGCGACGATCGGCCTAACTGCCCGGCTTGATTGCGGGAGTGGCGGCAAGGTCGGCTGGGACTTGATTAGCGGGGAATGTCTCCACGTTCATCTCGACCAGGCTGACGAAGGGGCAGCCGAAGTCGGGGCGCTGGCCGCCGCTGCGATCGACGATGACGCCCACGGCGGCGACGACTCCGCCGTGCGCGCGGACGATATCGATCGTTTCCTGGACGCGTCCGCCGCGAGTGACGACGTCCTCGGCGACGACGAAGCGCTCGTTAGGCGCGATTTGGAAGCCGCGCCGCAGGATGAGGCCGCCTTCCGGTTTCTTCTCCGCAAAGATGTGCCGCTTGCCGAGGGCGCGGCCGACTTCCTGGCCGACCACGATCCCGCCGAGCGCGGGTGAGATAACGCCGTCGCACGGGAACGGGCGCAGCTTATCGGCCAGACGACCGCACACGTCCGCGGCGATTCCGGTGTGCTGCAGGAGAATGGCGCACTGGAAAAATTGCCGGCTATGCAAACCGGAGCGCAGGACGAAATGCCCGTCCAGGAGCGCGCCGGTTTGGCGGAAGAGGGCGAGGAGATCGTCGGACACGAGGCGCGGATCTACTCCCAAGTATCGATCGATTTGCCGCCGGCTTTGGTGGCAAAGGCGATGCACTCGATCTCGACCTGCGCGCCTTTCGGGAGGGCGGTGACCTGGACGGTGGAACGGGCGGGCGGCGTCTCCTCGAAGTAGCTGGCGTAGACGTCGTTCATCTTTTGGAAGTCGCCCAGGTTCGTCATGAAAACGGTCGTCTTGACGATGTGGGTGAAGTCCATGCCTTCAGCTTTCAGAACGGCAGTGAGATTATCGAGGACGCGTTTGGTTTGTTCGGCCACGTCTTCAGACACGATCTGGCCGCTCTGCGGATCGAGCGGGATTTGGCCGGCGGTGAAAAGCATGGGCCCGACGCGGACGGCTTGTGAGTAGGGGCCGACGGCGGCGGGCGCTTCAGTGGTGGAGACGATCTTCTTCATGCGGGCGAGTCTA
>JBBSLZ010000264.1:0-5003 GCA_038233435.1 Chthoniobacterales bacterium
GTCCTGGCGGCGGGGCTCGCGCCCGACATTACCTTTCTCCTCAGCGCCACGGAGGTGGATAAGCGGCGCTCGTTTTACAAAGCGCTTTCGAAGCAGGCGGAGCTGCAGGTGATCGATAAGCTGGACGCCAGCCGGAGCGGTTGGGAAGAGGAAGCGACTGAGATCGTGCGCGGCCGGGCCAGGACGCGCGGGCTGCAATTCGACGAGGACGCGCTGGATCTTTTTGTGCTTCTGACCGGCGGCGATACGCGCCAGATCGAGAATGAGCTGGAGAAACTGGATCTGTATGTGGGTGAGAGGCGCCGGGTGCTGACGGAGGAAGTGCGCACGCTGGTGCCGCTTTCTCGCGCGGGCGTGATTTTTGAATTGGGCAACGCCCTCGCGGCCTGCGATCTGGATCGCGCGCTCGCGCTCGTGCGCAGTTTGCTCGATCAAGGCGAGAGCGCGATCGGTATTCTCCTGGTCGCGATCCTGCCCACGGTGCGGAATCTTCTCCTCGCCAAAGATTTGATGGAACGGCACCGGCTCTCGCGGCCCTCGGCGCCGTTCTCGTTTATCTCGACCGTGAATCGGCTGCCGGCGAGCGCGACCGAGCATCTCCCGCGAAAGAAGGACGGGAGCGTGAATACCTACGCGCTCGGCATCGCCGCGATGTCAGCGCATCGTTTCAAAACCCCGCAACTGATCGCTGGCCTCGATTCCTGCCTGGAGGCAAATCTCCAACTGGTGAGCAGCCAGCGGGACCACGAATTGATCCTGACCGAGATCGTGGTCAAGCTCTTGGCGCGCGACCAGTAAATCAGACGACGCCGTCGACCTGCTTAGCCGCGACCGGACCGAGGTAGGGAATCTCCCAGCGCGCCCCGCTAAAGGCTTTGATCACCGAGATGATGAACACCACCAGGAAGACAATGGTCACGATCGCCCAAACCAAACCCCACAGGACCACGAGCAGGCCGCCGATTCCCGGCACCGCCGCAAAGACCGCGTGGACGATACGGGCCACGAGATCGAAAACGATCCAGGCACCGCCGAAGATGATCGATTGCATCGCGTAGAAACGCACAAACTGATCGTGCTTTTCCAGGATGTAGAAGATGATTCCGCCCAGCAAAGGAATGCATGCCAGCGCCGCCGCCACATTCGAGGGAAGGCCGGTCGAGCCAGACTTCGCCCCCGGAGTGCCGGGCGCGGCGGGAGGTGGGTCGAGCGGATCAGCCATGCATATATATAGACGGGACGGGGCGGGGCGGTGTCAAGCGAACTCCCGCCGGCGCGCGGCATGAGCGATGAGAAAACTTTCAATCCAGATCGGTAACAGCGCTTACGAAGCGTGGGTGGGTCGTGCCCTTTTGGGGGAATGCGGGCCGGCGATCGCGGCGCTCCTGCGTGGCCCGCGGTGCGCGCTGATTGCGGATGCGAATACCGCGCCGCGCTTCGGCGCGGAGGTGCTGGCCAGCCTGTGTACGGCAGGCTTTGCACCGGTCTCGATCACGATTCCGTCGGGCGAGGAGGCGAAGTCGCTCGCGCAAGCCGGGGCGGTTTGCGATCAGATGACGGCGGCGGGACTGGATCGATCGTCGTTCGTGGTCGCACTGGGCGGCGGGGTGGTGGGCGATCTGGCGGGCTTCGTGGCGGCGATCTACCATCGCGGCATTCCTTATGTGCAAATGCCGACCACACTGCTCGCGCAGGTGGACAGCGGCATCGGCGGGAAAACGGCGGTGAATACCGAGCTGGGGAAGAACTTGTTAGGCGCGGTCCATCAACCGGCACTCGTCATCGCCGATGTGGATACTTTGGAATCGCTACCGGCGCGGGAGTTGAGGCAAGGTTTCGCCGAGATGATCAAGCACGCGGTGATCGCCGATGCGACGCTCTTGCCGGAGGTGGTGCAAGTTTCCAACTTGCACGCTCATCAGACCCCAAGTGGGCAACTTGCGCCATTGATCGCGCGCAATCTCGAGATCAAAGCCGCCATCGTGGCGCGCGATGAACGCGACCTCTCGGGCGCGCGCGCCGTCCTGAACTTCGGCCACACCGTAGGCCACGCGATCGAACTCGCGGCCGGTTACGGCGCTCTCCGTCATGGCGAAGCGGTCAGCCTCGGGATGGTCGCCGCGTGTGCAGTCTCGGTCCGACGCGCTGGCTTGCCGGAGGCCGACCGGGCTCAGGTCATCGCCGCCTTGGCCGCCTGTTCGTTGCCTACCCAGCTTCCCGCCAGCGTCCCGCGCGACCGTATCCTGCCGGCGCTTCTGGCGGATAAAAAAATTGAGCGCGGCACGGTGCGTTTCGTCGTCAGCCCGCGCCTGGGCGAGGCGCATCTATCGGCTGAGGTCACGCTGGACGATATCGCGCTGGCGATCGGCCGCCTGTAGCGTCAGTTGCGCACGGCGCGGTAGTATTCGATCAACCCGTCGACCACGCCGACCGCGTATTCGCGGAAGATGCTCGGGCGGTTTCTTCCGTTGACGTTGCGAACGCCATCGTAATCTCCCGCCTGGATGCGCCAGAAGACTTCGTCGCTGTTCATAACGTAGGGCTCGAAGTAGATCACCGGCGCATGAAAGAGCCGGGTCGCGAGCAGATTCCGCAGATAGACGTAGCCGGTCTCGCCGACTTTCGTCACATTTTCGGTGGTGTATTGGTAGGCTGCCAAACGCGTCCGCCGCGCCATCGCGCTGGCCAGCACTTCGGCGAGGCCGATCTCCTCGCGATGCGTGCGGCTGAGCAGGCGCTCCAGCATTTCGAAGCGGACATCGTCGAACTCCAACTCCGGCGGCAGGTAGGAACCGTTCACGAGCAGGTGGAGATGGTTGCGATCGATCAAGGTTGGCCGGGTTGGATCGTTCCAGGATTCCGCATTGAAATGCAGGCAGAGGACGAGGTCGGGTTTAATCTGGGTGTTCACCAGTTCGGCGCGCTCGCGGATCTCGCTGTTCCGGTAAAAGAGAAGCTCGTTATGCCAGCGGACGCTGTGCTCTTTCTCGGGATCGTCCGGGCCGGCGTAGTCCTCCGGCGGCGTTGTCTCGCCCGCGCGACGCAGAATTTCCTTCGAGACTTCTTCCAAATCTTCCGGCCGCTTCGAAGTGGCAGGCTCGGTTTTATCGCGAACGAAAGAGACCTTGGCGCCGAGCGCGCGCAGTTTTGGCGCGAGGATTTTCGCCACGAGCAAAGTCATGTCGCCTTCGGTGACCGGCTTGCTATCGCCCACTTGAAACCAGCGCTCCTCCATCCGCGCCCACGACCCGCCAAGGTGGCCGGGATCGAGCGCAATATGCAGACCCTTCAACTCCCGGAAACGGGAAGTATGGGACAATTTCTTTGCCGCCTTCCATGGGTGCGGCGCCGGTTTGGCCGCGGCCTCATCCGCGGCGAATCGGAGCATGAATCTTTCCTGCGTCTCCGCGTCGATCAGAATGCTGACCGTCTCCGGTTCCACCCGAATGAGCGCCTCGCTCACTCCGCGAGTGCAATAAACCTCGCGCAAGAGTCGCACAAAATCGTCGTGCGTGATCGTCTCCTGATACTTCTCCAGCGCGGTCCAGTCGGCCGGCCGGGCGAGCGGGCTGACGTTGGCGGCATGGGCGGGAACGAGGGAGAGGAGAAGGACGAGAACCAACTGCGCGAGCCGCGCAGAGAGTCTGAAGAGGAGAACCATCACGAAATTGGATTTCGCCGTAATTAACACCATCTTCGCCAAATGCTGACGATTCTCTTTCTGGGCGACATCGTCGGCGAACCCGGACGCAGCACGGTCATCGCGCAACTGCCGGCGTTGAAGCAAAAACATGGCGTTGATTTCATCATCGTGAATGGCGAAAACGCGGCAGGCGGGCGCGGCATTTCCTCCCGGATCACGATCGATCTGCTCCGCGCCGGCGCTTCCGTCATCACCACGGGTGACCACATCTGGGACCAGAAAGACATTGCCGGGTTCATCGATTCCGAGCCGCGCCTGCTCCGTCCGATTAATTATCCTCCCGGCGCGCCGGGAAACGGCACCATCGTGCTCGAAACGGCGAAGGGGAAAGTCGGAGTCATCAATGTCCAGGCCCGCACTTTTATGCAGCCGATTCTGCAAAATCCGTTCGAAGCGGTCGCCGCCGCGGTGGCAAAGATGCGGGAGGAAACGAGCGTCATCTTCGTGGACGCGCACGGCGAGACGACCAGTGAAAAGATTGCCTTGGGCCGCTTCCTCGATGGACGAGTCTCAGCGGTCATCGGCACCCATACCCATGTCCAGACGGCCGATGAACAGATTTTTCCCGGCGGCACGGCCTTCTTGTGTGATGCCGGAATGTGCGGGCCCTCGGAGTCCATTCTGGGCCGCGCGATCGATCCGATCGTGAATCGTTTTATCTCGAATCTGCCCGCGCCTTTCCCGGTGGCCAAAGGCGCGGTGCGTTTGTGTGGCGCGGTGGTGACGATCGACGAAACGACGGGGAGAGCGGTTAGCATCTCGCGCGTAAACGAACTGATCGAGGCGCCCGCGCCGGCCGAGGCGAAAGCGCCGGCCGAGGCAGCTCCAGCCTAACGACAACACCTCACTTGTAGCCACGTCCCTGCGGGACGTGCGGGCGCACGCGTGGCAGCAATGTCAGCGTCCGCGCCGCGGGCCTCAGTCCTGCAAGGAAAGCGCGGTGCCACCAAACGCGCGCCGCTTGTAGTCTCCGACTTTCCCGCCGACAGAGCGGCTTCGATCAAGGCGAGATAGCTCCGTGCGCGCCTTGCCCAAACGCTTCCAGTTTCCCACAGGCCGCCCCCGCACGTCCCGCAGGGACGTGGCTACACCACTCTGCGATCGCGGCGCTATTCTTCGGCTTCGTCGGTGTCGTCGTCGGGCTCGTTCTCGACATCCACGTCATCCGATGCCTCAGAGAAGCGGCGCTTCCGCCGCGCTGCCGGCAGCGGCGAGAGGGTCATGGTGATATTCCGCCCCGCCGCTTTCGGATCCATCTCTACCTGCGACATCGTGCTCAGATCGTCGCGCACCCGATACA
>JBBSLZ010000265.1:0-4991 GCA_038233435.1 Chthoniobacterales bacterium
CGACGCGCTCCGCCGGACGCGGCAGCAGTTGCCGTTAAACGTGACTTTCGCGGTGGAGGTGGATGGAAAAAGCGCGGGCGAGCAGACGCAGACGATCACCGCGGACGATCAATGATTGCCCTTTCGGGGTGGCGGATGCGGAGGCGACGATTCATGCCGAAAGCGAGGCGGAGGAAGCAGCGGGCGCGGACGAGAAGACGAGCGAGGGAGATTACACCGATCTGGGGTATATGTTTGCCGCTTATGTGAATGAGGACAGCCCGATCGTGGAGAAGATCTTGAAGGAGGCTCTGAAGGCGAATTTCGTGGATCATTTCCGGGGATACCAGGGCGATGGCGACTCGGTGTTGCGCGAACTCTTCGCGATCTGGAGCGCGCTGCAGGAGCGCGGGATCAAATACAGCAACGTGACGACGACACCGGGAAAATCGAAGACGGTTTTAAGCCAGCATGTGCGCTTCGTGGATGAGTCGGGGGCGAATGAGCAGGCGAACTGCGTGGACGGGAGCGTGCTCTTTTGTTCGGTGCTGCGAAAGCTGGGGCTGCGGTCGTTTCTAGTGACGGTGCCGGGGCATATGTATATGGGAGTCTATCTTTCCGAGACGGGCGATGAACGGGTAGCGCTGGAGACGACTTTGCTCGGGGTGACGGTGGGCAAGGATGTCGAGGAGGTGGAAGTGGTGCGGGATCTGAGCGGGGTGCGGGCGAGCCTGGATGAGGAGGCGGCGCAGAGCGATGCGTGGAAGACTTTCGCGGTCGCGGTGGCGGTGGGGACGAAGGACCTGGTCGAGAATGCGGAGAAATTCGAGGCGGAGAACGAGCCGCAATATCAGATCACGGATGTGAATGGGGCGCGGAATGACGGGATCATGCCGATCTCGTATCAGAAGACGGAGTAGAGAACGGGCGCGCGACGGCTACTCGACGGCTTGGAGCAGCTTTTCGGCGGTGGAGAAGCGGGGCTCGATGTCGATCGGGATGTTTTTCATCTTTTCCAGCGCGCGCTGGACTTCGGGGCGGATGACGCCGAGACGCGTCTGCATTTCCTTCGCATTCTCGTAAGCACCTTCAGCTTGCAGGGTCATGATCTCGCGGGTCAGGCCGGCGACGCCTTCTTTTATTTTGGCGGGATTAACCGCAAAGGTGCCGTCTTTTTGCACGGTGAAGCCGCCGGCATCGAGGAGGTAATTTAATTGCATGGCCTGGCCTTTGCCGTGCGCTTCGTTAATCCCGAAGCGGATGGTGCGGAAGGCGGAGGCGAGGAAGGTGGTGTAAAGCGGCCGCTCGAGTGTTTTCGGGAGGACGCCTTTGTCGATCATGTGCTGGATGGCGAAGAGGCCGGAGATGTCGGCCTTCGCTTCTTCGAAGGCGCTGCCGGCTTCTTTCATTTCCTGGCGCACGGTGGTGGCGCGGTCGCCGACTTTGATGTTATGCGGGCCGAGGCCGTGCATGAGCTCGTGCACCAGAATGTGAGTGAAGAAGGCGTCGAAGCTGAGGTCTTTCTGGTCGGCGGCGCTGAGGACGACTTTGGAAATGGGGACGAGCGTTTTGGCGAATTTCGCGTCCTGCACATTTTTCAGCATGACGCGCTTGGTCCCCTTCTCCGCCACGACGCGTTCGTCGTTAGGCAAATTAAAGGCGGCGGTCTGGACGCCATGGTTGGCGTCGCCGGAGCAGTAGATTTCGTTCACGACCACGATGGGCGCGAGCGCGCCGAGCTTCGGGTTGCGATCCTTCGGATCGATCGGGAGATGGTTCTCGATGTCCTGCAGTTCGCCGGAGAATTTCTGGAGCTTCGCGCTCTCTTCCTCGTCCAGGATGGTGATGAAGGATTCGAAGGCGGCTTTGTAATTAAACCAGCCGTCCTCGTAGACTTCGTAGGGCCCGATGGTGGGCTCGATCGCGCCGTTGAGTTCCATCCAGGCGACGTCGCTGGCGTAGTAATCGTTGGTCAGGAAGGACTCGGCGCGCGCGGTGAGGAATTTCTTCAGCGTGGGCTCGGTGGTCAGGTCGGCCGCTTCGCCGAGGAGGCGCGCGGCGCGGAGGAGGTCGCTTTGGTATTCAATGTTGTAGGGGACGATGCGGAAGCCGCGGCCGTCGGCGTCGTGGCGCAGGACGGTGAAGAAACTCTTGGCGGCTTTTTGTTCTTCGTCGGGCAAGGCAGCGATAAACTTTTCCACTTCGGGTTTGGGGGCGTCGTCGGGATAGAAGCCGGCATTTTCCGGTTTCGCCGGCGCGCCGAAGACGAATGGTTTGTCTTCATCGAGGCGCGACCAGGGGCCTTTGATGAGGCGGAAATAATGGAGGCGCGCGTGGCCTGCGGGCGATTGGTCGCCCGCGAGGTCGAGAAGCATGGAGGCGTTGCCGCTCCAGACCTGGCCGAGGAAAATGGCGTCGATGATTTTGGAGGCTTCGATCAATTTTACGAGCACCTGGCGGTCGGCGGGGGTGAGCTTTGAGATATCGGCGGTGAGATCGGTGGGCGCGAAGCGGGCGGTCATTTGGTCGAGCTGCTTCGCGTCGGGGAGGCCATTCTTTTCCGCGGTGGTCGGTTTCACTTTTTCGGGAGCGGCCAGGGCGGCGGTGGCGAGGAGAAGGAGCGGGAGGAGGATTTTCATGGGTGGGAAGCGGTAACGTTCAACGTCGAACGCTCAACGTCCAACGTTGAACTTGGGAAGGGGAAACGCCACCCTCTCGTGAGAACACGGTAGGGTTCGGGCATGGCTACCCTTCGGCGCGAGGGCGCGCCGGCTCCATGGCGACCGCGCAGGTGGAGCCGGCCCGCCCTCGGGCCGAAGGATCACCGCCACCGACCTCATCGCGCGCTCCCCAAACGGACAACTGACCAACACCACCCCGGAAACATGGCGGCCTTTTCAACACGTGCGTTTCAGATTGCAGATTATGAGCGCGCGGTCGCGCTCTGGCATTCGGTGGAGGGCGTGGAGATTTGTCGGGGTGACTCGCGGGCGGAGATTGCCGGTTATCTGGCTCGCAATCCGGGGCTGAGCCGGGTGGCGGAGGAGGATGGCGTGCTGGTGGGCGCGGCGCTCTGCGGACACGATGGGCGGCGCGGATTTATTTATCATCTGGCGGTAGCGGCAGCGGTGCGCGGACGCGGCGTGGGAGAGCGGATGCTGGAGGAATGCGTGCGCGGTTTGCAAGCGGCCGGCATCCGGCGGGCGATCCTCCTGGTGGCAAATGAGAATGCGGTCGGGCACGCGTTTTGGCGGCGGCAGGGGTGGGAAAATATCGACGCGTTCGCGATGTCGCTCGATCGTGAGCTGCGACTTACAAAACCAGCCGTGACAAATCCCCGGGAACCGAGCATGACGCAGAGGTGCAGGTAATGACGCGGGAGGAGGAGATCGCGGCCGCGTTGCCGGCTGACCTGGACGCGTTGCCCCAGTTGGGCGGCCTTTCGCTTGCGCGGCCTGGAGATGACGCGGCTGGAGACCTTCATCGACGCGGCCTTCGCCTTCTGCGTGACGATGATGGTGATCTCGGTGGACCAGATTCCCGACAACGCGGATGAACTCTTCGCCGCCTTTCGGAACGTGCCGGCGTTCATTATCAGCATCGCGGTGATCGGGATTTTTTGGCGCGGGCATTGGCTCTGGAGTCGGCGCTACGGCCTGGAGGATGGCGTTTCAATTTTCATCAGCTGGTGTTTGATCGTGACCATCCTGGTTTGCATCTACCCGCTGAAAATTGTTTCCAGTGGGATGTGGTATTTCCTGAGCGATGGGCGGGTTGGGCAGCCGATCGGGCTGCACACGCTCGCGCAGGCCCGCGAGCTCTTTACGCTCTATGCGATTGGGTTTGCGGCGCTCGCCTTGGAGATTTTGCTCTTGAATGCGCGTGCTTTGCGGTTGCGCAATGCCTTGCGACTCAGCACGACTGAACTCCTGATGACCCGCTCCGAGATCTCCCGGTGGTCGCTGCCGCTCCTGGTCGGGCTGACCTCTCTCGTCCTCGCTCTGATGCTGCCGGCGGCCTACGTCTTTTGGAGCGGCTGGATCTATTTTTCGCTCGCGTTCCTGGTCCCGATGCACCGGCGCGTCGAACGGTGGAGGCGCGGGTAGCGGCCGGGCGCAGGTGTGATTTGAAAAGCGGGCGCGTTCGCGCCATAGGAGGGCATGACGGATAATCTTACTGCCCGGCGTTTGATTCAGGTCGGGGCGCTCTTTTTGATCGGCGATGGCATCATGGGCTTAATCAAGCCGCGCTGGCATTCGCTCCTCTGGCATTTCGGACCGCAACTCGCGAAGGCCGTGACGGAGGAATTAGCCGACCACCCCAAGACGGCGCGTGCTGTCTACCTGGCGGAAGCGCTCGCCGGCGTGGCGCTGGCTTCCTTGCAGACGTTGGAAGAGGATTAAGAAAGCGGCGCCAAAGCGCGCGTGCCAGTTTGCGACTCGACGGGGCGCGGGGATGGAGCGAAAGTCGGGGATGAAGACTTTTCTCTCCCTCCTGGTCCTACCCACCCTGCTCCTTCTGCCCTCTGTCCTCCGAGCTGAGGAGAAACCGCGGGTGAGCCCGCACGAAACCGTGAAGGCGGACGTGGACGGCAACGACATGATCCTGGTCTATGGACGCCCTTACACCAAGGATCCGAAGAGCGGTGAGCCGCGGAAGATTTGGGGCGGCCTCGTTCCTTATGGGAAAGTTTGGCGGCTGGGCGCGGATGAAGCCACTCTGCTCACGACCGACAAAGCGATCGAGATGGGCGGGAAGGAAATTCCGGCGGGGACTTACTCGCTCTTCATGCTCCCCGCAGAAGACGGCGCCGCGAAATTGATCGTGAACAAACAGACCGGCCAGTGGGGTACGAAGTACGACGAGAGCCAAGACGTGGCCCGGATCGACCTGAAGAAAACCGATCTCGACAAGCCAGTGGACCAATTCACGATCACGATCGAGAAGAACGATGGCTCCGGCGGTGAACTAAAGATGGCTTGGGAGAAGACGAGTTACGGGGCCCTCTTCTC
>JBBSLZ010000266.1:0-4958 GCA_038233435.1 Chthoniobacterales bacterium
CGGGAACTCAATCAGGGCGCCGTATTCTTCCACGAGGGGCGGCCGGCCGACCGCGAAAAGGAGGTCGGAAACACCTTGCCCGCTTTGCACCATGGCGGTGAGGAGGGCATCGATGAGGTCTTGGTTCACGGTAAAAATAGGGAATCCGGTGCAACGGAAATAGCGGGAACTGTGCCGCGCCGGGGGACCAGTGGGACGGAGCGGGCTTATTTTGCCATACAGGCGACGCCCCCGCGCCCCGGCGGCTCAGCGCCACTCGTGCTTCGGATACTTCCGCTGCAGCTCTTTCTTCAGCTTCGGGTAGGCGTCCCGCCAGAAACCTTCCAAGTCGCTCGTGATCTGGATGGGCCGATGGCTCGGCGCCAGGACCTGGATCACGAGCGGGCGGCGCGCGGGTCCGATCGCGAGTTGTTGCACTCCGTAGAGATCCTGAATCCGCGCCGCAACCGTCGGCGGCGTGGCGGCGTGATAGGTGATTCTGGCTTTCCGGCCGTTCGGGAGTGCGATCCGCTCGGGCGCGAACTGGTCTACCAATTGTGCCTGCGCTTTGGAAAGCCACGACTTCACCGTCGGCCAGACCGGGCGCTCCTTGATCTCCTTGTAACTGAGCGCGCCAGTGCAGATTTGCTCGATCAAGAGCAACCGGTCGCTCTCGCCGATCGGCGGCAGGCCCAGCTCCGGAGAAGAAGCGGCGATCCAGTTCACGCGCAGGATCCATTGCTCGACCGCGTTATCCCAAAGCTTCAGTGGACAACTGCCCGCGGCCACCTGGCGGGCCAGAATGGCCGCCGCCTCCGGAGGGGGCGGATCGGCGGGCTCGTGGCGCAAAATCAAATCATGGAAGGCGATCTGCCGCCGACCGACGACCCGCCGGGCCGCGGCATCGTAGGTGACCTCGATGCTTTCGCGGAACGCGGCCGGAAACAAATCCCGCAGCCAGCCCTCCTCGATCCGGGTAGCGAGCGTGAGCAGGGTCTGGCGCCCCTGGCCACTTTCCTCGATTTCGCGAATCTCCGAGGCCACCAGCAAACGCGCCCGATGCACCACGCTCTCCCGCGCCAGCACCCCGCGCCGTCCATGCACGAGCGCGCAACGCAGCGTGCCCTCCTCCATTCGCACCGCCACCTGATCGGGGAAACCCGCCAGCACACAGCGCAGGATCGCGCCCGGCGCGGGCTCGCTCTTCTCGATCGGCAACCCTTCCGCGCGCGCGATTTCGAGGAATTGCTCCCAAAGCTGGGCCGCCTCGCGCGCGGCCGCGGCGTTCACCGAAAGCTGCGCACAGCGACGTGGATCGAAATGGTACTTCTCCGCGAAACGAAACGCACGGGTCAGAATTAAAAGGTCTGAATCATCCTCCGCCCCCAAGATGTCATCGCGATCAGCGCGCGCCTGCTTCCCTTCCGCCCGGCGCAGGAGATGGCGCCCTTGGGTGACCGCGGCGATCAGTGCGATGGCGCGGACGCAGCCCTGCTCTTCAGCCGCGAGCAACATGCGCGCGTAGCGCGGATGCACCGGGAAAGCCAGCATCCGCCGGCCCAAAGGCGTGATCTCCCCATGCGCTGCGAGGGCGCCGAGATCGCCTAACAACTGCTCCGCCCGCTCCAGAGCGTGCGGTTCCGGCGGCTCCAGCCAGCGGAACTCCGCGATCTCCGCGACCCCGCTCGCCTTTAAAGTCAGCACCACTTCCGTCAGGTCGAGCCGCTTCACTTCCGGTAATTCCTGCGCGGCGCGTGCGGCGTGCTCGCGCTCCATCCAAAGCCGGAGGCAATGTCCCGGCGCGGTCCGGCCCGCGCGGCCGGCGCGTTGCTCGGCCGCGGCCCGGCTGATCGGCTCGATAAACAAAGTGTTAATCCCGCGCCGCGCATCGAAGCGCGCGATCCGCGCCAGTCCGCCATCGATCACCACCCGCACCCCGTCGATCGTGAGCGAAGTCTCGGCGACGTTGGTGGCGATGATGACCTTCCGCTGTTCGTAGCGCGCCAGGGCCGCATCCTGTTCCGCCGGCGGCAGCTCGCCGTAGAGCGGGAGAGCGATGAACTGATCGCTCACCCGGGAGGCGCGCACGGCCGCGAGCGTGCGCAGGATTTCATATTTCCCCGGCATGAAGATAAGCACGTCGCCCTCCGTCTGGCGCGCCAGACGCGTCAGCTCGTCCGCGGCCAGATCCCAAATCGGGTAATCCTCGCCGCGCACCGGGCGTTCCAGGTATTCCACCGCCACGGGGTGCTGCCGTCCGCTCGAAGTGAGCCGCGCGCACGGCTCCAGAAATTTCTCCAGCGTTCCCGCCTCGATCGTGGCCGACATGACCACGATCTTCAGATCTGGCCGGCTCGTTTCTTGTAAACGAAGCGCGCGCGCGAGTGTGATGTCGCCGTAGAGATGACGCTCATGGAATTCATCGAAAAGAATCGCGCCGACGCGCTGGAGGCTCGGATCCCGGATCAGTTGGCGGAGTAAAATGCCCTCAGTGACAAAGCGAATCCGGGTCTGCGGCGAGACCACGTTATCGAAGCGAATCTGATACCCGACTTCCTCGCCCAAACGTCCCGACCGCTCGTGCGCCACCCGGGCGGCGAGCAAACGCGCCGCCAGACGGCGCGGCTGCAGGATCACCACCTCACGCTCGCCGAGCAGGCCGTGATCGAGCAGGATTTGCGGTACCTGCGTGGACTTCCCCGACCCAGTGGGCGCTTGCAGGATCAGCCGCGGCTCCCGGCCTAACGAGGAAACAATCGCGTTTTCCAGCTCGAAGATGGGAAGACGGCGCCGCTCCATGGAGCCGGAAGGTGCGCTGGCCGCGGGCTCCGCGCAAAGCGCGCAAGCCCGGGCCCGGGGAGCGCGGGCGCCCTCGCCCGCAGTGTTCGGCGCCTCGCCGAACACCTTGGCGGAGGGAGGGGAGGGAGGCCAGCGAAGGGCGGCGGCGAAGATGCGAGGAGGCGGAAAGGTGGTCTGCGGGCGGGGCTGGGCTCCTGCCCCGCCGTGCGAGTGTCCCGCGAGGCGCGTGACACAGCGGGCGAGGGCGCCCGCGCTCCCCGGATGGGGAATGAAGAGAAAACTCCGCTAGGAACGCGCGAACTTCGCTTCGATCCGCTCGTGCAACTCCGCGGCAATGACCGGGTGATCGAGACGATCGACCACCTCGTTGAGGAATCCGGCGACGAGCATGTGTTGCGCGACGTTTTTCGGGATGCCGCGCGCCAGCAGGTAGAAGAGTTCGTCCTCGTCGAGCTGGCCGCTGGTGGCGCCGTGACTGCACTTCACGTTGTCGGCCAGAATTTCGAGGCCGGGCATCGAGTTGGCCTCGGAGTCGTCGCTGAGGAGGAGGTTACGGACGGTTTGGTAGGCGTCGGTGAAATGCGCATCGGGCTCGACCCGGATGAGGCCGCCGAAAGTTGTGCGCGCATGGTCGGTTAACGAGTTCTTGTAAAGCAGATCGCTGGTGGTGTGCGGGGAGGCGTGATCCTGCAAAGTGCGGGCGTCGAACTCCTGCGCGCCGTGCGCAATCGCGACCGCGAGCAAATCGCTCCGCGCGCCTTCGCCAATGAGCCGACTGAAACTTTCGAAGCGCGAATAAGCGCCGCCGAAGTTTGCATTCAGGCTGAGCGCAGAGGCGTCGCGCTCCGCGGTGGTGGCGTTCATCTGGATGGAGAGGACGCTTTCGTCCCAATCCTGCACGCAGACGTATTTCAGATGCGCGCCGCGGCCGACCACGAGGTCGTTCACGCCGCAGGCGAAACCAGTCCGGCCTTTCTCCGCGGAACGGAAGTGCTCGATCACGGTCACCTTCGAAAGTTCATCGGCGATGAGGAGGGTGTGCGGGAAGACGGCGGCGTTTTCGGCATTCAGCCAATGGAAAATCTCGATCGGCTGCGCGATCTCGACGCCTTTCGGCACGTAAAGGAAAGTGCCGCCACGGACCATCGCTTCGTGCAGCGCGGCAAATTTGGCCGAGCCGAGCGGGGTCGGCTGCGCCATGAAATGTTTCTGGAAAAGATCGGCGTGCTCGATGAGGCCGCGCTCGAGCGGCTGGAAGATGACGCCCTTTTCGCGAAGCGCTTCAGGCAGCGGATCGCGGCGCAGGAGATGATCGTCGGCAAAAATCATCCGTGCGGCGACTTCGGCCAAGACGCGGGAGCGGCCGAGAATCGCTGCGGTGGCTTCATCCGGTGGCGCATCCGCGAGAAAAAACGGCGTTAGATCGAGCGCGTTCACATTGGAAAAACGCCAGGGCTGATCCTTCCGTGCCGGCATCGGCGCGGCGGCGAAGCGCGTCCACGCTTCCGCCTGGCGGGCGCGGAACCACTCCGGCAGTTCGTCGTTTCGCCCTTCGGGCAAACCGGAAAGAATCGCCGCGGTGGATTTTTCCTGCGGCGGTTCGATTTCCATTACATTCTCGAGAACGATAGTGCTCATGACCGGTTGCAGATACAAACGCGAACGGCGGCCCGAAGACCGCCGCGGCTTGCTCGTCTCTGCGGGCGGAAGTTAGCCGACGGAGCCTTCCATCTCAAGTTCGATCAGGCGCTTGAGCTCGACGCTGTATTCCATCGGGAACTGGCGCACGAGATCGTTCACGAAGCCGTTTACGCTCAGGCTCATGGCTTGCGCTTCAGACAGGCCGCGCTGTTGCATGTAGAAAATCTGCTCGGCGGAGACCTGCGAGACGCTGGCTTCGTGTTGCACGGCGTTGCCGGTGCCGCGGACGGTGATCGCCGGATACGTGTCCGTGCGGCTGTTCGCGTTGATCAGAAGCGCGTCGCACTCGGTGTTGTTCTTGCAATTCTTGAGATGCTTCGGCACATGAACGAGACCGCGGTAGGTCGAACGCCCGGTGCCGATGCTGATCGACTTGGAGATGATGTTACTCGTGGTTTCGTCGGCGGCGTGGACCATCTTCGCGCCGGTGTCTTGATGCTGGCCGTTGCTCGCGAGCGCAATCGAGAGGACTTCGCCGC
>JBBSLZ010000267.1:0-4956 GCA_038233435.1 Chthoniobacterales bacterium
GCTTTTCGGCGATGTGGAAACGCCAGAAGTCCCGTGAGGGCTCATACCGTTCCTACGGCCGCTCGAAAGCGGCGCGGGGACGCGCACGCACTCCTAAAGCAGGCTACGCCTGCGAAAATCTCTCCACGCGCCACTTACTAGGGGCGCATTTCCTTCCTATTCACATTGCCTTGCCGCGGCAATGGCGCGGGAAGGGACCGCGGGGTTTGCGTTTCCGGGTGGGGGCCATTTTAGCGTGGACCGCACGCCTTGGTCGCCGCAGCGCGCGCAGATCTTCATCCGCCGCCTGGAGATCGAGCTGGCGGAATGCAATCTCGCTTGTGTAGCGACACCGCTCTGTCGGCGTTTTGGACCCGCGTGCTGCAATCCGCGCCCGTTTACGGCGACTGAGCGCCGTCGCTACACGGCGCTATTTCTCACACCGCCGGCTGCTGCTGAGTGAGGCAGTGGAATGCGCCCAGGCCCCAAATCAATTCGCGGCAATCGATCGGGACCACGCGCCGTTTCGGAAAGGCGTTTGCGATGACGTCGATGGCCCTGGCGTCGTACGGATCGTGGAAGACGGGAAGAAGCACCGTTTTATTGGCGAGGTAAAAATTGGCGTAGCTGGCGGGCAGGACCTGATCGTCGCGCACAATTTTTCCGGGCATCGGGAGTTCGAGAATCTCCAAGGCATGACCGGCGAGGCGAAGCTCGCGCAGACGCGCGAGATTTCCCTGGAGCGGCGCGTAGTTCGAATCCTCCCGATCGCTTTCCACCACCGTAACGACGGTGCGTTCGCCCACGAAACGGGTCAGATCGTCGATGTGCCCATCGGTGTCGTCGCCTTCGATCCCGTCGCCGAGCCAGAGGATATCGCGGACGCCGAGATAATCGCGCAGGCGCTGCTCGATCTCGGCCCGGCCTAACGATGGGTTGCGGTTCGGATTCAGTAGACACGATTCCGAGGTGAGCAGCGCGCCGGCGCCGTTTACCTCGATCGAGCCGCCTTCCAGGATCATCTTCGGATAGAAGACGCGCAGCCCCAGCACTACCCCGATGCGGGTCGGGACGACTTCGTCGAGATCGCAGGGGGGATACTTCCCGCCCCAGGCGTTGTAATCCCAATCCACGATCGCCATCCGCGGCTCTTCCTCGCGCACGAGGAAGGTCGGGCCGTGATCACGACACCACGGCTCGTTCGTCGGGATTTCGTGGTAGGTGATGCACTCGGGCGCGATGCCTGAGAGCACGGCGCGCGCTTCCGCTTCGTGAGCGCCGTTACAGACGTTAATGTGCACCGGCTCCGAGGCCGTGATCGCTTCCACCATCGCGCGAAAGGCGGGCATGACGCGATCGTAGGCGTCGGGAAAACTAATCCCCTCGCGCCGCGGCCAGGAAAGCCATGTCGCGGCGTGCGGTTCCCATTCCGCCGGCATGCGGTAACCAAGCGCGGCGGGTGTTTTCTCATTCACCGACATGGCAGCAGCCATAGCATGCAAATCGGAGCGGCGACACTCTTGTCGCAAGGGAAGCGTTTCTCGATAGGGCTGCAGAAGCGCGAGCCCAAAAATATTAGCTCCTGCCGCTGCGCTCGGTCTCACGAGCTGCGCAGGCGAAGCCCCGGTCAGTCACGAGTGCGATTCTGCCGGGGACGAGTGCGACCGGGGACGGTCACCGCATGGGGATGTCTTCCATCCAGGAGACTATTCTGTAGTCCGTCGCCGGCTCGTCTACGGCCAGCGCCTCGTCATAGACGAATCGTGTTTGCGGGTTTCCTTTAAAGTCAACATTCCTGCCGACCACCGCCCCTATGCTCGTCACATTGTTTTTCGCAACAAACACGTCATGATCGGGAGCGTAGAGCGCGACGATCACTCCGCCATCCAGCTGGGCCGTCCGCACTGAGGTCTTCGCCACCTTCTTCCCGGTGGATGGGGGAACGGTGGCGGGGTCGAGAGGCATGCCATACACCCGAAAATCAGTGGCTTTATCGCTGGGCAACCCGATCGCGGTGTCACGCAAGGTGATGTTTCCGTTCACGATGAATTTTACTTTTACTCCGTTCTCGATCATAAGCGCCGAAGACCCGGATGAGACGTCCATGTTTCCGTTCACTTGCACGATCGCGTGCGTGCCGCCCTGGTTGTTCTTGAAAGTGAGTGTGTTTGTCTTGCTAAGCGTCATGTCACCCGTCCAGCGAACTTCGTAGGCCGTGGCCCATGAGGTCGCGGAAGCCGGCACCGTGATGGATTTCCCAGCGGAAATAGTTTCTTGAAAAGTTACCCTGGGAGTATAAGCCGTGACCGAGGGCAGTTCCACGTATCTGTCCGTGCGGTACTCGCCCGTTGCGCGCGTCTGCCATTGCAGCATGCTGGCGCCATTGGTGGAGACGCTTCCGAAGACATGGCCTATGGGCTTGCTGTCAATCGCCATTCCCTTCGTGGCGTTGGTGCCGATGTTCGCCATTTGATTCTTTGAACCCGGGGGGTACGCGGGAACCCGCAAAGTAGCGTCCGTCGAAGAGCTATCGTAGCTATCGAGGGTGACTTGCTCGAAATCGATCTTCTGCCGGGCGTAGAGAGCGTAGGAAAAGGGATTGACCGGTTCGAGGATGGCCTCCACGACCCGGGTCGCGGTCGGCCTGGAGAGGGCCGTCGTCGCCTGCCCGAAAAGGCGCAGCGGCGCCCAGTCCCGGCCGAAGGATATGCGGCGCAGCGCGAGATCATTCTTGTCAGCAGAAAGTGCGATCTGGCTGGACATGCCGACCGACCCGCTCGCACGGACCCGCCACCAGCTTCTGGGACTGCCCGCCAGGGTTCGTTTGTCGGCCTGGACGATCACGGTTCGGCTGGAGTCTGCGGGATCGACCACCTTTCTTTCGTAATACTGAGTTCCGCTCGCGGTGTCGGTCTTCAGCGGCCCCCATGCCGCCCATGCGGCCGTAGGATTGGACTCCGATTGCATTAACGCGGCGCGCGCCAGGGCGAAGCCGGTTTCGGTCTGCGCGAGGGCCGCATTCCAGTGTGTCGATTGGACGGTCACATTTAACCGCCGGCTCACGATGGAGAGGGTGGCAGCTCCCACGAGCATAAGGACCGCGACGCTCAGGATCGAAATCACCATCACGCTTCCCCGGGTCTGGTGCGGGAACTTGCGCAAAGCGGAGGACTGATCATTCACGAGATTTTTGTGCATTAGTTTCTAAGGTTGAGGTCCACCACCACGAAAATTGGCCTGCTGGCCGTGCTGCCTTGGGCGCGGGCAATAGTGGGAGTGTAGTTGACATCCAGCGCCACGCGCCGGAGCGCCGGATCGTAAAGGGCCTCAAAATCCACCCGCTCTCCCAGTTTCACGGCGCGCCGCGCGGTGCTTCCGAAAGGAGTTTCCTGCCGGTAAATTCCTGCTCCCTGCTTGAAATACTTTACCTCGGTGTACTGATCGATTGCGGTGCCGTAGAAGATCTCAAACATCCGGCTATTGGCCCGCGTGATCAGTTGGATGGTCGGATCGCGGCGGGTCTTCCCGTCCACCAAATAGTAGTTTGGGATTCTGAGGGTGAGCTGATTGAGCCCGACCTGAGTGACCGACTTTGCCCTCCGCACATCGGCCGAGATATTGTCGGCCACCTGAAGCACCTGGCCGGAGCCAGTGGCATAATCCTCATACACGGCAAAGCTTCGATGCAACTGAATGCAGGTCAGGATGACCACGCCGAGGATCACGCTGGCCGTGCCTGTAGCGACCATCGTCTCCACCAGCGTGAAACCGCCGGGGCGCTGCTTTTTCAAGACGGGCGTTCTCATGGTTTGCCACAGTGAGGCCAAGGCTGCCCGTGTTTGCACTTGGCGGGCAGAGGTGTGGGAACCGGAGTGGGCGTAGCCGTGGGATACGGCGTCGGCGTGGGCGTAGGCGCGGGGGTAGGCGTCGGAACGATGGTCGGATCAGGCGGGAGCGGCGTGGGAGAGGGCTTCGGAGCTCCGGGATCGATGAATCCGGCTCGTGCCACGATCGCCCATACGGTCGCGATGCGCTGGCCACTCGCCCATGCCAGGGTGATGTCCACCCTCACCATGCCCGCAGTGGTGAGCGCGTAAGCGTTGGAATCCACCGTCACGGTGGTCGAAGAGACCGTCTGCAAGCGAGTCGCTTTAATCTCACCGGAAGATCCCGGTGGATACTCCCGGACGACGACGGTTTCGATAACGTCCTTTTCCAGATCGGAAATCGAAACGGGCGCGTTGTCGAGAAGGCTGGCGATTCCTGGATTTGGAATCTCGTCTGCGGCCACGCTGTCATAATCGTAGGTCAGGCTCGTCCAAGGCGCGCGCTGGAACTGCTCGATCCGGCCCTTCAACCCTTCTGTCGCCCAGATGCGCTCCCGGGTATGGCCCGTCAGTCGCAAGATCGAACCCGAGAGCCCGAAGAGCGCGACCATCGTGATGCCGAGGACCCCGGCCGCAGCCATTACTTCGACCAAGGTAAAGGCCCGGTGCTTATCAGAAGAGATGCCCTTTAACATGATTTCCCCCTCCTAAGAGCAATTCGGGTGCCGCAAAAACGTTTCTCTTGCCGTCTGCGACGCAAGATCGTTTGAACTTTTCGCGCGAAAAAACGAGGAAATAGATTTTTACGAGTCCGATCATAAGTTCCAAACCGGTCGAACCTTACCCTCCCAACGCACCGCTTCTTCGAACAAAGAAGGGCAGTTGCCGGCGGGCAGAGTTCCTGCACGTACGCGAACCGATCTATCGTTACCGTGCGATGGCTAAGGAGAGAGAGCGCGCGCTGGCCGTCCTGCACCGGCACGGGACCGCCGTAACCTACAATGGAGACGGATTACCTCGGGACGGGTCGGGACGGAAGTGGAAGTAATCCTCGCCTTCGGTCTGCAAGCGAAGCCTCGGTGGAGGCTTGGGGGTCGGCGACGCCTCCCGGTGCGCGTAAGCGCTCGACCGATCGCGAGATCCCTCGGCC
>JBBSLZ010000268.1:0-4864 GCA_038233435.1 Chthoniobacterales bacterium
GGGATCTGCGTGAGATAATAGCGCAGCACCATCCCGAGCGAGATGTGATCGTCGAGGAAGGTCGAAATATTGTCGCTGATGTCGAAGATGAGCCAGATCGAAATGAACGCGGCGATACAATAGAAGTATGCTTCCAGAAAAGTTCGTAGAACGTAACGATCGAGCAGTCTCACGGCGGATAATGGCAAAGGCGCTGGACTCTCGCGCGAACTCTTCCCCAAGCAAAATGCGAAACGCCCCGCCCGCCGTCTGCCCCCAATTATGATCGCGCTCAAAGAATCCATCGGGAGCGACTTCGTGGAGCGCGTTCGTTCCGTCTTCTCCCAGACCGGCCTCCTCGCCAAAGCGAAGAATTTCGAATACCGCGCCGAGCAACAGGAGATGGCCACCGCCGTCGCCCAGGCGCTCGATGAAGAGCAGCACCTCGTCGTCGAAGCCGGCACCGGCGTTGGCAAATCGATCGCCTACCTCGTGCCCGCCATCCTGCACGCGCTCGAGCAAAAGAAAAAAGCCGTCATCTCCACCCAGACGATCAACCTCCAGGAACAGCTCCTCGACAAAGACATCCCGATCTTAAAAAAAATCCTGCCCGTCGAGTTCCAGGCCGCGCTCATGAAAGGCCGGCAAAATTACCTCTGCCCGCGCCGCCTCGAGCGCGCCCTCCAGCAAGCCTCCGAGCTCTTCACCACCTCCGAGCAAACCGAGCTCGTCCGCCTCGCCGAATGGGCCGCCCGCACCACCGACGGCTCGCTCAGCGATCTCCCCCTCGACCCCGATCCGAAAGTCTGGACCCAGGTCTGCAGCGAAGCCCACCTCTGCACCGCCAAGACTTGCGGCCAAACCAACCGCTGCTTCTTCCAGCAAGCCCGCAAACGCCTCCTCGCCGCCGACGTCATCGTGGTCAATCACACTCTCCTCTTCATGCTCCTCGGCGCCCCCGAAGAGCAGGCCGAACGCGAGAGCGGCTACCTTTTCCCTAACGACTTCATCATCTTCGATGAAGCCCACACCATCGAGCAGGTCGCCTCCCGTCAGATCGGAATCACCATCTCGCAATACGGCCTCCGCGCCACTGTCCAACGCCTCTACAACGCCCGCACCAAGAAAGGCCTCTTCACCGTCACGCGCGAAGCCAAGGGCGTCACCCTCGCCGCCTCGCTCGTGGACGAGATCGATAAATTTTTCATCCACCTCGGCGACCGCGCCGATTTCAAGAAAGGCCGCGAGTTCCGCGTCCGCCGGCCCGACTTCGTGCCCGATAGCCTGAGCGCATCGCTCGCCGCCCTCCAGGTGCGCGTCATGGAAGTGGTCAAACGCACCGAAGACGAATTCCTGAAAGCCGAGCTCCAGGAGCTCGGCCGCCGCCTCCGCGACGCGCGCATTGGCCTCATGACCTTCCTCGAGCAAAGCGCCGAAGGCCACGTCTATTGGATAGAACGCACCGGTAAGGCCGCCCAGTTCTACTCCTTAAACGCCGCCCCCATCGACATCGCGCCCGTCCTCCGCCGCATGATCTTTCGCGAAGGCGCCTGCTGCGTCATGACCAGCGCCACGCTCGCCGTCGGCCAGCCCGACCTCGCCTACTTCCGCCGCCGCGTCGGCGCCATGGAAGCCGCCCCGCTCCAGCTCGGCAGCCCCTTCGATTTCGAGGCGCAGATGAAATTGTTTCTTGTCCAAAAAATGCCCGACCCGCGCGGCGCCGGCTACAACGAAGCGCTCGCGCATTGGGTCGCCCATTTCGTCGAAGAGACCGATGGCCGCGCCTTCGTTCTCTTCACCAGCTACCGCGGCATGCAGCAACTGGCGGAGGACATGGAGCCGTTCTTCGAGCGCAACGGCATGAACTTGCTCGTGCAAGGTCAGGGATTGCCGCGCGGAAAATTGCTCCAGGAATTCAAGGAGACCCCGCGCAGCGTCCTCTTCGGCACCGACAGCTTCTGGATGGGCGTCGACGTCCCCGGCGACGCGCTCTCCAATGTCATCATCACCCGCCTCCCCTTTGCCGTCCCCGATCATCCGCTCGTGGAAGCGAAGCTCGAACTCATCCAGGCCCGCGGCGGCGACGCCTTCACCGAGTACTCGCTCCCGGAAGCAATCCTGAAACTGCGCCAGGGAGTCGGCCGCCTCATCCGCACCCGCAGCGATCAAGGCATCGTCGTCATTCTCGACAATCGCATCGTCACCAAAGCCTACGGCCGCGCCTTCCTCCGCGCCCTGCCCAAGTGCCCCGTCGAAGTGATGTAAGCCGCGAACTCACTGAGCGCGGGGGAACCAGCTCCGGGGAGCGCACGCTTGCAGCGTGCTGGCGATGGCATTCTGCCATCGCGAACTTCCGCACCGTTCGCACCAGATTGAGCGCACCGTCCAAGTTCGGCCCCTCAACAAAAGTTCGTGCTCGCAGAATGCGAGCACTCCCGCAATGGCGGGACTGCAAGCGTGCGCTCCCCAGACGCGATTCCCCCGCCCCTATATTGTTCGAATCACCTCGCAGAGAAACCCTCCCGCAAGTCCCTAAAAACCGTCTCATGTCGCCACCAGACATAGAGCGCGAGCAGATTAAGCGCTGTCACCTCAACCCAGAAATACCAAACCGGCCGACCCAGCAAAAGGACCGCGAACAAAGTCACCATCCGCGGATTCGTGGCCAGACCGTTGCACCACTTCACCAAGGGATAACACTGCGCGCGATATTCCGCCGCAAACTCCGGCGTCGTCCGCCCCTCCACGGCGCCGCGCAACTTCCACAATCCCGGCGCGAGCGCTTCTTGCTGCCGCGTGTAGTTGAGATAATTCCGGAGCCCGAGCTTGCGCCAAAAGGTGCCCCAGGTGGCGCGCGCATATTCCCCCGCCACCTGCCCGGAAGAATTCTGATCCAGGCTCCGTTTCCCAGCCACGAACTGTAGATAACCGTTCCGATAATAATCGATCAGCATGCTCTGCACGCCGTGGCTGACCGCCGCCGCCACCATCAAAATCCAAACCGCCGCGCTCCCGCCCTCCGCCATCGCGCGTAGGCTCAGATGCAGATAAACGCTCGCGAAAACAATGTAATCCGCGAACCCATCCACGATCGCGCCCTGCAGGCTGCCGCGATTCGTTAGGCGCGCCAACTGGCCATCCGCGTTATCGAGCGCGTTGGTCAGAACGTGCAGCGCCATCCCGCAAAGATTCAGGCGCAGATCGCGATAGAAATAAAGATGCCCAGCCAGCACCCCGAGCGCCGCTCCGAGAAGCGAGACCATGCTGGGAGTAAACCCGAGCACCGCAAACAGGCGCGCCAGTTGGAAACCGATCGGCCGGTAAAAATAGAGATCCAGCCAGCCCTCGACATCGCGCGCCTTGTAGCTCGCCTCGATCGCGGCCGTCATCCAGGGAATGCGCGCCGCGTCGACGCCTAAACCTTCTGCACGAGATCGGGCACCAGCGTCTCCTCCAGAATGTGGAGCGCCTCGTCCAGATCGGCCCGGGTATGATTCGCGGTCACGCAGGCGCGGAAGCAAATCCGATCCTGCGGCACCGCCGGATAATCCACCGGCGCCACCCAGAGACCGCGCCGCCGCAGTTCATGGCCGAGCCGATACATCCGGCTCCGATCGCCCACCACCAGCGGCATGATGTAGGTGGTTGACGCGCCGGTATCGATGCCGAGTTCGTTCGCGCGCGACCGGAAATATTCCGCGTTCTCCCACAGCCGGCTGCGCAATTCCGGCTGCCGCGTCGCGATTTCCAAGCCTTTCAGAATCGCCGCCACCACCGCCGGCGGCAATGCGCAGGAATAGACATACGAGTGCGCATAAAGCCGCAGGTAATCCATCGTCTCCTGCGGCCCCGCGATGAAACCGCCGAGCGCGCCGAACGCTTTCGAAAACGTCCCGTAGATGAGCGGGATCCGATCCTCCACGTGAAAATGCTCCGCCGCGCCGCGTCCATTCGGGCCGCACGCCAGCATGGAATGCGCTTCGTCGATCATCACCGTGGCGCGGTGCTCGTCCGCCACCGCCAGCAATTCATCCAGCGCCGCGAAATCGCCGTCCATCGAGTAGATGCCTTCCACGATAACGAGCGTGCGTTTGCCTTTCCGGCGAATGAGCGCGTCCTGGAGCGAGGCCGGGTTATTGTGCTCGAACCGATCCAGCCGGCAACGCGAGAGCACCGCGCCATCCCGCAGGCTCAAGTGCGACCGGTCGTCCATTACCGCCACGTCCGCTTTCCGGAGCAAACCCGAGATCGTCCCGAGCGCGCCGCCGAAGCCGCTGTTACAAAGAATCGCATCCTCGCGGCCGAGGAATTTCGCCATCGCATTCTCGAGCTGGCGATGCACATCCGTCATTCCGGAGAGCGTGGGCGAACCGCACGCACCCACTCCGTACTTCCGCATCGCTTCCGTGGCCGCGTCCACCACTTCGGGGTGATTGGCGAGCCCGAGATAATTATAGGAGCAGAGATTGAGCACCGGCTGCGCTTTGCCGTCATACTCGATCGACGTATGCACGTCCGCGCTCCCCAGCATGTTCGGCTCGTAGAGCTCCGCCTCCCACGCGCCTGCCTGCCGCCATTCCGTAAAACCGGCCGGCGGCTTGAGGAGGTCGTCACTCGCGCCCACGACGAAATCGCCCAGGCTGAGCGTCGCATCGAAGCCGCTGTCGGGCCCGGGCCGGGCGTCCCCTCTCATGTGCACAGCCCCATGATGCGAGTGCGCGCGCTCCAAATCAACGCCATAACTCACTCATCCGCTGTTCCCAGACCTCATGGTTCTTCCGGGCATCGGTGATGAACGGCGAAGCCGCGATCGCCTTGATGATAAACCGGTTGATGGCCGACATCGGAAAACTCAGCGGCCGCAGCACGTCCATGAACAGCACCA
>JBBSLZ010000269.1:0-4841 GCA_038233435.1 Chthoniobacterales bacterium
GATCCGGACAATCAAGATTACCGGCTGGAGTTGTTAGGCGCGAAAAACAGTCGCCTCTTCGCGCTCCTGGAAAACAATCAAGTTTCCGAAGCGGTCGAGGAGTCAAAAGAGGTGGCCGCGGATTTGGAGCGCCTGTCCGCAGCTGATCCGCAAAACACCAGCATGCGGCGCAATCTCGGCGTCGCCTACAACACCGTGGGGAAAAACCTGCTCGCCGCGGGGGATGCGTCCGGCGCCCGGGAGAGTCACGGGCAGGCGCTCGGGATCTTCGAAGCCGCGCTCGCCGCCGATCCGATCAACGAAGGCTACCAATCCGACGTAGCCTTTACCCTGCAACGCCTCGGCGAGGCGCGGGCCGCCCACGGCGACTACCTGCCGGCGCTGGAAAACTTTCGCCGCGCCCTGGCCCAAAGGCAGTCCACTCTGGAGACCAACCCGGCCAACGCCCGCGCCCGCGACGACGTCTCTATTCTTCACGCCCTCATCGGGAACGCACTCGCCGCGACTGGGGATTACAAGGGGGCGCTCGAGGCCTTCGCCAAATCCATTCCGTTGGCGGAAGAGGTCTCGAACCAGGCACCGACCAATGCCCGGCAGCGAGCCCGGCTGGCGCTGCGCTATTTCGAAGCAGGCAAGGTGCATCTGCAATTTGCGCGCGCCCTGTCCGTTGCGCCCGAAGCAAACCCCGAAGTGGAAAAGGCGTGCGCGCATCTCGCCCGCAGCCTCGCCATTTGGGAGGAGTTGCGCGCCCAGGGCATCCTGCTTCCCGTCTACGCCGGCAAGCCTGGAGAAGTGGCCCGCGAGCTTGAAGCCTGCGACGCGGCGTTGCACGGTCCGCAGTCTTAGCACCTTGGAAGGGTGAAGGCGGGATCGCTCCGCCTAACGAGCGCTGTCCGGCTCGACCTGCTCGAGAAAAAGCCGGGCCCGCTCTGCGCGCGCATTCTGACGTCCGAGCGCGCGAAATTCCGCCGCCGCTTCTTCCAGTAAACCCGCCCGCGCCGCCAAGATCCCGCGCAGGAAATTAGATTCGCCCACCAGCGCACGCTCGCGCTCCCATTGCCCGCGTTCGCTTTCGCTCAAGACTCGAAAACGCGCGCCGTTTTCCGATCCGGCAGACGCTTTGGCCAGCGTCTCCGCGCCGCGCCGCGCCTCGACCTTTCATTCGTAAACGGCGCCCGCGCGCAGCGGCTCGGCTGGCGTCCGCTCTGTCGCCGAAGCTGGCACCTCGGCGTGAGCATCGGCGGAAGCGATCGCGCCGCCGCCGCCAGCCACCTCGAGAAGGCGCGCGAAATTCTCGCGGAGAACGTCGCGAAAGATCCGGCGAACGAAGATTTTCGGCGGCAATGGGCTTTCACTCATCTCGCCACCAGCCGATATCACCTCGAAGTCGATGAACCCAACCCCGCGATCGCGAGCGCGCTCGAAGGCATCCGGATTGAAGAAGCACTCGTGGCCGACTCTCCGGAAAACGTCAACGCGCAAAACACCCTCGCGCTTCTCTTCACCCCGCTCGGCGCGGCTCACGCGAAACAGGCGTCGATGGAAAGCGCGCCGAAAGAGCCATGGCAAAAAGCCAGGGAAACCTACGGCAAAAGCCTGGCCGTCTATTTGGCCTTAAAAGAAAAAGGGAAGCTGAGTGGCGCCGATGCGACCAAGCCCGACGATCTCGCCCGCGAGATCGCGCTCTGCGAGGCGCGCTCGCACAAACCCCGGCGCGGACTCCTTAACGAGCGCTGGGAGACTCTACCGGCGAGGCCACCGGCCCCCACCTCAGCGCAGAGCGTAAACCTCCACTAAAGCCACTCCGGTGATCCCATTCTTTCCGCGCACGATCGCGGTGTGCGCGCCCGGAGCGAGCGTGGCCACGATGCTTGGAACCGCCGCCTCCTTTGGCTGGAGCGCGTAGACATAGGCACGACGATTGACCGAGAAATCGACCACCACGTTGTCTGCTCCGGTGCTGTTTATCTGGACGAACGACAGGGCCAGCGAGTCCGCATCGATGACCGCGACCGCGGCGACGTCATTTGGGCCTGCCGTCCATAGACTTTCCGCGTGACCGGATTGACCGCGATGCGTCCGGCCCGGTAGGAGCGAGTTCCGTCGTGCAACTGGATATCGGAGATCTTACTCAAGGTGGCTCCGTCATAGACCGAAACGACGTCAGGGTTGAACGAGCTTTCCCACGCAAAAATCCGGCCGCTCACCGGATCGACAGTCGGGACCTGATTCCCGAGAGGCGTGTAGACCTGGTTCGTGATCTGATTGGTCGCGCCATCAAGCACCACCACGGACGGCTGCAGCTAATCCCTGCGGGCCCCGAGTAGGTGCAGAGGTAGACGGTGTTCGTCGTCTCATTGAGCGCCACATTGTTCACCGGGTATGGCAGCGAGAAATTCTTGAGGGTTTGCGCGTCCACCACACCACACTGACGCGTCCATTTGGGCCAGACTCGACCGATCCGCCTCGCCGACTACGCGCGTTTCGTGGTGTTATTCAGCGCCAAGTGGATCGGGCCGACACACGCCGGCCCCGGAATCGGGTCGATCGTGTCGGTCAGACCGGGCAGCACCGCCGCGGGCAATGGAATGGCATTGAACCAAAGACAGGCGAGCAGGGCCGCAGGATAGTGATTTTTCAAAAAAAACGGAGTGGCACACTGCTCCTCAAACTACTTCTCGCGGAGAATGCAGGTGCATCGGCTCAGGATATTTTTATATTGCTGTCCATCGGGTCTCAAGAGCACCAGCCGCCGGACGACCGCGCTGCGCATTGCTCGCGGAGTTGCTCCCCCCCCTGGGACAGCCGCCGGCGCCATGACCGCTGCCTTGCCCGCGCTCTACCAGGAGTTGCGGGAGATGGCCGCCAGTTACCTCCGCCGCGAGCGGCCGGAATCATACCCTCCAGCCCACCGCACTCGTCCACAAATCGTATCTGCGCTTGCGCACCCAGCACACGGTCGATTGGACCGATAGACTCCACTTTCTTTCCATCGCCGCCCGCATGATGCGCCGCATCCTCTCCGATCATGCCAGCGCCCGCGGCGCCGAGAAACGCGGCGGCGATGCGCCGAAACTACAGCTCGATTCCGCACTCGAGTTCTGCGACCAGCGCGCCGTCAGCATCCTGGCGGTCGATCAAGCGCTCAAGGATCTCGAAGCCCTCGATTCACGCCAGGCGCAGGTCGTGGAGTTGCGCTTCTTCGGCGGCCTCACCATTCCTGAAACCGCGGAACTGATGTCGCTCTCCGAGGCAACGATCAAACGCGAAGGCCCCACCGCGAAGCGCTGGCTCCAGCGAGAAATCTCCGGCCGCACCTGATGGCGCCAGTCACTCAGAGCGCGAGGAGGAAATCGAAGTGCTTGTCGACTCGCTCCAGCTCGACTCCGTGGTGCCGGGCGCAGGCCGCAATCAAGACATCATTCGCCGGCGCAGTTTTCCCCGCCTTTCGGCATCGCCCTGCTAATGCGCACGCCTCCCGCCAAACCGCTGCGCCGATTTCCAGTTCCGGAAGCGTGCGTTCATAGATTGTCAGTTTCTCTCGATCATGCTCGTGACGAACTCCATTCCAAAGCTCCAGGCGCACCGGACCGCACCACGCCGCCTGCCCCGCGTGCAGCAACTGCTCGACTCGCTTTTGGATTGCGGGGTCACCCGAAGGCCGCATTTGATGCACCCAGCAGGAAGTGTCCACAAGGGTCACGGCTGATTATGCTCCTCGGCTTCTTCCAGCGCTTCGATCTCCTCGTTGGTCATCATATCCTCGAAAGTGCCCGAGTATTTGATCAGCTCAGCCATTCGTTTTCGCCGATTGTACTCGACGATCGCAGTCACGATCGCTTCCCGCTTGGTTTTCGCCTTCGTAAAGCGGAGAATATCTTTTAGCTCCTTGTCCGGAATCTCAAGGCTCGTTTTCATGATTCCAGGTTGGTGCAGATCGGATTCCAGATAAAGGAAAATTTGAATCGATGACGCACGCCATCGCCTACGATAAGATAGGCAATCTCACTTTTGATCAGCGCCCAGCCGCCAGTACGCACGCCAGGGCGGCTAAATTAAACGAAGGCCCTCGTTCAGGCTGTCCCGAGCAACGCGGTCTTTCGCCTCCAGCTTTCCAAAAGCTACCGCGAACTGAGCGACGCGATGAAAATTGCCGGCCAGTCCGGCCAGGCGATCACCTCGCGCGGAAGTCGCTCGCCACCCTCCCATCGGCACCCGGCTCCCACCCCAACGAATCGGCCGCCAGCCACCTTGGCCTCGCCGTCGCGCTCTTCGATGCCGGCGACTCCCTGAGCGCGCGCGCGGAAGCGCGGGCCGCTTTCCAAATCCAGCAGAGTCTGATTGCGCAGAATCCCGCGGACCCAGAGGGATGCCACGATCTCGAGGCCATCATGCACTCTTGGCCGATGCCGAAGTCGAAGCCGGTGATCCCGCGCGCGGGCTCGCATTGGCGCGCGAAGCGCTGGAGAATTACCGCGTCGCGCTCGGATATCTGGAAGACCTCGCCCGCACCGATCCGGACGATGTCGGTCATCAACGCTGGCTCGCCCTCACCTATTCCGCGCTCGGCGGCACAGGCGCAGCTCGGCCAGAACGAAGCCGCCTTCTCCTGGCAGGAAAAAAGCGCTCGCGCTCCGCGAACGCCTGGTCGCCGCCGATCCCGGTCGCGTCGAAGCGCAACGCGACGTAATCAAGATTTCGGCCGCGCCGGCCGACGCCGAAAGCGGACCGGCGGAGAGCAGGCGAGCCATCGCCAGCCATGCCGGTGTGCCCGCCGCCCAACGGGCGCCTTAGCCTAACGAGCGCTCGCCGTCTCGACCTGTTCGAGCAAGAGGCGGGCC
>JBBSLZ010000270.1:0-4828 GCA_038233435.1 Chthoniobacterales bacterium
ATCACGGTGTCGCCATCGCGGATCCGCTGCTCGTTAGGCTCGGCGAAAATCAGCGCGGGCATGAACTCGTCCGTCTTCCCGGCGGCGTAATGGCGGCTGACCGCGGCCGCCGGCGCGTCTGCACAAATTTCGCCGCGCCCGAGTACGATCGCATCCCAGGCCAGCTTCGTCCGGTCCCAGCGCCGGTCGCGATCCATCGCAAAATAGCGGCCTACGACGGTGATGATCCGCGCTCCGCTGCGCGCCAGCTCTGCGGCGCAGGTCGTCAGATATTCGGTCCCTCCGGTCGGCGAAGCGTCGCGGCCGTCGGTGATCGCGTGGACGAGGATCTCTTCGACCCCCGCTTCCTTCGCCGCCGCCGCGAGCGCGAGGAGATGCAGATAATGGCTGTGTACCCCGCCGTCGGAAACTAGCCCGATGAAATGCAGCCGCCCTGTTTTTGTCTGCGCGAAGGCCGCTTGCAGGACCTCGTTTTTCTTCAGGTCGCCGTCCGCGATCGCCTTGTTGATCCGGGTCAGATCCTGATAAACGATCCGGCCCGCGCCGAGATTGAGATGGCCGACCTCGGAATTGCCCATCTGTCCCGCGGGCAGGCCGACGTCCTCGCCGCTCGCGCTCAAGGTCGCGCACGGATATTCGCGATAGAGCTGGTCGTGAAAGGGCGTGGAGGCGAGCAGGGTGGCGTCACCATTTTTTTCCCGGGCCGCTTTTCCCCCGGGATTGATTCCCCACCCGTCGCGAATGACCAGAACGATCGGCTTAGCCATAGGGCGCACTCTCCCGGCCAGCGGCCCGGGCCTCAAGTGGTTTCCCGCGGTGCGGGATTGACAACCTCGCGCGACGCTCGCTCTATCCCTTTGAATGAAATGGCGTAACCAGATCCTGGCCCTCCTTTGCCTGCTGATCTTCGTCGCCTTCGGCGTGCTCTACTTCCGCCATTGGGTGGTGCAGAAACCATTCGGAATCGTTCTCTTCATCGGAGAAGGGCTAACCCCGGATCGGATCGCCGCGACCCGCCTCTACGCGGGCGGTGCGAACTCCCGTCTCGCGCTCGAAGCGCTTTCGGCCGTGGCGCTGCTCTCCAATTACTCGCAGGATTTCGCGGTGCCCGACGAAGCGGCCGCCGCCACCACCCTCGCCACCGGGGTGAAGGTGAACAACCGCAACCTGGGGGTCGGCCCTAACGACAAGCGGCTCCGCACCCTGATCGATCTAGCCCGCGAAAAAGGCCGCGCCATCGGCGTGGTCACGAACGGGCGCCTGACCGATCCCTCGATCGCGGCCTTTTACGCCAGCGGCAAAGGCGACCTCGTCCAGCAACTGGCCGACGAGAAAAAAATCGATATCGCCCTCGGCGGCGGAAGTGCGGATTTTTTGCCCGAAGCGAAAGGCGGACGCCGGAGTGACGGGCGCGATCTGCTCCTCGAGATGCGACGCAACGGCTACGAGACGGTGCGGACGAAAGCCGAGCTGGAAGCGATCCCGCAATGGCGCCGGCCGAAGTTGCTTGGGCTTTTCAGCGAATCCGAAATGGCTTACGCGAACGAGATCGCAGCGGGCAGCGATCAGCCCGCCCTGGCCGACATGACGCGGCGCGCGATCGAGCTGCTGCAGTGGAATGCCGGCGGCTATCTGCTCATCGTCGACGCCGGCCTGATGCGGACCGCCGCTCGCGCCAATCTCGGCGAACGCACGCTCGCCGAGACGATACAGCTCGACCAAGCGATCGAGGTCGCACGCACCTACATGGGGGAGAACTCGACCGTGCTGGTGGCGGGAAATCTCGGCATTGGCGGGCTCTCGCTCAATGGTTTCCCGTTCCGGCGCGACAGCGGCATGGCGCTTCTCGGGGTGAATTCTTCGGGCGAACCGGCGCTCACCTGGGCAACCGGCCCGAACGGAATCACGACC
Organism: Chthoniobacterales bacterium; assembly: GCA_038233435.1. GTDB lineage: Bacteria > Verrucomicrobiota > Verrucomicrobiia > Chthoniobacterales > UBA10450 > JACCTI01. Next base: position 1,912 of record JBBSLZ010000270.1, read on the forward strand.
CACGACGCGTTCCCCGCCGCGGATGCGGATCAGCCTGCGCCGCCCGCCGAAGGCCCGGCCTCGCAGGAACCGGCCGCGGTCTACGCGCCGGCTGCGCGCAACATGGTTAACGACGTGCTCGCCGCCGGCCGCGGTCCCGGCACCGAAGCGCTGCACGGTTTTCTCGATAACACGATCATCTTCAAAATAATCGAAGGGCAGCTGTGAGCGATTCGCCCGCCAAGAGCGCGGCACAGTTCGAATTCCGATCATCCATTGGCGGTGACCGCACAGACCCTTACGCAAAAGCACCCCCCTCCGCGCTTCTCCTCCTCGTCGTGCTCCTGTGGGCTCCAATTCCACTCCTGGCCAACGGCGGAGCCTTTTACACATCTGTGATCGAGCGCACCGGCAACCTTGTGCCGATGGAAAAACCGCTGATCTCACTCGAGGAAGAGACTCTTAATGCCTCCATCGATGGCGACGAAGTCGCCGTTTACGTCACCTATCTCCTCGCGAACCATGGTCCAGCCGATTCCGTGACCTTCGGCTTCCCGGTAGATCTCGCGACGCCAGACACGCTCAACGCTCCGAACGGTTACGACTACGTGCTGGGCCGCAGTCTGAGCGAGTTCCGTGTGGAGGACGGAGGTCATCCGGTTCCGATCGAGAAAACCATCACCAAGCCGGTTGGCGCGGGAGAACGACCAGCCGGGCTTGACCCGAAAATCCAACTCGTGCGTCGCTGGTCGCTCATGACTCTCAAATTCGACGCTGGGAAAAAAAAGCACCTGACCGTCAGTTATAAGGTGCGGTGCATGGCCCTCGACCAAGGCTTCGAGGGCGACACCCTCTGGAACTATGGCCTGCGTACTTTCCTCTACACTTTTCACCCCGCCGCAACATGGGGGGACGGGCGAGTGAGTCGGCTTGAGGTAGCCCTAAGCACCAACTGGCTACGGCAAAACGACCTTCCACCGATCACCCGACTAGCACCGCCGGGAAGTTCAGACGACGCGGGTAAAATAAGATGGACATTCCACGATCAGGACCTGGCCAAACTGTCGGATCTCACCTTCTCCTACGACCCGAGCCTGCTTTACCAAGAGGCGCAGATTAAGAGAAATCTGCTCGATGCCGCGCACGTGAAGTCGCTGACCGTTTCCTCCACCCTGCCGGTGCAGGGCTCGTATCGTTACGGCAAGGAATCGATGCGCGACAACGACCTGCGCACCGCCTGGGCGGAAGGAGCCAAAGGACCCGGTGTCGGCGAAACCATCACCTTCGAGCCGAGGGATGCCTACGTCACGGAGATCGCGCTTCTCAATGGCTTCGTCTCGAACGAAGCGCTCTACTATGACAATGCGCGCATCAAGAAACTGCGTCTTGAGGTGGAATGCGGGGAGGGCGCAGAAGAAAGCGAACGCCACCAAACAAGCGAAATCATCCTGCCCGATCGTCCCTACAAAGAGTTCAATCCGCGTTACCCCTTCGCTTCAGTCGATTGGGTTGTGCAACATCCCTCAGGCGACGGCTTCATCGAGCAGGTGAAGCTGACGATTCTGGCAGTTTACCCTGGTCGCAAATATGAGGATGCATCGATCACGGAACTTTACCTTTGCGGTTCCGGTCGTTAGGGAGATAAAATCGCTCATACTTCTGCGATCGTCGGCAGCCCACCCGCTTGCCACGCGCGAAACCCGCCGATCATGGAACGCACGTTGCGATAGCCCATCATCTGCAGGCTCTCCGCGACGAGCGCGGAACGGCTGCCGCCCCCGCAATAACAGATGATTCGCTGTTCGAGATCGGGCACTTGTTCTTCAATTTCGATTTCGATCTCGCCGCGTTCGAGGTGTTTCGCGCCACGGGCGTGACCGGCTTCCCATTCCTCCTTCGAACGCACGTCGATCAAAGTCGCCGCGCCGCAGCCGACCTCGTGCAAGGCGTCGTTAGGCGAAATCTCCCTGATGTTTTTCTTTGCCTCCGCGACCAGCTTTTGAAAACGATTCGGTTCTTCCATCGCGGCTATCTTCGCGCCGGAGGGGGGCCGGGTCGAGCGGCTGGCTCCAACCATTGACTTCCCTGCGGCCACACGGGATGAGATTTCGATGCGCCGCTATCTCGAAATCTACTCGATCATGCTGCGCAACTCGCTCATCCGCGAGATGAGCTTTAAGGCAAATTTTGTTCTCTGGATGATCGTGGAAGTGCTCTGGTTTTGCGGGCAGATCCTTTTCTTTAGTATCATCTTCGGGCAGGTCGACCGGATCGGCGACTGGACGAAATGGGAGGTGGTGTTGCTCGTCGGGACGCACCAGATCATCGCGCAACTGTTCCAGGCGTTCTTCTTCGTCAACGTAGCGAACGTGCCCGAGCTGGTGCGAACCGGGAAACTCGACTCGCTTCTTGTTCTCCCGATCGACAGCCAGTTTGCGGTCTCGACCAAGCAGTTCGGGCTCGACAGCATCATCAACGCGATGATCGGCGCGGTCGTGGTGGTGGTGTCGCTCCGGCAATTGCACGTCGTGCCCGGGCCGCTCGCGATCGTGCTCTACTTCATCGCCCTCGGGTTCGGGGTGGCGATTCATTACTCAATCATGCTCGCGCTGGCCGCGGTCAGTTTCTGGATCGTGCGCGCGCAGGGGCTGGTTTACGGCTACTTCAATTTCCTAAACATCGCGCGCTACCCCGACGTGATTTTTCCACAGGTCTTTCGCTGGGTCTTCGGCTGGATCGTTCCGGTGATTATCGTGGCTAACATTCCGGCGCGGTTGTTGATCAAATCCCTGGGAGAACCGGGCTGGCTGATGTTTCACCTCATCGTCGCCGGGACGACCGCGGCGCTGCTCAGCCGCGCTTTCTGGCGCTGGGCCTTGCGGCATTATTCAAGCGCAAGTTCCTAAGTCGAAAGCCCGATTCCCCGGGGGAAAAGTCC
>JBBSLZ010000271.1:0-4808 GCA_038233435.1 Chthoniobacterales bacterium
GCTGATGAAGGTCGGCTGCGCACCGAACGCCTGCGAAATAAACGGCCGCTCCTGCCCGGCATCGACCTGACTGTAAAACGCCCCCGTCGTCAGCGTGAGCCACGCGGCCGGGCTTAGGTTATTCTGATAATCGAGCGTGAAACGTTTAAAGAGCGCCCGCGTCGCGCCCACGAAAAAATCCTCATTCGGATCATTCACCTGCCGCTCGTGATCGTAAGCCACGATCAGTTGATGACTCCACCAATCGACCGGCTTAAAATCGATCCGCGGCCCGATCAGCCAGCGCTCCGTCAGGAAATTATCAAACGGCTTCGGATCGAAAATCGAATTCGGATTGCCAGTATCGGCTAACGAGTAGGTAAACAAACTGCCCAGTCGCAAGCGTTCATTTGGCGACCAGCCGATGTTCGCGATCCCGCTGCTCAGCCGGTACTGATTATTAGGCCGCTCATTGTCCGTATCCAGCCGGCTCGCACCGATCGAGAAATCGAAACCCCGCGCCCCGCCCGAGCTGCTGAAAGTCTCCCGCGCCGTCCCAAACGACCCGCCCTCCGCGCTCACCTCGCCCGTCGGCACGCCGCTCCCGCGTTTCGTAAAAATCTGGATCACCCCTGCCAACGCGCGTGGTCCATAGAGCGTACTCTGCGGTCCCCGCACCACCTCGATCCGATCGAGATTATCGACCGTCAGATCTGCAAAATTAAAGAGACCGGCGAGTCCTTGATTAATCGGAATCCCGTCCAGCAAAACCTGCGTGTGCTCACTGCGCAGACCGCGGGTAAAAACTGAAGTCAGCTGACCCGGCGCCCCCGTCTGCGCGATGGTCAGCCCTGGCACTTCCCGCAGTGCGTCCGCCACTCGGCGCACCTGGCGTTCCTCCAATTCCTCCGCCGAAACTACGCTCACGCTGGCGGGCGACTCAATCTCCGGAGTGGGCAGCCGCGTCGCGCTGACCACGATCTCGTCCGTGACCGCTTCCTGGGCTTGAACGACAAGCGAGCTTACCAAAAGCAAAAAGAGCATGAGCCAGAATTCTGGGGAGCGCACGCTTGCAGCGTGCTGGCGATGGCATTCTGCAATCGCGAACTTCGCTTTGCGCGCCCGTAGAAAAACGAGCTTTCGATTCTTGCATGACCGTCCCGAAGTTCGTTTTCGCAGAATGCGAAAACCAGCACGCTGCAAGCGTGCGCTCCCAGGAAACCGCGTTCCAACCGCTTTAACAATAATATCCGACATAGCTATCCTCCATTTCTTGAGAAGCGGAGGACACCTGTCCGCGAAGACAGCGGTCGCGCTCTCATTCTTCTTTTTTGCGAAGAAGTTTTGGCCGCGCCGTCGGCACACGCCGGGGCACGGAATGAGGTGAGACCGGACGAATATTCTGGCTTCTGGCTTATGGAGAAATCTGAGATTTTTAAATGTAAAATCTCAAATTCCCCCGACCTTCTCCCCGCCTTCACCGCGGCCCCGCCTCATGGCGTGGCTCACGATTGGCTTCCAGGGAAGTCGTATCCAGTTACAGCAGCGCTACTGCTCCCGATTGCTCACGGGATTTCTCGCGCCGGTTCACACTGATCAAACTCGCAAAGAACTGGTCGCAGCAGTAGCCGCTGCCTCGGGCCCACTCAAGCACAATCTAGCGATCGTCTCTTTTCCAAGGAGTGACGGCTTCCCAGCCGTCGCGTCTCGTGCTCCCATTCGCACCGGCGTCCCAAAAAACTACCGCCTTGCCGCTCCGCATCTCCAACGGTAATTGTCAGATTCTCGACGGCTGGGAAGCCGTCACTCCTCGCATCCCTCGTGGCCATCTCGACCTCCCCCCTCAACCTCCTCGTCACCGGCGGCGCCGGTTTCATCGGCTCGAACCTCGTCCTCGAATTGCAGACCCAATTCCCGAACGCGCGCCTCACCGTGATCGACGATTTCCGCTCCGGCAATTTCAAGAACCTGGCCGGCTACCGCGGCGATTTCGTGGCGGCCGATCTGGCCACGCTGAATTGGAAAAAACAATTCCGCGACGAAAAATTCGACGGCATTTTCCATCTTGCCTCCATCACGGACACCACGAATCACGACCAGTTCGAGCAGACGCACGACAACGTCGAAAGCTTCCGCCGCCTCCTCAAGTTCGCGCGGCGGGACAAGACGCGCGTCGTCTTCGCTTCCTCCGCTTCCACCTACGGCTCGACCCGCGCGGCGAGCAGCGAAACCAGCGAAGCCGCCCCGGCCAACGTTTACGCCTTCTCGAAAGCGATGATGGATAACCTGGCCCGCCGCGCCGCCGCCGAAGAGGAAGATTGGGTCATCGTCGGGCTCCGCTTCTTTAACGTCTACGGCCCGCGCGAGGCGCACAAAGGCGTGCCGGCGAGCATGATTTACCACCTCTCGCAGCAGATGCGGGCCGGCCAACGTCCGCGCATTTTCAAGCACGGCGAACAGCAACGCGATTTCGTTTACGTGAAAGACATCGTGACCGGCTGCCTGCGCGGTTTCGAAGCGCTCAAAAGCGGTATTTACAATCTCGGTGCCGGGGAGGCGCGTTCGTTTAACGAGTTGGTGCAGATCTTGAACGCAACGCTCGGGACTAACTTCGAGCCGGAGTACATCGAGAATCCACACGCGCATTACCAGAATTTCACGCAGGCGGATCTCACCGCCGTGCGCGACGCGCTCGGTTACAAGCCGCAGTATCCGCTGGAAGCGGGCGTGGCCGATTACATGCGGTGGTTGTATCCCGCCTGACCAAATCTGCCCGAAACGATGAAAGCCAAACGAAGTTCCAAAAGCCCGGAAGAGATCAACGCCACGCTCGCGGCCAAAAAAGGTCCCGTCTCGAAATTCATCGCGCACAATTATCGCCACTTTAACGCCGCCGCGTTACTCGATGCCGCCAAGGGATATGAGACGCACCTCGCCGCCGGCGGCAAAATGTTGGTCACGCTCGCGGGCGCGATGTCGACCGCCGAACTCGGCATCTCGCTGGCGGAGATGATCCGGCGCGACAAGGTGCACCTGATCGTCTGCACCGGCGCGAACCTCGAAGAGGATATTTTCAACCTCGTCGCGCACGATCACTACGAGCGAGTGCCGCACTACCGGCAGCTTACGCCCCAAGACGAGGAGAAACTGCTCGCTCGGCACATGAATCGCGTCACCGACACGTGCATCCCGGAGATGGAGGCGATGCGGCGGATCGAGAAGGCGGTGCTCGCAGAATGGATCGCGGCCGACCGCGCCGGAGAGCATTACTTCCCACATGAATTCATGTATAAAATTCTTGGCAGCGGGAAGCTGAAGAAGAGTTATCAGATCGACCCGAAAAATTCCTGGATGGTGGCCGCGTGCGAAAAGAATTTGCCCATCATCGTCCCAGGCTGGGAGGACGCGACGCTCGGGAACATGTATGCGGCCGCGGTGATCCGAGGTGACGTGAAAAACGTCCACACCGTGCGCACGGGCATCGAATACATGACCTGGTTCGCAGACCATTACACGAAAAGCGCGAAGCGGCTGCGCAACCGGGAGGGTTCAATCGGGTTTTTCCAAATCGGCGGCGGCATAGCCGGCGATTTCCCGATCTGCGTCGTCCCGATGCTGCACCAAGATCTCGAACGCACCGGAGTGCCGCTCTGGGGCTATTTCGCCCAGATCAGCGATTCGACGACGAGTTACGGCAGCTACTCAGGCGCCGTTCCGAACGAGAAAATCACCTGGGGCAAACTCGCTCCTTCGACGCCGAAGTTCGTGGTCGAGAGCGATGCCACCATCTGCGCGCCGTTGATCTTCGCCTGGGTCCTCGGGCAGTAAGAAACTGCGCGTCCCCGGCAGCAACCCCCCGCCCGTAGCACAGGCATCCTGCCTGTGCGGACACCGGGCGTCTCGCCCGGTGAATCAGGGGCGGAAACCGAACTACCCCGCTGGAAGCGCGGTGTCCTCACAGGCAGGATGCCTTTGCTACCGCCGCCGTTACCCCTCCCAGAAGAACTTCGTCGGCCGTTCCAATCCCGCCGGCAAACTCTTGTGCACCGGGCAATTCAGCGCTGCCTTCTCCAGCATCTCTCGCTGCGGCGTGCTCTCGCGCAGGGGGATGTGCACCTCCGAAGGCAACCCCACGATCCGTCGCGGCGCGTCCTTCGACATCTCCTTGCTCACTTTCACCGTCATCCCCTTCACATCGAGCCCATTCTTCTCCGCCGTCATCGCGAGAATGGTCGACATGCAGGTGCCGAGCGCGGTCGCCACCAAATCAGTCGGCGAAAACGATTCGCCCTTCCCGTTGTTATCCACCGGCGCATCGGTCGCGAGTTCGCTTTTCGAAGGCTCATGCGTGGCAGTGCAATGCAGTTCGCCGTCGTAGCTGATCGAGATATTGACCATTGCGCACTATGGCGCGCGCGGCGTGTGCTGTCATCCCGAGCCGCGCCAGACGGCGAGCGATCTCGCCGAAGGGTTTCGCCGCCTGACTCTAATAACCGTAATCATCAGCGCGGCGCCACGACCACTTCCTCGACCTTATGGACTCCGCCGCAGTCGGCGAGATCCCTCGCCCGTGCTGCGCCGGCTCGAGAAGACGGGTCAGCGCGTTTCGAACAGTCCCACACCAAAGAAAACAGGCGGACCGCGCCTACGCGCGATCCGCCTGCAAATTCAACGCGCGAGTAAAACCTCGCGCTCCCTCTTAGCTCGACTTCCGAGCGTCACGCAGCGCCTTGACCTTATCATGCGCAGCCTTCACCTCGGCCGATTGCTGGGAAACCACGCTCCGCACGTCCGCCGGCAACTCCGCTTCCATCGCCTTCTTGTATTCC
>JBBSLZ010000272.1:0-4792 GCA_038233435.1 Chthoniobacterales bacterium
CGCGCCCCGGTTGGGCCGGGTCACGCAGCCCGGATTGAGAAAACGCACTCCGCCGCGCGTTTCGTCGCGCGGCACGTGAGTGTGCCCATGCAAAAGCACCTCCACTCCCTCCGGAGACCGCTCCGGCGGGATGTGCATCAGACGAAAACGCACGCCATTTCGTTCCAGGTCCACAGTCAGCGGCCAATCCGTTTCGCTATCGCAATTTCCCCGCACCAAAGTCACGGGCGGGCCCACCGCACGGAGCGTCTCCAAAAGGTCCGGCGCACAGACATCGCCGAGATGCCAGATCTCATCCGCGCCTTGCGCCAGCGCGGTGAGGGCATTGGGTAGATGATCATGTGTATCCGCTAAAACGAAAATGCGGAGAGAAGTCTGGGGGTCGCTCATAGGGGTGGGAACGGCCGCGAGACTGCCCGCCTTTGCCCGCACTGACAAGAAATTCTCTTCACGCTCTGGCTGACTTCAATTTGTTAGGCATAGCGGTTGCCTCGCGCGCGGGCTGGATTACCTTCGGCGGGTGTCATTTAAAGATTTTGGCCTCTCCCCCGAGGTCGTCCAGGGTACCCAGGCAATGGGGTTCACCGATCCCACGCCGATCCAGCTCCGGGCGTTCCCCATCGTCCTCGCCGGCAAAGACCTGATCGGGACCGCGCAGACCGGGACCGGCAAGACGGCCGCCTTCGCTCTTCCCATCCTGACCAATCTCGCGGAACACGGCGCCTTCCGCTGCCTCGTGCTCGAGCCCACCCGCGAGCTCGCGGCCCAGGTCGAGACTGCCTTTCGCGATTACGGACGCTACACCGATATCCGCGTCTCCCTCGTGCACGGCGGCGTCGGTTACGGAAAGCAAAAAGAAGAAGCCGCCGCTGGGGTGGACGTGGTCTGCGCGACCCCCGGCCGTTTGCTCGATCTCCTCGAACAAGGCGCCATGAACATGCGTCAGGTCAACGTCCTCGTCCTCGATGAAGTCGATCGCATGCTCGACATGGGTTTCCTCCCCGACGTCCGCCGAATCGTCGAGCAAATGTCGACCGATCGGCAGACCCTCCTCTTCTCCGCCACCCTCCCGCCGGAAATCGAGCGCCTCGCCGCTTGGGTCCTGCGCAATCCGGAGACAATCGAAATCGGCGCGCAGCGTTCGCCTGCGGAGACGGTCAGCCACGCCGTTTATCCGGTCGCGGCCGAGCAGAAATTCGATCTTCTCATGGCCCTGCTCGAACGCACTAACTTCGACAGCGCCCTCATTTTTTCCCGGACCAAACATGGCGCTGATAAAATCGCCGTCCGTCTAAAACAGGGAAAACATTCCGTCGCCGTACTGCACTCGAACCGCACCCAGCGCGAACGCGTGGAAGCGCTGGAAGGCTTCAAGAGCGGCAAATACGAAATCATGGTCGCGACCGATATCGCCGCGCGCGGGATCGACATCGCGGGGATCAGTCACGTCATTAACTACGACGTGCCCGAGCACAGCGAAGATTACGTCCATCGCATCGGACGCACCGGTCGCGCGCAGAAAGTCGGCGACGCCTTTACCCTCATGAACGGCGAAGAACTAGGCTCGCTGCAAGCGATCGAGCGTTTCATCGGCGCCAAGATTCCGCGGTTAAAACTGGAAGGCTTTCCGTATCTCTACACCGCGCTCTTCGAGCCGGAGTCGGTGACTGGGACCGGCAAGCGCGCCATCGGGGGCGGTCGCACCCACGGCGGCTATTCCTACGGCCGCCGGCGGCGGTAGCGCTAATAAAAGCCAGCCGCAGCGCAGCCGCGCTCGTACGTAGCACAGGCATCCTGCCTGTGCGGACACCGGGCGTCTCGCCCGGTGCTTCAAAGCGTCGGCCAGTCAAACACGCCGGACCCAAAACCCGGGCAAGATGCCCGGGTTTTCCCACAGCCAGGATGCCTGTCCTACCGCGCGCCGCGCCACCGGCCACCATTAAACCCTTGCCACTCCTCCGCGCGAGACGGAACGTCGGAGATGACCAGTCAGCCCACTTCCTACGCGCATCCCGAAGCCCTTGTGGAGGCCGATTGGCTCGCCGAACATCTGCAGGACGAAGGCATTCGCATTATCGAGTCTAACGAAGACATCCTCCTCTACGACAGCGGCCACATCCCCGGCGCCGTCCACATCGATTGGCGCTCCGATCTGCAGGACTCGCTCATTCGCGATTACATCACCCCGGACAAATTCGCCGAGCTTTGCAGCCGCCACGGCATTACCCCGGAGACCACCTGTATTTTCTACGGCGATAAAGCGAACTGGTGGGCCACCTACGCCCTCTGGGCCTTCCGCCTTTACGGCCACACCAAGGTGAAAATCCTGAACGGCGGCCGCGATAAATGGAAAGCCGATGGCCGCACCTTGACGCGTGAAGTGCCGAAGTACGCCGCGACCGATTACCCCGTCCCCGCGCAACGTCACGACAACGAAATCCGCGCCTTCGCCGACGACGCCCGCGCCCAAAGCACCGCCGGCAAACCGCTCATCGACGTCCGTTCGCCCGGAGAATTCAAAGGCGAGATCACGCACATGCCCGAGTATCCGCAGGAAGGCGTCCTGCGCGGCGGTCACATTCCCGGCGCCAAAAGCGTCCCCTGGAAAACGGCCGCGAATGACGACAGCACCTTCAAATCCGCCGCCGAGCTCGCGAAAATCTATCTGGAAGGCTGCGGCGTGGCCTCCGATAAACCGACCATCGTTTATTGCCGCATCGGCGAACGATCGAGTCACACTTGGTTTGTCCTAACGTATCTGCTCGGGATCGAAAACGTGCGGAATTACGACGGCTCCTGGACCGAGTGGGGCAATCGCGTCGGCATGCCGATCGAGCGCAGCACCTGATTTCCCCTCCTACTCCTAATCCTAATCTTACTCCTATCCCCGCTTTCCAGTGGTGGATTAGGATTAAGAGTAGGATTAGGAGTAAGAGGTGAACCAGTACCCGCCGAAGCTCGATAAAATCATCAACCTTTTCGAGATGCTCCCTGAAGTGGAGCGCCGAGAGACGCTCGTCTCCTACGCCGATAGCGCGAAGAACCAGGAGCCACGCGCCGAGGAGAAGTTCGCACTCGAAGACGTGCGCAAAGACGAAGAGTGCGCCGACACCGTCGGCGTCTATCTGCAAGTGGACGGCGAAGGCAAAGCGCACTTCCGCATGACTCTTGGCCCCGAAGTGCAAACGCTCACTCGCGCCATGGCCGCCATCCTCTGCAAAGGCCTCGACGGCGTCCCGCCGCAGGCAGTGCTCGATCTCCCCAGCGATTTCGTCACCCGCATCGTCGGCGCGGAATTGGTGCGCGTGCGCAGCCAGACCACCTATTACATCCTGACCAGGATGAAAGGGATCTGCAAAGTCTACCTCGACCGCCAGCGCCGCGCCGAGCACGCGGCGTAGCGAGCGTACTTCGCATCTCGGCGGTCCGCCCGTCCTGCGCACGCGCGCAGAAACGTGCTTTCCTCACGTGGCGCGCGGCTGTTATTAAGAAAGCCATGTCCACGCCTGCCTCCTCCGCTCCGCCGCCGCAAATCCCGAAGAGCAAGAGCGGCTGCGCCTGCTGCGCGATGGGCTGCACGACCATGTTTGTCGCCGTCCTGGTGGGACTGGCTCTCCTCCTCGGCGTCACGATCTGGGGCTTCGGCAAGGTGATCAATGTCTACACCTCCGCCCAGCCGCTTCCGATCGAGACCCAAACCACGGACGCGGATTTCACCGCCGCGAACGATAAATTTAACCGCGCCCGCGATGCGGCCCGGATCGAGCAATCAGTCAGCGTCGCTTTCACCGCCGCGGAACTGAATGCCCTCATCGCGCGCCATCCGGACTTCGCGGACCTGCGCGGGAAGGCGCGGGTGGGGCTGGCCGGTTCCGTCATGACCCTGGACCTGAGCGTCCCGCTGCGGGAGATCGATCTGCCAAAAATCCGCGACCGCTGGCTGAATGGCACCGCGCGCTTCGGCCTGATCTACCACGACGGCAATTTCAACCTAATGGTGCGTTCATTAACGGCCAATGGCCGGGAGTTCCCGGTCGATGCAATGGGGAGCGCAGGTGCCGCCTTCATTAACGAACAGACGAACGATTACTTCACAGACTTACGGCGCGAGAACGCGCGTTCGAACGACTTTTGGGAGAACGTGAAAACGCTCGCCGTGACGGAGGACCAACTCGTGCTGACGACCAAGGGTCCGGCGCAAAAAGCGGGGACGCCCAGCGAAGAAACGGAGCCCTCCCCCACTCCGCTCGAAATTTAATATGCCTCCCGGCCGCCATTCCCAGCCTGAACGCAACTCGTCCTTCTGCGGGCCGCACAGCGGTGTATGGTGAATCCACCGCGCCTCCGAGGATCGTAACTATCGAAGCATCGTATGGAAGAACCCGATCCTCTTAAGCCACGCGATCCGCTCCCGGAGCAGACGGCGCGAGCGCTCGATGACCTCCTCATTTTTGGCAGCCCCGCCACGCGCCGGAAGTTTTTGAAACAAGTCGCGGGAACAGGAGCGGCCATCACCCTCGGTCCTGCCTTTTTGCGGATGGCCAACGCCCAGGGAACGCTCCCCGAGTCCGCGCCCGCCACGGCCGCCGCGCCGGGTGCGGGGGCGGTCCCCGTTCGCCTCAAAATCAATGGCGCCGAGAAAGCGCTCACGCTCGATCCGCGCACCACGTTGCTCGACACCCTGCGCGAGCATCTCGATCTCACGGGAGCGAAAAAGGGCTGCGATCACGGCCAGTGCGGCGCCTGCACGGTGCTGATCAATGGCCGACGCGTGAACTCCTGTCTCGCCCTC
>JBBSLZ010000273.1:0-4734 GCA_038233435.1 Chthoniobacterales bacterium
AAAGGTGAGATGACCCTGGCACCAGTCGACCAGGTTTGCGGCCGGCGTGGACCATTCATCCCAATAAGGCAGGGGCAGCCAGGTCCGGAGGACGGTGACCAGCATGAGGACGATGGGCAGGAGACCGGCGCCGAGCAGGACGGCGTTCAGTAAATTTGCCCGCGGAATAGAGGCGGCCGGCGAACGCATGCGGGGGCAGTGAAACGGGTGGGCGACTTTTGCGCAACCCATCATCTCGCACAGCTGCGTTTTCGGTGGCGGCCTGTGCGTGTGCTACTTTCCTCCGGCATGCGCAAGACGAAGATCATCTGCACGCTCGGGCCGGCGAGCGAGACGCCGGAGACGCTCCGGCTTTTGATGTGCCAGGGCGCGGACGTTTTCCGGCTTAATATGAGCCATGCGCAACACGATTGGGTGCGCGCGATCGTGCCGGTGATCCGGCGGATCGCGGGGGAGATCGAGCGGCCGGTGGCGATCCTGATGGATACGCAAGGGCCGGCCATCCGGACCGGCGATCTGGCGACGAATCTGGAGTTAAAGCCGGGTGACATTCTCGAGTTCACGGTGCGGGGCGCGAAGAGCGAGGAGGCGTACTCGGTGGACGTAAACTACGACGGTTTGGTGGACGACATTGCCGCGGGCGACACCGTCTTGGTCGATAACGGCGTGATTCAAATGCTGGTGCTGGAGAAACGACACAACCGCATTCGTTGCAAAGTCCTCACTCCGGGCACGCTCGGTTCTCGGCGACATATCAATCTCCCCGGCGTGCGGGTGAATTTGCCACCCTTGACCTCGAAGGATCTGGACGATGTGCGGCTGGGCGCGGAGCTGGAGGTGGACTTCGTGGCGCTGAGTTTCGCGCGCAAAGCTGGCGATGTGGAGGAGCTTCGGCAAGACTTGCGGACGCTTGGCAGCACGGCGCAGGTGGTGGCGAAGATCGAGGATCAAGCGGCCGTGCGCGACATCGATGCGATGATCGGCGCGGCGGATGCGATCATGGTGGCGCGGGGCGATCTCGGGATCGAGTGCCCGATGGAGGAGCTGCCGATCATCCAGCGGCGGATCGTGAAGCAGTGTCTGCGTTTCGGGAAACCGGTCATTGTGGCCACGCACATGCTGGAATCGATGATCGAGAATCCGGTGCCGACGCGGGCGGAGATCACGGATGTGGCGAACGCGGTCTTCGAGCAGGCGGACGCGATCATGCTGAGCGGGGAGACGACGATGGGGCGTTACCCGGTGAAGTGCGTGGAGGTTTTCGATCGGGTGGCGCGACGGATCGAGCGGAGCGGCGGAGCGGAATTTGCGAGTGAAGCGGAGATGCGTGATCCGCGGCAGAAGACGGTGGCGGCGGCCGTCTTCCTGGCCAATTCACTCCCGAAAGCGAAGCTGATCGTGTTTACCCGGCACGGGACGATGGCGCGGTATGTCTCGAATATGCGGCCGGAACGCGCGCCGATCTTCGCCTTTACACCCTACGAAAATATTTGCCGGCAACTGACGCTCTGCTGGGGCACGCATCCGATCTTGCTGGAATTCACGGGCGACCCGAACCAGACGATCGACGCGGCGGCGAAGTATCTCTGCGAAGAACGGTTGACGCAGCCGAACGATAATCTGGTGATCGTGAGCGATCTGCGCGCGGATGGCGCCCAAGTGGATTCGATTCAAGTCCGACAGGCGAAAGGCGGACCGGAGCGGATGGACTGGGGGCAGGCGGCAGCGGTCCAGGAATCGATGATGGATTAAGAAGAGCCCGCTGGGGTATTCAGCCGCCGGAAGGCGGGCGGTTGGGCGCGCAGGGCTTTTTCCAGGAGAGGAAGGTGAGCGATGTCTTTGGGGCGCGCTACTGCCCGTTTGCTTTTGATAATGGAAGCGAGCGGCAGCACAGCCACCATTTGCCCCATCCAGTCCAACTCCACCGCGCCTCGACGTTCGATGGCAAAACTGGCCAGTCCGTCCAGGCGATAGAGAAAGTTGACCAGCGTGTCGTCGTCGAGCGCGACCACGGTCCGGGCCAAGGTGGTGGCGCCTAGTTTTTGGCAGACGGCCAAGACCTTAACGTATTGCCGTTCCGGCAGATCGATCCAGAGGTCGGCATCGAGGGTGGTGGCGGGAACGCCCTGCAGCAGGGCGGCACTCATGCCCGCTACCTGGAAATCAATTTCCGCTTCGCGGAGAGCGTGGAAAAGCCGAGCGAGTGAAGAAACTTGCGATTCATCTCCCAGCGCTGATCGGGGGTCGCGGCCAGGCTGCGCGCGAAGAGGATGGCTTCGTGCTCGTCGAATTCGGGGAGACGCCGCAGTCTTTGCAGAATGGCCCGATATTTTTTTTTATCGTGCAACGAACCGAGTCTACCATGCGTCTCTCACCGCGCAATTCCTCCCCCCAAGGCCTGGCTAGACGCGCGCCGCGGTTCAGGAATCGATGATCGATTAACGGAGCGGTTTACGCGCGACCAGGGTGGAGTCGTGCCACTTGTTGCTCTCGCTGTCGTATTGCGGGAGGTCTTCCCATTGGGTGGTGGCCTGGAGGGTTTCGAGGCCGGCGTAGCGCGCGACCGCCCGGAGCCCATCGGGATAGACGCGCCAGCAATCGACCGGGTAGCGGTGCTCGGGTCCGCTGGACGGCGCGAGGATGCAGCAGAGGCCGCCGGGTTTTAACGCCCGCGCGATTTGTTCCATGGTGAGCCAGAAGTATTCGGTGTGCTCGAAGGTCTGGCCGGAGACGAGGACGTCGATCGAATCGGGCGCGATCTCGTCCCATCGATACGGATCCTGCAGGACGAGGTCGACGTTCTGTCCGGCCGCCATGTCGACTCCGAAGTATTGCCAGGCCGGCTCGGCGAAGAGCGGACGATAGGAGCCGTTAATGTCCTGGCTGCCAAGATCGATGATGCGAAGCGGCTCTTCTTTCCGGCCGCTGAGATACTCGGAGCGGAACGCCGCCATCTTGTCGTAGGAACTCGGGTGCATGTGCGTTCGCAGTCAATCGCGGGGCGAACCCGATGGCAAACGCCGACATCCGCGGAAAAGAAAAAGCGCGTGGACGATTTCTCACCCACGCGCTTTCAAATTGTTAGTCGCTAAGGGTTACGCTTCGACCGGGAGCTCCACATCGACCGGGCGCTCTTTCTTGCTCAAGGCGCGGCGCAGCTTCGAGAGCGCGATGTTCTGAAGCTGACGAATACGCTCGCGGGTGACGCCGAATTTCTTGCCCACTTCCTCGAGCGTCTTCGGCTTGCCGCCATCGAGCCCGAAGCGCGAGAAGATGATCTTGCGTTCGCGATCGTCGAGCACATCGAGCAGTCCGCCGACTTCGTTGCGCAGGTTTTTGTCGCGCAGAAGTTCGAACGGCGTTTGCGCATCTTCGTCGCCCACAATTTCGCCGAACTCGGTCGAGTCGTCGTCGCTAATCGGAGCATCGAGTGAGGCCGGTCGGATCGAGACCGTCTTCAACTGCGAAACCTTTCCGCTCGCGATCCCGATCTCTTCGCCGAGTTCGTCATCGGTCGGTTCACGGCCGAGCTCTTCGCTCATCTGGAGCGAGACGCGGCGCATCTTCGAGATTTTGTCGACCAGATGGACGGGGAGACGGATGGTCTTCGATTGATTGGCCAGGGCGCGCTTGATCGATTGCTTGATCCACCAAGCGGCATAGGTGCTGAGCTTTCCGCCCTTCGCAGGGTCGAAACGCTCGACGGCCTTCATTAATCCGATATTGCCTTCCGAGATCAGGTCCAGCAGAGGCAGACCGAGGTTGGCGTAATCGTGCGCAATCTTGACCACGAGACGCAAGTTCGAGCGGATCATGAGGGCGCGCGCTTCGCGGTCGCCTTTTTTGATCTTCGCCGCGAGCTCGATCTCCTGATCGGGGGTCAAAAGCGGGATTTGCCCGATTTCGCGCAGGTAAATTTTTATTCCAGTATCACTATCTTCAGCAGCCATAAAACTCTTCATGTAAGGGGCATAGGGGGCGGGGTATCGCGTTCCTGTATCTACGTATCTCGACCGCAGGCAGGTTGCACATCCCCGCCAAAATCAAAAGTATTTAACCAAGTTAAGTATCCGCAATCAAAGACACGTCTTGCTCTCCTTTCGTTCAAACATTTTACGGGTGGCCGCAAAACATTCTGGCGCAGAGGCTTAGGCGTCTTAGCGCTCCGCCGTTCCGCCCTCCGAGGGGTAAGTCCAGGCGAGGCGTTGAAAGCGTCTCAAATCTTGCTGGTTGCCACCATAAACCACCTGTCAAGCGAGGTTCGCCCGTCACCCGGAAGGCAACCGCCCTCCGTCTCTCCGGTCGGGACTCGTCAAGATATGGTGGAGATTTCCCGGTTTATGCCCCAAAGTAGCGCGCGCGAAGCCGCGCCAAAGGCGAACGACCATTTCGTCCTGTGCGTGTGAAAATGGAGTGACAAAAATGAAAAACAAAATCCGCGTCGGCATTATCGGGGTAGGCAATTGCGCCTCCTCACTCGTCCAGGGCGTTGAATTCTATCGCAACGCGAACGAGGGCGACTTTGTCCCCGGTCTCATGCATGTGGACTTGGGCGGCTATCATGTTCGGGACATCGAGTTTTCCGCCGCTTTCGATATCGCGAACACCAAGGTGGGGCGCGATCTGGGCGAAGCGGTTTTCGCCGAACCGAATAACACCATCAAATTTTCCGACGTGCCGAAGCTGGGCGTGAAAGTGCACCGCGGGATGACGCACGACGGCCTCGGCAAATAT
>JBBSLZ010000274.1:0-4731 GCA_038233435.1 Chthoniobacterales bacterium
ATTATTTGGCGCGACCAGCCGGGAATTGTTCTGGTGCCGACGCCATTTCTCGGGCAACGGGCCGTCCGGCGCGCGGGAATCGAGCGAGCCGATCATGAGTGGCTCCGCAATTTCACCCAGCCGAAGAAAACGGCGGCGGGGATCGAGCTGTAGCCGACGAAAAGCAGCCAGGCGAAGACCCGGCCGGCGAAAGCGAGACGCGGCGTGAGCTTCTGGTTGTTCAGGCCTAACGACTGGAAAAAACTGGAGGAGCCGTGGCTCAAGTGGAGGGAGAGGAGGAACATGGCGAGGATGTAAAAGCCGGAGACGAGCGGGCTTTGGAAGCCGAGGATCATCATTGAGTAGACGTCGTAATGTCCGAGCGGATCCATCGGCAGGGTGGTGAAACGGGCATCGGTCGTGCGCACGGAGAAGTGGAGCAGGTGGTAAATGATGAACGCCACGAGAATCAATCCGCTCAGGACCATGCTGCGGGATGCAAAAGTCGCTTTCACGGTGTCCTTGCGCCGGTAACGCCCGGGCCGGGCGCGGCGGTTCTCGATCGCGAGCCGGATGGTGTAATAAAAATGCAGGAGCACGACGATGAGAAGCGCGCCGCGGATGATCCAGAGGAAGAAGCCCAACTCGCGCAGATGCTCCGCGTAATCGTTGATCCAGGCCGGCCCGAGGAAAATCTGGAGATTGCCGAGGAGATGGCCGATGACAAAGAGGATCAGGATCACTCCAGTCACCGCCACGATCATTTTCCGGCCGACAGAGGAGCGATGAAAGGCGGCGATGTTGCTCACAAGTAGGGCGCCGCAGCGTCCATTTATCGTAAGGGTCGGCAAATCCGTGTCAAGGGCGGCGAACCAGCGGCCTTGTCCTCTCGATAGAATCATCGAAAGCTAGTCGCGAATTCGATGAAATGGCGCTCGATATTCCGGAATCGCGGGAACTCTTCTTCCGAAGCGCAATCTGATTTGTTCGACATCTATCATCAGCCGACGATGGCCGCAGCCGAGGGCGCGAGCGGCCGTCGCCTCGGAGATTGGTCGATTGCAGACGCCGCCGACCTCAAAACGGCGCCGCGCTTGATTCTGGGTCTGCTCCGCACAAGCTCAAATCTCCGGCGGAAATTTCCGCACGCGCTGACAGGAGAACAATACCGGGAATGGCTCCTGGCGGGGGGAGCGGCTGCACACGGGGTTTCCCAAGCTAACATCGCGAACCTCGCCGCTGCCTTGCGAGCGAATTCTGGGGAACAGATTCGCCAGCATTACTTACACGCTGTCGAACTCCAGGCGCGCTTTCCGCTTGCTCTCTTGCCCGTTGGGCAAAAGAAATTCGTAAAGTGGTTGTTTGACAAAGGCGCGATAAACCACGGGTTTTCTGATGAGGCGATCCTTTGGTTTCTGCATGAAACCGCGGAACAACTGGCGAGGGGAATAGCAGAGACTTATCTTATCTGCCCCGAATGGCAGAAACAGTTTCCAAGCGCGCTATCGCCGTCGAATCAAGGCAAAATTCTCAAATGGCTGCGGACAAAGTTTCCGAAGTATCGTCCATTTCGGACGGTGAACCGTTTGCCGGAAAGGTGTTTCCATTCGGATCAGTCTGGAGCAAATATACTGGCACATTTTTGTTATCCATCGGGTCTTCAGCAAGCCGCCTTGTCGGCCAAAGCCGCTTTGGAATCCGTGGGCATCCTCACTTCGTGCCGTGACGTGCCCGCCGGTGTCCGAACGGACCTCGGCCACCGCACTGCCTGGCTTGGACTCGAAATTTTCCCAGTTAGCTTGTTTGCGATCGCGCCTGTGCCCCATTTTGCGCAGTGCTATCGCCGAGCCGGTTTGCATCCACGTGACCACGTGTATCGCATTGCCTCTTGGTATTGGGAATTAGAAAGGGTTCCCGCCGAATGGAAGGAGCTTGCCAGCTTAGCCGATGAGATCTGGGCGCCCACTCCCTTCGTGGCGGCAGCCATGCGGGCAACGATGCCACAGCCGGTCTTTGAAATGTTGCCGGCGGTCTCGGCGGGCCCCGTCGAAAGAATCTCAAGGGCCGACCTTGGCCTCGCCAAGGATGACTTCTTGTTTTTCTTCATGTTCGACATGTGCAGCGAGATGGAGCGGAAGAATCCTCTCGGCCTGATCCGCGCATTCAAACTCGCTTTTCCCGGGCGCGACCCAGGGGCGGCCCTGCTGATTAAGACGACACGAGCTGGTGCGGACCCGGCCAGCTGGGCGCGGTTGCAGTCGGCAGCGGCTCGGGAACAGAACATCATATTGATCGATGAACTCGTCTCGCGGGAACGCGCCTACGGATACGTTGCCGAGTGTGATTGCTTTGTGTCTCTCCATCGATCCGAAGGGTTCGGCCTCGGCCTGGCAGAAGCGATGCTACTGGGGAAACCTGTGATCGCGACTAACTACTCCGGAAATCTCGCATTTATGAATAGAGACAACAGTTCCTTGGTCGATTACACAATGATTTCGATCGCGAAAAGCGGGTCCATCTATAAGGCTGATAATAGATGGGCGGACCCATCCGAGGAGCATGCGGCCGCGTTGATGCAGGAAATGTTTTGCCATCGCGAGTCAGCCTTAGCCCGCGCCAAACGCGCCCAAGTGGAACTGTCGGCCAAGCTCTCATTGGAGGCCGCGGGCACGCGCATGAAGACCCGTCTCCAAGACATCAGGCGAGAGTCGGACTCAGGCCCTTGTCGTTCGAACTAGAGGCAGGGAGTAAATTGAGATAATCACGTTCCACGCGGTCCCATGAATAGGCGCTGGCGACATATTTCTGCCCCTGCCGTCCGAGGAGGGCCCTCGTGGGTTCATCTATCGCGCGGAGAATGGCTTCAAGCTCCTCCCAGTTGCGATACCACAATCCGCCGTGTGCCCTTTTGCATTGCCCGATCAAGACTTCGGCGCCTGCCGTCACAATCGCGGGGCGTCCAACCGCCCACGCTTCCAGAAGAACCATCGACAGACTCTCGTGCGGCGACGGTATGACGAGCCATTCGCAAGCCGCAAGGGCGTCCCATTTTTCCGTCTCATCGACAAAGCCCAGGTGGATAACATCGTCGTGAAAAGGGATCGGCATCACTTCGGACCCAATAAGAATAAGTTTGGTGTCGATCGTGCTGGCGGCCCGCGCATGTCTGAAGTGATCGAGGAGCCATCCGCAGCCCTTCGACTCATCAATTCGTCCCACGTAAAGGAGGAAGGCGCTCTCCAGACGATAGCGACTCCTGAAGCGTTCGGCGTCCGGGGCAGACGGCGCATCAATGCCCACGCCGACGACCGGACCAGGCAAGTTGAGAAGAGGAAAACGGCGGCGCAGGAAGTCCTGTTCGAAAGAGGTGTTGAAGATGAAGCGAGGTGTGCGTTTAAAAAATTCATCCCACATTGAGAAGCAGAGAGTCCATTCATCGTGGGCCAGGGGCGCCAGAAAAGCGCGCTCTGCCACGAGCGGAAGCCCGAAGTAAGTCGTCGCGTAAAGGTAGCCGAAAAAAATGAAAGCGTCGTATTCGTCGCGATGCTGGACGAGATAGTCGAGCAACCCCGCACTCATCGGACCCTGCGCGCGCATCCATTCTTCCTGCTGGGCGAGGGACGCTGAGGCCTGACGTTCGCGCAGTTCCTCCGAGAGGCGGTTGAATCGAGGGACGTCGCGAGAAGTGTCGACGGGAAAGCGGCGGATGATCGTGCCTCCGATCTCTTCCGAACCGGGCGGATACGCGTTTTCCCACGTCATGTAATCGAGGGCACAGGTGGTGAGGACCTCCGTTTGCCAATGGCGCGACATGTGTTGCGCCACTTGAAGGCAGTGCGCTTCGGCCCCGCCGTTCACCTCCGCCCCGCACCGCTGGACGACAAACGCGACGCGCCTTTTCATGATTTTGCCATGTGATTAGATGAGCCGTTTGGCGCCAGGGGGCGAATTAGGTGCAGGCCGCGGGAGCGTTGCCTCGAACTTCGCCTTTAGGTCCAGCCGACCCGAAAAGTTTGCATTCGAACGGGCAACGCAAACGAAAGTAAAATAATTTTCCATCCAGTGAAAATTCCGGCCGTCAACGGCGTGAAAGGCGACGGTCAAGTAATAAAGGGAGGGCGCGAGGCGCGTTTCGCAGGTGAAGAGGAGAGAGAACTGGCCTCGGCCGATGACCAACGCTCCATCGAGTAGCAGAGTGTTAATCCCATAAACCTCGCCCCCATTCGGGTCGCTGATTCGAATTCCGGCCACAAACTCGGGGCAAGCGATTGTGCTTTCGCCCCGGATGTCAATCTCCAGGAGGTCCCCTTGTTCCAAGACGTCGCTCCCGGAACCTCGCCCGCGAACAGTCACGCTCTCGATCATGATTTCTCTTGTTCCATGTTCGTCCGGTGCCGCGAAAGGGGGAGACGGCCCCACGGAACCGTCGCTCCGTTCCACGCAAGTCGGGTGTTCGGTCTTCCGGGGCAACGCTTTTGCAAACTCGTAGAGAGTGAGGTCATCACGGTTCAGCTCTTCGATCAGGGCGATTGTCTCTGGGTCGAGGTCTTCGCGCTTCTTTCGGCCGGGGGTCACATTGGCGGCGGGGAGGGGAATTGTCGGATCCCAGCCGCACATTTCGCTCAGGTATCGGAGGTCTTCTGTGAGCTGCTCGTAGAAGCCGACAAAATCGAATTTGCGCAAGGTGTTCTCGGCCCGCGCGAGGATTTTCCCCGGAGCAAAGGAGACCGGCCCCACTCCGGAGAGGGTATA
>JBBSLZ010000275.1:0-4704 GCA_038233435.1 Chthoniobacterales bacterium
CCCTACCTGCGGCTGCTGCCGCCGAAGCCTTCGCTCAAACTAGAATTCCCGAAGCCGAAAATCCGCTCCAGGCGATCGTGCTCCCACAGGTCGGGCGCACTCGCGGCGCTCTCCGCCGGGGGTGGCTGGAGCGCAGCCGCTTCTTCGATCTCGCGCACGATCTCCGTTTGTTGCGCGGTGAACTGCGCTTTCTCCGTCGAGGCAGCCACACGCTGGCGCAGCGCTGAGAGGGTTTCGGTTAACGATTGGTTCTCCGCCGGCTGGGAGCGGGCCGCGTCCAGCCTCCGCTGGAAGCTCAGGTGCAACGGGATGGTGGCAAACGCGCCCGGTAGCGCGGCGCCGCCCTGCTCGGGTGGAACCGAAATCGCCTCGGATACGCTCACGCTCTGCCAATCGCCGGCGTCATCGCGGTAGCCGATTTCCGCGCGGTAGGCGGTGTCGGCTTTCTCGACCTGGAGAGTGCAGTGGCCGGCCATCGGTTCCACCGCCATGATCAGATGCTCGGAGCCGTCTTCCTTCAGGAGGCGTAACTGCACGGTGCGAGCGCGCGGCGTTTCTTCTCCAAAGGCGATTTGCCAATCGATATCCCAAAAGGCAAACAGGCTGTGTGGATCGCGCGGCATGAGCCAGAGCGTTTCCAGCCCGTAGGAGCGCGGAGGATCGAGTTCGTCGTCGGCTTGAGCGCGGGGGGCGCCAGTCCTTCCGGGGATGACAGGCTCGACGGAGACGCGATACGCATCCGGATCATCACCCGTGGCGCGAGCGGGAAAATCGGAAGGAAGATTGGAACCCATGAGCGCGGGGAACTTAACGGATTCGCCCTTGATCGCCAGAGTGAAAATGGACGTGCCGGGAGCATTCCCGTTGCCCTTGGGCGCGCTGCTGCGAGGTTCTGCGCGCGCTGCGGCGCGGCATGAGCAAGAAGGCCATCATTATCTGCAATCCCGGCGCCGGAAGCGTGGACGATCGGCACACGATCCGCGTCCAATTGGAGCGTTACCCGGGGGCGGAGATTCGATTCACGGAGAAGGAGGGGGACGGCAAGCGCTTCGCGCAGGAAGCGGTGGCGGCGGGCTGCGAGGTGGTGATCGCGGCGGGCGGCGATGGGACCCTGAATGAGGTGCTCAATGGCATCGCCGCGGACGTGGCGCGAGTGCGGCTGGGGTTGATCCCGCTCGGGACCGGGAACGATTTCGCGAAGATGCTGGATCTGCCGAAGTCGACCGAGGAGTGCGTCGATTTTCTATCGAAAGCACCGGTGCGCCCGATCGATCTGGTGCGGGTGACTTCGGATGAGGTCCGCTATTTTGTGAATGTCTCCGCCGGCGGTTTCAGCGGGACGGTGAATGAAAAGCTCACCCCAGAGATCAAGCAAAGCTGGGGCCCGCTGGCGTATCTGCGCTCGGCAGCAGAGGCGCTCCCGGAGCTGCGGGCTTATTGCGCAGAGGTGACGCTGGACGACGCCAGCACGCTCGCGCTCGATCTTTATAATGTGGTGATCGCGAACGGGCGTTTCGTGGCCAGCGGGACGTTGATCGCTCCGGAGGCGTCGATCGATGATGGCCTGCTCGACATTATCCTGGTGCCGAAGAACCCGGCGGTGGACCTGGCCCTGGTGGCCGCGCAAATGGCGGTGGGAAAACATTTAGACAGCGAAGGCGTCATCTTCCGGCGGGCGGCGAAGGTGGCGGTGAAGTCCGATCCAGGAATGTGGTTTAACGTGGACGGCGAGCTGATCGGAAACGATCCCGCCACCTTCGAGATCATGCCGCGCGCGCTCCAGTTTCTGGCCGGTCCGGCGGTATGAGATCGAAAGTGGTCAGCATTCCAGAGCTATCGCAGATCTCTGCGGAGATGCGCGGCGCGGGGCGGCGTCTGGTGGTGACGAATGGTTGCTTCGATCTGCTCCACCTCGGGCACGTGCGCTACCGGCAGACGGCGCGCGCCCTGGGCGATGCGCTCGCCGTGGGGGTGAATGGGGACGATTCGGTCCGGGCGCTGAAGGGCGAAGGGCGGCCGTTGAACTCCGAGCTGGCTCGCGCGGAGGTGCTGGCGGCGTTGGGTTGCGTGGATTACTTGGCCATTTTTCCCGAGGTGCGTGCGACGCAGTTTCTCGCGCAGGTGCGCCCAGCCATTTACGTGAAGGGCGGCGATTACCGCCCGGAAACACTCGACGCGGAGGAGCGTGCTGCCTTGGCCGAAGCCGGCGCCGAGACCCGGATCATCCGTTTCGAGCCGGGGTATTCGACCAGTGGCTTGATCAAGCGGATGAATTCCGAATAGACATGGCAGCGCTCCGCATCGGCATCTTAGGCTCCGGAAAAGGGAGTAACGGCCGCGCCATTCTGGAGTGCATCCGGGATGGCTCGCTCGCGGCGGAGGCGCGTATCGTGATCGCGGATGTGTTCGATGCGGGCATCCTCGAGGTGGCGCAGGAGTTCGGCGTCCCGAATGCTTTTCTGCCACCGGGAAAGTTCCGGACAAAACTGGAGCCCGAAGCCGAGGAGGCCTTGGTCGGGATGCTAAAGGAAGCTTCCGTCGAGCTGGTGGTGCTGGCGGGTTTCATGCGGATCTTGAAGACGCCCACGCTGAGCGCCTTCCCGCATCGCGTTCTCAACCTTCATCCGTCCCTCCTCCCTAAGTTCCCCGGCCTGGAAGCTTGGCG
Organism: Chthoniobacterales bacterium; assembly: GCA_038233435.1. Classification (GTDB taxonomy): domain Bacteria; phylum Verrucomicrobiota; class Verrucomicrobiia; order Chthoniobacterales; family UBA10450; genus JACCTI01. The sequence continues at coordinate 2,666 of JBBSLZ010000275.1, forward strand.
GCAGGCTTGGGAGGCAGGTGAATCTGTAACGGGTTGCACCGTGCACTACGTCGATGAAGGAGTGGACACCGGCGAGATCGTCGCGCAACGCGAGGTGGCGATTTTACCTGACGACTCGCCGGAAAGCTTGCACGCCCGCATCCAGCTCGCAGAACGGGAGCTGTATCCGGAAGTGATCGCGCAATTCTGCGGCTAGAAAACGGGCGCTTCTCGGTGACGCTCCCATTTCTGATCGGGAAGGAGCAAAGAAACGGGCGGCGGCGGTGTGGATAGCAAGCTTTGGCCCCGGTCCCCAACGCGGATAGGTGTAAGAGCCGCGGAAACACCAACAACCACGAGCCAGCGGAAGAGGAAGCGTTCCCAAGATCGACCGAAGCTCAGCGGCGGCGGCCACGAGGCCCGCCGCTGTTCGCTTGCAGCGCGCGTGGTTAGTTAGGCGGCATTTCGAGACCCATCTGTAAAAACACACTTGCTGGATCAACCCAAATGCGCCTGAGGAAATCGAGCACGCCTCAGTCGGTGTCGCAGCATAATACGGTCTGCACGATGGCGATCGTGTAGCAGGAGACTCCCACTCCGCAATCACGACTTGCCGGCTTGGTCGCCATACTCCCAGTCGTAAGGCACGCCTGTGTCGCCAAGGATGAACTCAATCAATTCCGCAAAGCTGGCTTCGGAACGGACGTCGTTCGAGAGAGTCACCACACAGCGCCGACCCGCCTCGATGCAGACCAGGGTATTTGCGGTCGTGCTATTGTGGCCGCCTTTATAGAAGCCGGGGCCTTGAGGTCCGTCGAAAACCACCACGCCCAACCCGGCATGGAGATCCTTCCGCTGCAAGCTCGCGGGCAGTTCCGGCTGGGAAGTCGGAAATTGTGTCTTCGTGGTGATGTGCAGTTGCGGCTTGACCATTTCGGCGCGCGACGCGGACGAGAGGCCCCGACCGCTCACCAAGGCCGCCGCGAACTTGGCCAGATCGGTGATGGTCGTATCCATCGACCCGGCGACTCGCACCTTGGATCTCTCATCGTGCTCTTCGATTTTTCCCTTGTCATTCCAACCGTCCGCCAGATTGCCGGCGAAATCCTTGCGCCATACCAGGCTGGTGCGGGCCATGCCCAGGGGGCCGAAAACATGCCGCTGCGCCAGGTCTCCAACGTCGAGACCCAATCCCTTCCCCTTCCTGCCGTATTCAATGGCGAATTGAAGCAGGATAAAACCCTCGCCGGAATAGGCGTAGCGCGTGCCGGGATCGCTGTGGATGCGCAGCTTCCCATCAGGCTCAAGAAAACCGAAATTGCCGAATCCGGTCGAATGGCTCAGGACCATTCGCGGCGTGATCTTGCGCCAGCGTTCGTCACTCGCCAAATCCGTGTAAGAGCCGTATTTGTCGGGGAAGACCGGATCAGGGCCGTAGCTCGGCAGAGGCTGTTCCAAATCATCGGCCAGAGGCGTGTCGAGCGCCAGCTTGCCGGCGTCGACAAGCTGTAGGGTCAAATACGCCATGATCGTCTTGGTCAGTGAAGCCCCGTACATAATGGTGTCGGTTTGTAGCGGATCGCCCTTGGCATTGCGGACGCCGAAGGCGTGAACATAGACCACCTTACCGTCATCGATCACCGCTATAGCCAGCCCCTTTGAGTCCGTATCGGTCATGGCCTGGCGGACCCGAACATTTATAGCAGCCGGCTTCGGCAAGGCAGCTTGCGCTACGCGCTGAGCCTGTACGGACAGGCACGCCACTGTCAAGGTCATGCTCGAAGCGAGCGTTAATGCAAGTTTCATAAATTCATTTAAGTTCCTTTCTGCTTAGGCACAAGGCCCTAACGAGACACAAGATCAGCGACGGCGGGCGAGGGCGCGCGTGGCTGCAGGATGTGAGGTTTGAGTCATGAGAAACTTGGGCGTACGCCGGCCAGTGGTTAGATGCCATGAAGGGTTGCAAGGAGTGAGCCGACAGGGCACACCCGAATTATGAAAAGAAAACCAACCCTTCATGGCAGCGAAAAGAATAACGTCCCGGTGCGCGGGAGCAATCC
>JBBSLZ010000276.1:0-4698 GCA_038233435.1 Chthoniobacterales bacterium
CAAAGAAGAGGAGCTGCGTTCCCGCTTGAAAGAGCAGCTCACCTCGATCGCGGAGTTGGGGCTGACTGCGGCGCGCGCGGATGACACCGCGTTCCTGCTCGAGCTTTTCTATCGCAAGCGCGGCTACGAAAAGGCGAGCGTCAGTTATTCGATCTCAGGCAACCGGCTCCGGCTCGAGATCGACGAAGGCGTGCGCATCACGTTGAACGAGGTGGCCTTTGCCGGAAACCAGCACATCGCAAGCGACAAGCTTTTCGAGTTCGTGGCCGGTCCGACGCGCGAGCATTCGAACGCCGTGGCCGGGCCGCTTCCGTTTGTGCGCGATGATCTGACCGAGGGCGCGGATCTGGTGCGCCGTCTTTATATTTCGGAGGGCTTTCTCAATGTGACGGTGCAAGAGCCGCAATATCGCTTCCTCGCCGGCGGCGCGCAGGTGGATGTGCGGATCGCGATCTCCGAGGGACAGCAATATTTCTTCGGCGATATCCGCTTTGGCGGGCAGCCGATCTTCGCCGCGGAGGAACTGCGCCAGGAGATGGCCGGCTTGCTCCAGGAACCCTATACCGATGGCCGGCTGGCGGACATTCCACGGCGGCTGGAAGCGTTCTTCAAGAAGCGCGGGTATTACGCGGTGAAAGTGGATGCGCTGGGTGAGCCGACCGCGGCCCGGGGCGGGCGCGTGCCGGTGCGGGTGACGATCGCGCCGGGGCCGATTTATTATTTCGACGGATCCAGTGTAACCGGGCTGAAGCGGTTGCGGCCGAGCTTTGTCACGAAACGCTTTAACAAATTAAGCGGCCGAAAATATAACCCCGCCCTCGTGGATGAGACCTTCCGCGACCTGTTGAAGACCGGCCTCTTCAACATTCTCAAAATTCAGCCCGAGCCGTTCCAGGGGAACCAGCTCCACCTGCAAATCTCGGCCGAGGAGGCGAAGGCGAAGGAGTTCGGATTCTCGGGCGGCTACGGAACGTTCCTCGGTTTCATCATCGGCGCCTCCTATACGGATCGAAACATTTTCGGCACTGGCCGCTCGCTGGGCACTTCGGTGGAATACTCGGGCCGTAGCTACACGGGCGAGATCGTTTTCGAGGATCCTTATTTTCTCGATACCGACTACCGGCTCCGGCTGCGCGTCTTCGGGACGAACTTCGAATTCGACGGCTACACGAAGTTCGAATACGGCGGCCGGGCGGAATTGGAGCGCCAGTTTACGAAGCAATATAAACTCACCGCCGTCTTGGGCGCGCGGAAAGTGGACGTGACCGAGAAGGGGATCGATCCCGTTTTTCTCGGTCGCACTAACTATCTCATCAACACGATCGGGTACGCGCAGACGCTCGATCTGCGCAAGAGCCCGCTGGCCGACCCGCGCGGTTTCGTTTTCGACAACACCTTCGATTACGCGGGAAGCGCGCTGGGCAGCCAGGTGGAGCTGGTCCGCGCCACCGGGCGGGTCAGTTATTACCTGCCTTTCGCGAAGGAAAAACAGGTGGTGAATGTGAACCCGAGCGCGCGGGATGAAGAAGAGAGCGGCTGGGAGCGCTGGTTCCGGCGCTCGCTTTTTGCGGTCGGCGCGCGAGCCGGCGTGGTGCAGGGATTGAACGGCGGCGGGATACCGATCGACGAGCGGTTCTTCAATGGCGGCGGCACCAGCGTGCGCAGTTTTGCCGAGCGCGATCTGGGGCCGATGAGCAACGGCGACCCGATCGGCGGCGAGTTCTTCACCGTCTTCAACGTCGAATACACCTTCCCGATCTACGGCGAACTCAAGCTCGCGGTCTTCGGCGACGCGGGCAATCTGCTCCCGCGCGCGGAGGATGCGAGCCTGGATAATCTGCGCTTCGGCGTGGGATTGGGATTGCGTTATGCGCTTCCAGTCGGCCCGCTCCGGATCGATTACGGGGTCAACCCCAATCGGCGTCCGGGCGAAGCTTTTGGCGCGTTCCACTTCAGTTTCGGATTCGCGTTCTAGGATTCGAAATTAGAACCGCGAATAGACGCGAATGAACGCGAATGGGGAAAGGCCTTTCGCCGATTCACGTTTGCCCCTCGTTCTTTGGGAATGCCACTGTCATGGAAACTCTGTTTCCCTTCGCATGGCGGCGGACGAAACGGAGTTTCTCGGCGGCGCATTAGCCTGGAGCCCAGGTCGCCGGGCGCAGGTCAAGAGACTGGTGCTCAAATCGCGGCCAGTCGCTCCCACGCCTGCGCGGGTGAAACGATCTGAATGTCACCGCGAGATGCGGCCGGATAATGTCTCGTGTTGCCCGTGACGAGAATGCGATCGGTGGCATACCGCGCGACCTCCAGGAAAGGCAGGTCGGCCGGGTCGGGAAGTTTTCCTTGTCCCAGCCAGATCGCGGCGGCCACCGCATCCTGATTTCTCAGTTCCAGCAACAATGCTCCGCGCAGCCGCGCCGAGAATCCAAATTTCGGACGGGCCAGTACCTCCCGATACTCGCGCTCGATCCGGTCATCGTAGGTCATCCTGAGCGTCCCCGACAACACCGCGTCCACCAACCGCCCGGGGAATCCGTGCGCATTGAGCAATCCGGAAACCAGGACGTTGGTATCGAGGACCCAGCTCGGAGGAGCTCTCACCGTGAGCGGCCACGGCGGACCGCCCCGATCTCCGCCTCGATCTCCCCCGCGCTCAAATTATCCACGCCACGCTTGGCCGCCTGCCGGCGAAGTTCGCTCACGGCCCGGCGTGCCCGGGCGCGGATTTGGTCCTGCAGATCCTCCACCAAAGTAAGATCACTCGTGGGAAGCAAAATGCCGCGTGGCTTGCCATCCTTCGTGATCACGACGCTTCCCTCGGCCGCGAGAAGTTTCCAGACCTTCGCCGGGCTGGCCACCAGATCACGCGAGGGAATGATTTTCATGCACCACGATTATACAAACATGTGCGGTGCGTCAATCGACGGGTTTGAACGGCGCACTCGTTGAGCAAGACGTTCAGGCGTCTCCGCCCCCCGCGTGAGGAAGCCGGCCACGGCTCGTTCATCGCATCTGCATTGTTTCTTCCGCCATCGCTCCTATCGCCGGAATCATCGCTGCCTCGGCGAGCTTGGCGTCCCGCGGCGTTCGGAAACTTCGAGTCGGACTGGGCCACCCTCGGCTTCGCCTCATCCAGGTGGCGGCTCGCCGCGGCCTAGTTCACTTTCAGGTCATTGTTCACCCGGCGGGCGCCGCCTTCATAGGCATCTCGCTGCATCCCGCCTGCTTTGCCGTATTCGTCCATCTGTCCACGGACCCAGCGTCACGCACATCCTTGCGGGGGCAGAGGGCCGAACCTATATTCACGGGGCGCGCCAATGCCGGCTCGTTCAAGCCTCCACGGGAAAAGGAAATCTTTATGAGTAATACCATTGCTGAGCCAGAGACGAAAACCACCGTCGCCGATCGGATGAAAGCCGAGCACGAGCCGGAACAGGATTTTCTGCCGTTGCACGGAACCGATTACGTCGAGTTTTACGTCGGGAATGCGAAGCAGGCGGCGCATTTTTACAAAACGGCATTTGGCTTTCAAAGCCTGGCGTATGCCGGGCCGGAGACGGGCGTGAAGGATCGCGTCAGCTATGTGATTCGGCAGAATAAGCTGACCTTGATGTTGACCACCGCGCTGCGGAAAGGGAACCCGATTGCGGACCACGTGGCCAAGCATGGTGATGGCGTCAAAGTGCTCGCGCTGAAAGTGGAAAATGCGACCAAGGCTTGGGAAGAGACGACGAAGCGCGGCGGCAAAAGTTACATGGAGCCGACGGTGCTTTCGGATGACGACGGGCGGGTGGTCATGAGCGGCATCCATACTTACGGCGAGACGGTGCATCTCTTTATCGAGCGCGGCGATTACAACGGCGTCTTCATGCCGGGCTTCCGGAAGTGGGAGTCGACTTACAATCCGCCGGAGAGCGGGCTGCTCTACGTCGATCATTGTGTCGGCAATGTGGATTGGAATCAGATGAATCCCTGGGTGAAATTTTATGAGGACGTGATGGGGTTCCGGAACATCCTGACCTTCGACGACAAGGACATCTCGACCGAATACTCCGCGCTCATGAGCAAGGTGATGAGCAATGGGAACGGCTTTGTGAAATTCCCGATCAACGAGCCGGCCGAGGGCAAAAAGAAATCGCAGGTGGAGGAATATCTCGACTTCTACGATGGCGAAGGCGTGCAGCATTGCGCGCTGGCCACGGGGGATATCGTCAAGACAGTCACCGATTTGCAAAATCGCGGGGTCGAGTTTCTCAAGATTCCGGCGAGCTATTACGAGACGGTGCTCGATCGGGTGGGGAAGATCGATGAAGACCTCAAGCCGCTCCAGGAACTCGGGATTTTGATTGATCGCGACGAAGAAGGTTACCTGCTCCAGATCTTCACCAAGCCGGTGGAAGATCGACCGACCCTGTTTTTCGAGATCATTCAGCGCAAAGGCGCGAAGAGTTTCGGGAAAGGCAACTTCAAGGCGCTCTTCGAAGCGCTTGAGAAAGAGCAGGACGCGCGCGGGAATCTGTAAAGGGAGAAGGGGAACGCTATGCCGCAATATCAAAAACTCGGGGAAATCCCGCGGAAACATCACGTCTGGTTTCACCGCAATGGCGCGGGACCGGGCTACAAGAACGAAGGCATCTACTACGAGCACGTCATCACGACGGAGGGCTTCAATGAAGCTTACTCGATTATGTATCA
>JBBSLZ010000277.1:0-4677 GCA_038233435.1 Chthoniobacterales bacterium
AGTCCCGCTCGATGCTGTCCCCGGCGCCGCCCAGTTCGGCCTCCCGGTCAAGCCAATCAAGAACCTACTCACCCTGCGCGAGCAGATCGCACAGGCCACCGGTCCGCTTCGCATCGTCATGCTGGGCGGAGGCGCCGCCGGCACGGAAGTGGCCGCGCACATCGCCCGGCTTCTTCGGCAAAAAGGTCCACCCGGCAGCCGCGTCACACTTGTCTCCGGTGACGACGAACTTCTCACCCAGGCGCCGCCCCGCGCTCGCGGCATCCTGACCCGATTCCTCCGCCGTCACGGCGTGCACGTCCTCTGCGGCCATCGCGCCGCCCGGGTCGAGGAAGGTCTCGTTAGGCTGGAAAACGCCGAGCCCATCCCCTTCGATCTTCTTGTCTCCGCGATCGGGATTCGCGCCCCTGCCTTTCTCCGGGCTTCCGGGTTGAGCTGCGCGCAGGATGGCTCCTTCCACGTGAACGAATTCCTGCAAAGCACTGCCCATCCCGAGATCTTCGGCGCCGGCGATTGCATCTGCTTCGGCTCCGAGTGCCTGCCGCGGATCGGCGTCTTCGCCGTCCGCCAGGCTCCGATTCTGCATCACAACCTCCGCGCCTTTTTCACCGGCGCGCGGTTGCAAAAATTCAAACCGCAAAAGAATTACCTCCTCATCCTAAACCTCGGTGACGGCACCGGACTTCTCACCCGCGGCCCGTTTTCCTTTCGCAGCCGGCTCGCCTTCTGGTTAAAAGACTGGCTAGATCGCCGCTTCATCCGCCGCTTTCAAAACACGCCAGCGCCCGCCTGACTAAAAAAAAATCTTGTCCCCGCCCGCGAATCGCGGCAGCGTTTCGCATGGCAGGACAAGGTTCGACCGGCAACGTCATCGCAGCGCTCTGCAGCTTCTTCATTCCCGGCCTCGGTCAATTAATCCAGGGCCGCGTCCTGATGGCGATCGTCCAGTTCGTCCTCGCCGGTCTGCTCTGGATCGTGCTCCTCGGCTGGCTCATCCATCTCTGGTCGATCGTCGATGCGGCCATGTTCAAAGGCCGCGCCTAACGAGCCCAGGCTCAGCGGCGCTGCCCGTTCGCGGTCGCTTCTTCCGTCATCTCCAATCCGGGCGAGGTCGACCCGCGCTGATGCTGCTGACCCGCCAGCGCGCGTCCGTTCTTCGGCACCGTCTCGCTCTCCTCCCGTAACCGCTCGAAAGCCGTCCGGATCCGCGGCAGGCTCTCCGGATGCTCGCTGCGCAGGAACTCGATCAAACCCTCCCGCACCTGACAGCGTAAATCGAAAAGCTTCGACGCATTCCCGCTGCTCATCAGCGCCCGCACTTCCACCGTGCTCTGTTTCGTATCCGTCACCTGGAGCGCGCACACCTTCCGGTCCCAATTCTCGTTCCCCTCCACCAACCGCTTCATCTCGGCGCGGAGCGGCCCCAGCGGCACGTGGTAATCCAGGTAGAGATAGACCGTACCGAGCACATCCGTACTCCGCCGGCTCCAGTTCTGGAACGGCTTCTCGATAAAATAAGTGATCGGTAAAACCAGCCGCCGCAGATCCCACGTCCGCACCACCACAAAGGTGAGCGTGATCTCTTCAATCCGCCCGAACTCCCCTTCCACCACCACCACATCATCGATCAACATCGGCTGGCTGAGCGCGATCTGGATGCCCGCCAGCACATTGCCCAGCGTCTTCTGCGCCGCGAACCCGAGCACCACTCCCGCGATTCCCGCCGACGCCAGGATGCTCGTCCCGAATTGGCGCAACGGCCCAAACATCATCAAAACGGCCGCCCCGCCCACCAGGAAAACTGCGCTCACGATGATCCGCCGGATCACCGACACCCGCGTGAAAATCTGCCGCGCCGCCAGGTTATCCTCCGCCTCCAGCTTGTGCGTCGCCATCAACCCGCTCTGCACCGCCTTCGTCCCGCGCACGATCACCGCGCACACCCCCACCACCAGCAAAATCCCGAGCGCCTTCTGCACCAGCCAGGTCCAATCCGCCGGCAGATGCAGCACCGGCAGCAGCAAAATAATCGCACAGAGCGGCACCACCAGGCGCAGCGTCTGCCCCACCATCGGCACCACGATCATATTCAACACCTTCCCGGTCCGCTCCGCCCAGCCGCGCATCCGTTTCTCCACCGCGCGCACCCCTTGGAAAATCAGCCAGAGGAACACGATCACGCGCCCCGCGTAGATGCCCGTCGCCAACCCCCGCGCCAGCCCATCGCGCCAAGCCGGGTCCGCCACTCCCAGCACGATCGGCATCAAAGCGAAAAACGCCCCCACGATCACCGCCAGCAGCGCCAGCGGCTTGCGCAGCGCCGCAAAAGTCAGCTCCAGCCAGCTCTGATGCTGCTGCGATTCGATCGGGCCCGCCTGCCGTTTGATGAACCAAAGCAGCCCCACCGCCAGACCCGCCGCCACCAACAAGGTCGCCGCCGAAGCCAGCAGCCGCATCCACGTCACCCGATCAAAGACCGGCCGGCGCAGAAACGCCTCCGCCTTACCACCCGGCAGCCGATCCAGCCAGCGCGTATAAGCGATCCCCGCCTGCGAAATCTTCCCGCTCTCCAGCTCCGCCCGTTTCGCCGACCGCTCCGCCACCGCGTCGCCCGCCGGAGAAGCTGCCGGCACCGCCGCCCCGGAAAGGGGCGCGATTAGAAAAAGACAGATCGCTGCCAGCAGCAGCCAAGGATGACGAAGACAAGCAGAATAAGGTAAGGCGTTCATAAACAAGGCAGGGGTTCCAGACAAAGAGCTGGAACTTTGAGGCGCGCTCCCGAAGAGGAGCAAATGCCAGTGCGCTTTTCGAAAAGGGCGCTCCGCCACTATGCGCGGCGAGCCTCGTTTCTCAAGTCAACCACCCAGGAAAGGCACTCTTCAGGCGAGCGCCGTCTTTTCCACCACCAAGAGAAGATTATGCGCCGGCATCTCGCCCACCACCTCACTGCCCTCGCTCGTCTTCACCTTAAACCGATAAGACTGCTCACCCTCCGTCCCCACCAGCGCGAACCAATCCGCCCGCACCTCCACCGGTTGCTCCCGACCCAGCAGATAAACAGAAAAAGTTTTCATACGAGTCCAAGCTAACACAAAACCGAGAGCCGCGGCGCTTCCTCGCTCCCCAAGTTCGACGTTCAGCGTTCGACGTTCAGCGTTCGACGTTTCCCCTTTTTTCCTCACTCGAACTTTTTCTTGAATCCAAACTGCCTCCCCACCGCATCCCACTCATAGAAGCCATGGAAACCACCTCACCGACCCCGCCTCCGCTCCCCACCACGCCCGCCCTCCAGAACGTGCGCACCTGGACTGCCCTCTGCCACGCCAGCGCCCTCCTCGGCGTCTTCCTTCACTTTCCCGGCCACGTTATCCCGCCGCTCATCATCTGGCTGGCCAAACGCGACGACTCCCCCGAGCTCGACGCCCATGGCAAAGAAGCGGTCAATTTCCAGATCTCCATGCTCATCTACAACGCCGTCGCCGCCGTCTTCTGCCTGGTGCTGATCGGCTTCGTCTTCCTCGCCATCCTCTGGGTCTTGAACGCCATCCTCGTCATCGTCGCCGCCATCCAGGCCAGCGACGGGAAGTTCTACCGCTACCCGTTGACCATCCGGTTTATTCAATAAAACGCTTCCGCTCACTGCGGGTCACCGGAACACGCTCGATCATAAGTCCGCTCCCCTTCAATGATGGGTTGGACGCCCGCGGGTGTCACTCGGCCGCTTGTTAGCCGCTGGCAGTCCTTGAACGTTTAATACTCCTTGCTGAGTATGGCGTCCTTGATGCAGGCTACACCAATGACCACAACCATCACAGGAAAAAACCAGGTTACCTTGCCCGCGGAGCTTGTCCGCGAACTAGGGTGGACGCCCGGCACCCGCCTCGATTGGCAGAAGTTGGACGACAACTCGCTCGTCGCCCGCCCATTGCCCTCGCGAGGTGAAATTGCGCAGCGGGTGCTGGGTCTGGCTACCGCACAGGCAGGAACGGACCCGGTCGCGGACCTGCAAAAGGTCCAGGAGGAAGAGGACAGCCAGTGATTTGTCTGCTCGATAGCTCCGCTCTTGTGATTCATGCCCTGGGCGAACCAGGCAGCGCCAAAGTTCAAGCCCTGATCGCAGATGAGTCCAATGACATCCTCATCTCGGCCCTCTCGCTTTTCGAGCTCGCAGGCATCTTGAAACGCCACGGAGCGGTGGCCGAGATCCCAGCCTACTGGACCGCTTACCGGGAATGCACGGAGGTCGTCGCCGTGGACGGAGCGCTGGCGCAGGCTGCTTGGGAATTGCGGGAAACCATCGGTCAGCGTTTGCCAATCGCCGACGCCATCATCGCCGCCACCGCGCAAGGACGCGGCGCCACGCTCGTCCATCGCGATCAACATCTCGCCGCCATCCCGGCGGAGCGCTTGGCCCAACTCCTCCTCGCCAAGCAATGACCAAAGCGTCGCGGCGGAATTGGTCGAAGCTGGGCTTCGGGCAAATCTTTCCGGCAAATGTCTCCTTAGCGATCCACTTCGCCCAGCACGATGTCGATGCTGCCGAGGATGACCGTCACGTCCGCCACGGTGTGGTCATGCTTGCCGCCCGGAAAATGGATTCTCAACTGCGACACCGGCAACTCGGAAGTCCGCGATGTTCCGCGTCGCAACGGTCAGTCAATGCGCGAGAGCGCTGGC
>JBBSLZ010000278.1:0-4673 GCA_038233435.1 Chthoniobacterales bacterium
CCGGAGTTCAAAGGCGCGGGCGTGATGGTTTACGCGATGGTGGCAGCGGGGCTGGCGATTATCTATCTGCTGCCGCGCCTAACGAAAGCGGTGCCTTCGCCGCTCGTGGCGATCCTGGTGCTGACGGTCGTCTCGGTGATTTGGAAACTGGATGTGCGGCACGTGGGCGATCTCGGTGCGTTGCCTTCCACGCTGCCGATTTTTCTCTGGCCGCAAGTGCCGCTGACGCTGGCGACGTTCTGGATTGTGCTTCCGTATTCGCTCGCGATCGCGGCGGTCGGATTGCTCGAGTCGCTCATGACGGCGCAGATCGTGGACGATCTTACCGACACGCCGAGCGACAAGAATCGCGAGTCGACCGGTCAGGGAATCGCCAATTTCGTGGCCGGCCTTTTTGGCGGGATGGCGGGGTGCGCGATGATTGGGCAATCCGTCATTAACATTAAATCCGGCGGTCGCGGCCGGCTCTCTACTTTCGCTGCAGGCGTGTTCCTGCTTTTGCTCCTCGTGCTTTTCAATCCGTGGGTGAAACAGATCCCGATGCCCGCGCTCGTGGCGGTCATGATCATGGTTTCGATCGGGACATTTTCGTGGGCGTCGTTCCGGAACCTGCGCGTCCATCCCAAGAGCACGAGCCTGGTCATGATCGCGACCGTGGTGGTGGTGGTCTGGACCCATAACCTCGCGCTCGGCGTTGGTGTGGGCGTGCTCCTGAGCGCGCTCTCCTTCGCGAGCAAAGTGGCGCAGGTGATCCGGGTGCGGAGCGAACTCGACCCCCTCTCGGAGATGCGCACCTACACCGTGCAGGGACAGATTTTCTTCGCTTCATCCCCAGAATTTCTGGCGGCCTTCGATTTCAAGGAGGCACTGGCCAAAGTGCGGATCGACGTGGGCCTGGCGCACTTCTGGGATCTGACTTCAGTGGGCGCGCTCGACAAAGTGGTCTTGAAATTCCGCCGCGAAGGCGCGGAGGTGGAGATCATCGGCTTGAATGAAGCCAGCAGCACGATCGTGGATCAGCTCGGCCTGCACGATAAACCCGGAGCAATGGAGAAATTGCTGAACCATTAGCCTAACGACATGTCCGCCATCCTCGCCTGCACCGACGGTTCCCTCTACGCGCCGAGCGTTTACCAGCACAGCGCCTGGGCGGCCGATCGTCTCAGCGCCAGCGTGGAAGTTCTGCACGTGATCGATCACCACCGCGAACGGGCGCCGGGCGTGGACCTGAGCGGGAGCATCGGCATCGACGCGAGCGCGCACCTGACAGAAGCGCTGGTCAACCTGGAGGAAACGCAGGGCCGCGTGGCGCGCTTGAAGGGGAAGGCCATCCTGGAAGACGCGTCCCAGCAGTTTGCATCCGCCGGCCTAACGAACGTCGTCGTTACACAACGCCACGGCCCGCTCGTGGAAACGTTGGAGGAATTTGAGCCGCGCTTTGACCTCGTTATCCTCGGGAAACGCGGAGACCACGCCGATTTCAACACCGGTCATCTCGGCGGGAACATTCAGCGCGTCATTCGCACGGCAGTGCGGCCCCTGCTGGTGGCCGCGCGTGCGTTTACGCCGATTGAGCGATTTCTAATCGCCTACGATGGCGGACCGAGTGTGACCCGAGCGATCGACTTCGCGCTCAGCAGCCCGCTCCTGCAAGGCTGCGCCTGTCACATTCTGCGGGTGGGAAAATTGGACGACCAGGCACGCTATTACCTCGATGAAGCAGCCGAGAGATTGCGCGGCGGCGGATTCGCGGTCACCAGCCACGCACAGCCTGGGGAACCGGAACCCTTCATCGCCGCGGCCATCCAGCGAGAAGATATCCATCTGTTGGTGATGGGCGCGCACGGTCACTCGCCCATTCGCCATCTCATTCTTGGCAGCACGACCACGACGATGATTCGGACCTGCGAGGTGAGCGTGCTTTTGTTTCGTTAGGTGCCTCGCAGAACCCGGCGTTTCTATTCGCTTCCGATGAGTGCCTCGGGGTACAAAAGACCGCTGGGAGCAGCTAGCGCTTCGCGGCACCGCCGGAAGTCGGACCGCTACGAGGAGGCAGCGCCGTATCTGGCCGCGCCCCCCGATAAGCTGTGCGGAACGTCCGCGCACGCGCTGCCGGGCAGCGCGGAGGTGGCGGCGGAGGAGTTGAAGAGGTTGACGGCAAACCGGATCGAGCCGGATGTGCATTATCATTACCGTTTCAGCGCCGCGACTCTGGCGATGAAGTTGGCTGCCTTGTTGCCCGATGCCGATCAAACGGAGGAACCGGCGGACGTGATCAACAGCGCGGGCAATGGGGTGAAGGATCGCGACGAGAAGATGCGACGCCTTCGCCGACTCCGCGGACGGCGGTTTCTTGAAACGACAGCTACGCGGCCAGCTTGGCGGCGTCTTTATGCCCGAGGATGCGGACCGTTTGTTGCAGTTGCTCGATTTCGAGCGGCTTCTTTAAAACGGTGACGGGCCCTTTTTCCAGAATCCGATCCAGCATCTCGCTGTCCGGATAGCCGGTGATGATCACGATCGGGAGGTCGGGGTCGATTTCTTTCGCGGCGGCGTAAACGTCGTCAGCCGGGCCGTCGGGCAATTTCAGATCGAGAAAGAGAAGGTCGAAACGTTGTTTATCGAGCGCGACGAGCGCTTCCTTGACGGTGCCGACGACGACGCGGCTAAAACCGATTTTCTTGAGGAAAAGTTTAAAGAGATTTTGCAGGCTCTCATCGTCATCCACCACCAGGACGGTGGGCTGGCCGGACTTATCCTCTTTCAGGATGTCTTTATCGAGCGCCGCCTTCTTGATCCTCCAACGGCCGCCGATCTGGATGGCTGGCAACTGCCCGCGTTGCACAAGGTAATAAACGGTGGGCAGCGGGATCCGCAGATATTTGGCGGTTTCCTTTACCGTCAGGAGATTATGCATGGGGGAGAAATTCGCCAGCTTGTGATCGAAAACGCAAGGCTAATCGCAGGGGCCCAGCATTATAAGTTTTATAGTCGGTGTCAACGTTCTTGTGTCCGGAGCGGCAAATATCTTCCTGACCCCTTTGTTTTCGCCCTAGTCGACTGCCCCGCGCCCGCCCACATCGTCGCTGGACAAGGGGAACCCAGCGGTGGACTATTCCCCCCTTCATGAGCGTCCTGTTCTTTAAGCGTTTCCTGCAGCGGCCGTTTCAGGTTGCTTCCATCATTCCCAGTTCCAAGGCAATGGTGGACCGCGTGGCGAGCAAGATGGATTTTTCCCAGCCGCGCGTGATCGCAGAATACGGGCCGGGCGAAGGCGTGCACTCGCGCGAGATCGCGCGCCGGCTGCCGGCCGGATCGCAGCTCCTCTTGTTCGAGCTGGACCCGGATCTCTCGCGCGATCTGGAACGCCAGTTTGCGAACGACCCCCGCGTCCACGTGATCAATGGCGACGCGGCGCAGTTGCCACAGGAGTTGGAACGGCGCGGCCTTCCCTACTGCGATTACATTGTCTCCGGGATTCCCTTTAGCATCCTGGAGCCGACCAAGAAGCGCGCGCTCCTGCAGAAGACGCACGACGCGGTCGCGCCCGGCGGCAGCTTCATCATCTACCAGGTGACGAACGAGCTGCGCCAGCACGCCACCCATTTCGAGAGCGCGAAGTCCGAGTATTTCCTGCAAAATTTGCCGCCCATGTTCATCACTGTCTTCCACAAGGCAAATACCCGGAATGGCCACGCCCATCCGGCCGTCCCGGCGGCGCGCGTCCCCGTCCAACAGCCCGCATGAGCTCCGGCGGGTGTCGCACGGAAAAGGACTCGATGGGCGAGATGTCCGTCCCGGAGTCGGCGCTTTACGGAGCCTCGACCCAGCGGGCGGTCTTGAACTTTCCGATTAGCGGTTACCGGTTTACGCGGCCTTTTATTCGCGCCCTCGGTCTTTTGAAATGGGCGGCCGCACAAGCGAATCACGATCTCGGCTTGCTCGATGCGCACCGCTCCGCGCTCATCGTGCAGGCGGCGGAGGAAGTGATCGAGGGCAAGCTGGACGAGCATTTCCCGCTCGATATTTTCCAGACCGGTTCGGGCACCAGCACGAACATGAACGTGAACGAAGTGATCGCGCATCGTTCCCGGCAACTCGCGGGTGAGAAGGATGACGTGGAGCAGCGGGTGCACCCGAACGATCACGTCAACATGGGGCAATCGAGTAACGATGTCATCCCCTCCGCGCTTCACCTCAGCGCCGCCGAAGAGCTGCAGAATAAACTCCGGCCCGCGCTCCGCGAGTTGCAGACAGCGCTCGACGCGAAGGCGAAGGAATTCTGGGACATCATCAAGATCGGCCGCACCCATTTGATGGACGCGACGCCGGTCCGGCTCGGGCAGGGTTTTGGCGGGTACGCGCAACAGGTGGCTTACGCGCAGGAACGCGCGCAGAAGGCGATCGAGGTCCTGAAAGAATTGGCCCTCGGCGGGACGGCGGTCGGGACGGGCTTGAATCGGCCGGTCGAGTTCCCGGCCAAAGTGATGCGCCACTTACAGCAACGCACCGGACTCGATTTCCGGGAGGCGAGCAACCACTTCGAAGCGCAAGGCGGAAAAGACGCGGCGGTCGAAGCCAGCGGCCAGCTCAAGACGATCGCGGTCAGCCTCTTTAAAATCGCGAACGATATCCGCTGGCTCAGCAGCGGCCCGCGCTGCGGAATCGGCGAG
>JBBSLZ010000279.1:0-4657 GCA_038233435.1 Chthoniobacterales bacterium
TCGGCGAGTCCGCCCCCGCCGGCGCCCAGAATCACGCCTGCGTGCTGAATGCGGCCGTCGGGAAAAAGGAGACGCGCGCCGACCGCGCCCACGCCGGGTTGCAGCGCCTGGCCGACCATTTCCTCCAGCCAGCCGGGCGTCTCGACGGTCAGATCGTTGTTGAGGAGCGCGACGAATTCGGCGGCGCTCTGCGCGACTGCGAAATTGTTGAGCGCGCCGTAGTTGAATTCCTCGTCGCGGCGGAAGAGACGGACACGCGAATCGGCGCGCAACCCTTCCAGAAAAGCGAGCGCAGCCGGATCGCGCGTCCCGTTGTCCACGATGAGCAACTCGAAGTTCGAATAAGTGGTGTGCGCGAGGAGGCTGGAGACGCATGGCTCGAGCCGTTCGAGCAAATCGCGCGTAGGAATGATGATGGAAACTTTCGGCGGCACCGCGGGCAAACGATAGCGGATGCGCTGGAAATCTTCGAGGGTGGTGCGCTCCACCTGCGCGTCGACGCCGCGGCGATCAAGGTGCTCCTGCACGGCGCGGATGGCGGCGGCACGGGCTTTTGGTTTGGCCCCGATATTGAGCGCGGCGCTCTCGGCGGACATCCGCCAATGATAGAGCACACGCGGGATGTGGCGGATCTGATCGGGCGCGATCTCTTCCGCCGCGCGCAGGATCAGATCGTAATCCTGCGAGCCTTCGTAGCCGGCGCGGAAACGGAGGCGCTGGATTAACGGCGCCGCGAAGACGCTGAGATGGGAGACGAAATTTTGCGCAAGGAAGAGGGCGTGGTTCCAATCGGACTTGAAATGCGGATTGGTGCGGCGGCCGAGGACGTCGAGCTTGTCTTCATCGCTGTAGATGAGCTGTGCGCCGGGATGTTGATCGATCTCGTGGGCCACGAAATAGAGCGCGGCCGGCGCGAGGGTGTCGTCGTGATCGAGTAAGGCGATATAATCGCCGGTCGTTAGGCTGAGGGCGTCGTTAGAGGCGGCAGCGATGCCGCCATTCGCTTCGCGACGAAGCACGCGGAGACGCGAATCGCGCCGCGCCGCGGCGACGAGTATGCGGGCGACGTGAGGCGAAGGCGAGGCGTCATCCACCAGGCAGAGTTCCCAGTGCGGGTACCACTGCGCGCGGACGGATTTGATCATCGCCTGCAGGTGTTCGGCCTTCGGTTCGTAGATCGGCACCAGGATGGAAATGAGCGGCCGTCGGGCCAGGCGGGCGATGTGCGACGCGATCTGGCGCTGGTCGGCTGGTAAGAAGGTGTCGTGCTGGCGAATCCATTCCGCGTAGTTGCCGACCGCTTCCAGCTCACGCGTGGGCTTCTTTGTCAGGAGCGAACCGGCGAGGCGCGTTCTGAAGAACGGCTGCCAGTGGCTCTGCGCCGTCCGCGCTTCCAGGACGAGCTCGCCGCCGGTGCGCGGCACTTCCACATCGAGCGAGAATCCGCTCTGCAAGGCTTCCTGTTCTCCGTCGAGCGCGGCCACCACATCGGGGCGGACGAAGCCGTAATTTGCCGAAAAAATCTGTCGGCCGAGACGGCCGCGGAGTTCGGTGACGGGATTACCAGTAGCGGAGGCACACCAGCCCGAGATACGGAGATCGTGCGCGGGACGGGTCCAATCGGTCGGGGCGTCGAACCAAAAATGAAAACGCCGTCGGATGTCAGGGGCTTCGGTTTCGGCCTGCTCGGCTCTCTCAGAGGTGCCTGGCATGAGCGGACCCCAAACGTTCCGCGCATAGGCTTTGCGCCACGGTCCATCGGCGGTGGCGACTTCGAGTTCGAGCCGGCCGCGGCCGAACGGCACCCGCACATCGACGGTGAAACCGCACCAGCGCGGCGTGTCCGGTCGACCGAAATAGACGCCCACGTCGGGGCGGGCGCGATCGAATGCTCCGACGAATGTTTTCCGGCGGAGGCGGGCACGGATTTTTTGGAGCGGCTGGCCGGCATTAGCGACGCACCAGCCCGAGATGCGGAGCCAGCGCACTTTGCGGCTCCAATCGGTGGGCTCGTCGAGGTGGAGTTCGACCTGTTTTGAAATCTGAACGCGGGCTGCGTCCTCGGGCTCGTGGTCGGAAGTCGTCATGGGGCGATGTCTCGCCGTCGCGCCTCCGGGGCTTGCCTGATTCGACGGAGTGATCCCGGAGTTCCTCCCGCCAAGGCGGGATTCACTCCGGGCTTTATTCCGTCGCGCCTTCGGCGCTTTTGGCGCGACGGATAGGCTGAGCTGGGAGTGGAGGCTGCCATCAGCTTTCGAGCGCGGGTTTCCGCGCCATCAATTCGAAGCCGGCCGCCACGCGCGCTTGAAGCGCGGGCGGCAGCTTTTGCAGGGTGTCGAAGCTGGCTGGCGGCGCGGCTTGCCTTTGCCAGAACTCCTCCCAGTCGCCAATCGTGCTGGCCCGGATCTCGGCGATCTGCTCGGCGGTGGCCCGGCCGGCGGCGGCGGCCTCGACGATGTTCGCGCTGAGGAAGGCGAGCATCATGCCGGGCCCGAAATTGCCGCTGACCGCGCACGAATCGATCTCGAAGGCGGCGAACCATGCGCGCACGCCGTACTCGGTGGCGTTGTAATAGTGATGCGGCGATTCGTGCAGCGCCTGGAGGAAGGCGGTGTGAATGGCGACACGGCCGCCGGGTTTTAGGACGCGGAAAATTTCGGCGGCGGCCAGTTTCGGATCGCGCAGATGTTCGAAGACGTTCAGCGCGAGGACCTGGTCGAAGATATTGTCGCGAAAGGGAAGATGGTGCGCGTCGCCGACTACATCGGTGTGGCGAAATATTTTGTGTTCGAACTCAATGCAATTCGGGAAGCGCGTGGCGCTGCCGCCGGCGCCGAGATGGAGGCTGAGCAGGTCCTCGCGGCGGAGCATGGTTTGGAAGAGGTCGCCGATCGTGTTGCTGACGTGGGCCGGCGGCATGACCGCGACCGGTCCGGGCAGGAAGATCGGGATGCCGTGCTGGAGCGGGAAGGAGGCGGCGCATTCTTGACAGGTCATATTTTCCGCGAGGCGAAGCTGTCCCCGGCAGACGGGACAGGCGAGCGTATCGGCGAGGAGCGGCGACATGAGAATCTAACGCTGGGTCGCGGGAATGAAGGTGACGCCGGCGAGGGGATAGACCTGCTCGTTTTGCAGATCGACGGACCAGGCCGCGATGGTGACATCACCGGGCGGCAGGTTGGCGGGATTGAGGGTGCGTCCGAAAAGGACCCGCTCGCCCTGGGGCGCGCGGGTCTTGCCGCCGCCGCGTGGCCGCCGGGTTTCCATGATCGAGATGGGCTTGTAAACGCCTCTAGCATCGACGGCGCCGATGACGACGCAGTCGGGTGGCTGGCCTCCGGGCAGCTGGGCGCGGCCCTGGATCCAGAGATTGTGGTTCGAGTCGATCTCGCAAGTTTCGAGCTGGCCGTAGGATTCGCCAGCGACGGGATGCGGAGTGGCGCCGACGGCGCGGGCCAATTGCTCAGAGACAAACGGAAGCCGCAGAAGGTCGCACTCGCGCAAGAGACGGACGCGTTCCCGGAGATATTCCGGGAGCGGGAAAATGAGTTTGAGTTCCGGATTATCGGGCACGACCTCGATCCATTCGAGGGCGCGGATGAGGACGAGATTGCGCTGGGCGATGAGGCGCTGTTGCGCAAGGCCTTCCCGGTAGCAGGCGAGCCAGCCGAGCGCGGCCACGAGCGCCAGGACGAGCGCGCCACCGAGGAAGAGGCGACGCGCGGGCGGGCGGGCATGTTTAAAAAAGAGGCAGTAGGCGGTGAAGAGGAGGGAGATGAGCCCGAGATAGAAAAAGAGACTGTAGGTCCGGTAACGCGTATCGAGCGCCTGTTCGACCCCGAAGCCGATCCGGCCGATGGCGGTGATGAAGGCGGTGGCGCCAGTGTAGGCGACGATCAAAAGACCGGGATAGAAGGCGCGCCAGGTCCGGTCTTTCCAGATAATCCAGCCACTGACCGCGAGCGCAGTGGCCAGGAGAGCGATGGCGACGAGGCCGACGGCGAAAGGATTAACGACGGTGGAGCGGAAATACGAGCCGACCCAGAGAATAAGGTAATGGGCGAGCTTCAGCACCCCGGGATGGCCGGCGAGGAAGTGGGGATGATGGGCCGGCCGTTGGTAGCCGATGAAGTAGGCGGTGATCGCGGCCGCCGCGCACAGAAGATAAAGGCCGTAGACGACGAAAAGGCGCCTGCGGGAGGGCTTCTCGCCAGAGCCGAAGAACGGAAGCCCGAGGAGCCAGAGGAGCATGCCGTGCGCGACGGTGAAGGTGCAGAGGAAGGCGAGGAGGCCGTTGAGCAAGCCTTTCTGAGCGAGGGAGAGGCGGGAGAGATTGACCGCGACCAGCCCCAGCAGAGCGACTCCGGGAAGGAAAACTTCGAGTTGCACGCCCCAGAGAAAATTTTCCAGCTGGACCGGCGAGAAGCACAGATAGGCGGCTGGAATCCAGGCGAGGAGCGCGGCGCGGGTAGTGGCCCCCGGGGTTTGACGAAGGAGGCGGTAAAAGAGGAACGCAATCGCGCAGACGAGGAGAAAGGTGATCGCCATTTCCTTGCGCACGTCCCAGCCGCCGAGTTGGGCGAGGCCGAGATAGAGCAAGCGTGGGAACAGCTTCCGGCTTTCGTTGTGCTGCGAAAAGAGTTCCTGAAAGGTGAGA
>JBBSLZ010000280.1:0-4604 GCA_038233435.1 Chthoniobacterales bacterium
ACTTCCTTCGGCATGGACGGCGCGAAGGCGGGATCGTTAAAGAGATTATTAAAGAACGGATCGTCGAACGGCCCGCCGCGCGGCATGCTCGGATTTCGCGTGCCCGGCCGCGGCACCCGCACCACGGGAGTCATCTGCGCCGGCCCGATCTCCAGCTTCCCGCTCCGTGCGGGCGAGATCGCGGTTTTGATAATGAAGACCTGATAGCTGCGCCCGTTAATCGTCTCGATCGTCGGCCGCGGCTCCGTCATTTTCTGCGCGGTGAATCCCTGACCCGCCAACTGCACGCCCTGCCCGAGCGATTCGAGTGGCGCGCGCATGTTCAATCCCACCCGGATCTGCACCGGAATCATCTCGCCCACGTAGGCGACCGACTTGGGTAGAATCATTTCGATGAAACCGATCTGCGATGGATCGATGTTTGCATTGCTCCGGCTGCGGCGGCCGCCGGCATTTCCTTGCGCCTGACCGGAGGAAGACGCGGCGGCGTTGAGCGCTAGCTCGGGCGTGCGTAAAACCTGACCGCCCACTTCGATTTCCTGCGGCGGAATGACGAAGTGCCCCGCGCGCAGCGGCATGATCGTGTAGGTGAAAGTGAAGCTGTAACTGATGCTAAAGTTCTGCATCTGATACTGCCGCGAAGTCCCCGCGGCCTGAATCTCCAACCCGTCGATCACGATCTCGGTCGGTGGTTTGGGATTCGACGCGCCGGTGACCTGGATCTCCAGTTGCACCGGCTGTCCGACATCGGTCTCGGAGTTGCTCAAGACCGCAGTGACCCGCCCATCCGCCGCCAGCGCCGGGCGCACTCCGGCCAGCGCGAAGAACGCGAGGCAAAGGATGGCGATTCGAATGCGTGACATTGTTTATTTCTTCGGCCAGGGGCGGGCCAGCTTCAACCTCGTGTCCCTACCAATCCTTATAGACACGGCGCACCTTTCGGCGTTCATCGAGCTGCACGCGCGCTTCTTCGTCCTTCATCGATTGGAGCAAACGCTCCGCCTGCTGCGGGCTCATCTCGCCTTCCGGCGGCGCTTCCTGCGCTTCCGCTTCGCCCTCAGGCTTTTGGTCCGGTTGATCGCTCTCCGCGCCTTTCACGTCGCCCTGTTTTGCCGGCGTGCCGGATGGGCTCGGGCTGGGCGCGGGCGAATTGTTTTCGCCACCTTGGTTCTCGCCTTCGCCCGGAGACGGTGTGGGCGAAGGGCCTTCGCCATTTTCTCCGGGCGAGGGTGACGGACTGCTTTGGTCTCCGGGCGACGGCGTTGGACTCGCGCCGGGCTCCGGCGAAGGACTGGGTGAGGCGCCTTGCTCCTGCGGCGATGGCGACGGCTTCTTCTCGGAATCTTTTTGCTGCTGGTCTTTGTTTTCCTTCTCGTCTTTGCCTTCGCCGGGTTGATCCTGTTTCTGCTGATCCTTGTCGTCTTTTTTCTGGTCGTCCTTCTTCTTGTCGTCCTTTTTCTTTTGATCTGGGGAGGGGGCGGGGCTGGGAGTCGGACTAGGTTGCTTTTCTTGCTCCTTCTTCAGCTCTTCGATCTTCTTCTCGACGAACTCGCGGTTTTCTTTCGCCTCTTTGTTCTGCGGTTCGAGCTTCAGGGTTTCGTCGTAGTGCTGGAGCGCGTTCTGCCAGTCCTGCAGTTTCTCAGCGGGCTGCTTCTGCGCTTCGCCGCGCTGATAGAGGGTGTTGCCCAGGTTGTAGTGGCTGTTGCTCTGCAACTCCTGATCCGGCGAGAGCAACGCCTGGCTGAACGACTGGAGCGCTTTCGCGTAGTCTTTGTTTTTGTAGGCGGCGGCGCCGGCATCGAATTGGATTTTATCCGTGGCGCGCGCGTTCGGATACTGCTGCAGCGTTTGCTGGAAGTGCTCGTAGGCCTTGCCGAATTCGTTATTGCGATAAGCTTCCAAGCCAGGCGTTTCTCCCGCGGCCCAGGTGGCGCTGACGAGCAGAAGCGCAACTGCGGCGAGCGCGGGCTTTTTCTTTTCCGGCGCACGACGTGCGGGGCGGGCTCGGCGTTTGCGCTCGCTGATCAAAAGCGAAAACGCGAAGGCCAAAAGCGCGGCGCCGAGGGGCCATTGATAGCGCTCGATCGGCTGGCGCGACATCTTGGTGTCGATCTCGCCGGCCTGCATCTGCGCGAGGCCCTCGGTGTAGAGCTTGCGCATGGTGGCGGGGCCGTTGCCGAGGGGCAGGAACATTCCGCCGGTGGCTTGTGCGATCTCGCGCAGGCGCGTCTCGTCCAGTTTCGATTTCACGACCTGCCCGCTCGGGTCTTTGACGAAGGCCGTGCCGCCGTTCTGGCCGGGGAGGGGAATGAGGGACCCTTCCGGCGTCCCCACGCCCACGGTGAAGATGCGTACGCCGGCGTCCGCGGCTTCCTTGGCCACCTTTGCCGCGTCTCCCGCCAGGTCTTCGCCATCGGTGAAAATGATTAACGCGCGATTGCCGATGGCCGATTTGCCGAACGTTTTCACGGCCAGGGTAATCGCTTCCGAAAGATTAGTGCCGCCCTCGGGGATGATGTCGGTATCGAGGTCGTTCAACGCGGTGACGGCGGCGTCGTAATCGATCGTGAGCGGTGCCTGGAGAAAGGCGCGCCCGGCGAACGCGATCAGCCCGACGCGGTCGCCTCGCAACTCCGAGATCAAATCCTGCGCGGAGAGTTTGACCCGTTGGAGACGATTCGGCGGCACATCATTGGCCAGCATGCTGCGCGAGGTATCGACTGCGAGGATGAGGTCGAGACCCTTCCGTTTTACCTCTTCGTAAGTGTAACCGTAACGCGGCTGCGCGAGCGCCACGATGACCAGCGCGAGGCCGAGCAGGAGCAGCGCAAAGCGCAGGCCGCGGCGGAAACGATTCACGGTCGCGCTCAGTTGCGGGAGCAATTTCGGCGCGACGAAATCCTGCAGGCGCGCGGCGCTGCGTTGTTCCGCGCGCAGGTAAACCAGGCCAAGCGCCGGCAAGACCAGCAGCGCCCAGAACCAGAGTGGTGCGCCGAAGCTCATAGGTGGCGCATGGCTCCCATCTTGTCTTGATGCGCGCGGCCCGAGCATGTCGCAGAAGTCCCGATGGGACCGCTGCCCGAAGCGCGTAAGCGCCGAAGGCGCGACGGAACGAAGCCCGGAGTGCAGCGCAGCGGAACTCCGGGTTTCCGCGCGCCGGATTTCCAAACCCGTGGAACGGGTGACGGACGTCCGGCGGAACTCCACGCGGGTTTTCCGTCGCCCCTCCGGGGCTGGAGCGAGGGGGAGGCGGTTATCCCGGAGTTTCTTCCGCAAAGGCGGGATTCACTCCGGGCTTCGTTCCGTCGCGCCCTTCGGGCGCTTGTTGCGGCCGCGGGGATATGAGAGCGCTCTCTTTCTTGGGGAACGCTGCCGAGAGTGAAATCGGCTGGGCTCACGGCAGCTTCCTCCAGACGGTTTGCGCGAGCAGAATTTGCGCGACGAGCAGCCCGCAACCCGCCATCAGGCAGGCGGGGACGAGATCGCGATACTGCTGGAACTTGGTCATCTTGACGGTCGATTTTTCCAGCTTGTCGATGTCGCTAAAGATTTGCTCGAGCGACTGGGTGTCGGTGGCGCGGTAAAACTTTCCCCCGGCGATCTGCGCCATGTCTTTCAAACCCGCTTCGTTAAAATGAACCGGCTGGTTTTGATAAATTAGGTTCCCGGAAAGATCGGTCAGGAACCCGCCTCGTCGGTCGCCGATGGGCGCGGGCGCCATGCCGTTGATCCCGGCGCCGATCGCGTAGAGATGAATGCCGAGCGCTTTGATTGCTTCCGCGGCGGTGGTGGGCGGGACTTTCCCGGCGTTGTTTTCGCCGTCGGTGAGAAGAACGAGCGCGCGGCTTTTGGATTTCTTGTCGTTCAAACGATTCGCCGCCGCGGCGGCCGCGGAACCGATCGCCGTCCCGTCTTCCACCAGGCCGATGCGGACGCGCTCCAGGTTTTTCAGGAGCCAATCGTGATCCAGCGTCATCGGGCTGACCACGTAGGGCCGCCCGCCGAAGGCGATGATGCCGATGCGGTCGTTAGGCCGGCCTTCGATGAACTTTCGCGTTACTTCGCGGATGGCGTCGACCCGCGTCGCCTGGTCGCCGGCGATGGTGAAATCCTTGATCAACATCGACCCGGAAACGTCAAGCGCGATCATGATATCGATGCCGCTCGCTTCCACCTGGGTGAGGCTTTTCCCGAGCCGCGGCCGCGCCAGTGCGATGATGAAAATGGCGAGACTGAGGAAAAGAAGCGCGCGCAAAATTTTCCCAGCCCGCGCCGCGCTCGACTTGCCGAGCCCGCGCAAAATGGCGGTGGAGGAAAAGACGAGCGCGGCGGCGGGTCCGCGCTGGCCGAGCAGATAGGCGAGGAGCGGGAGCGCGAGGAGGACGAGCAGCAGCCAGGGATTGGCGAAGGTGAGCGCCGTGTCCTGCGGCCACCAATCAAACCACTTCAAGCTGGCCCCCCTTCACAAAACGCGTCGCTTCTTCAAGCAACAGCTCGCTGTCCGCGGTGGTCGCTTCGTAACGCGCGAACTTGATCAGATCGCAGCGGTTCAGGATATCGCCGAGCAGCGCGCGGTCGTCTTCCGAAAAGGACGAAGTGCCGGC
>JBBSLZ010000281.1:0-4596 GCA_038233435.1 Chthoniobacterales bacterium
CGTCAGCGCGTAGAGCGGGAAAAAGCTGAGCAAAAACGGAACCGCCAGGATGGAGAGCGCATTCACCGAGCGCACGAAGGCGTTATCATCCGCAGCAATCGCCGCCAGCGGCAGGCCGAAGAGGTTGGGGAAAACGCGGCGCGCGAGCAGGAAAAGGAAAAAGAGGACCAGCAGCCAGAGCAACCCGCGTCCCCACCAAGCCGGCTCGCGCACCGGCGGCGCGACGAGCGCTTCCGGGGCAGGCGAATCGTCCACCTGCGCGGCTCCAGTTTTATCTGGAATATCGGGACGCGCGGTGCGGAAGAGCGGCAGCTTTTCCAGCAGCTTCACCGCGGTCAAGGCCGCGATCGCCGCGCAAAGTGTGGCCAGAAGCGCTGTCCCGACGATTGCGGTAGGACGGCTGGAACCACCGGCCGCGAGGATGGCGATGGCGGTGGTGGGAATGAGCTGCACCGAACTGGTGTTGAGTGCGAGGAAAGTGCACATCGCGTTGCTGGCGGTGCCGGGGCGCGGATTCAGGCTTTCCAGGTCGCGCATCGCGCGCAGGCCGAGCGGAGTGGCAGCATTGCCGAGGCCGAGCATGTTCGCCGCCATGTTCATGAGCATCGAGCCCATCGCGGGATGTTCCGGCGGCACTTCGGGAAAGAGCCGGCGCATGATCGGGCGCAGCGCGCGCGCGATGCGCTGGATGAGGCCCGCGCGTTCCGCCAGCCGCATCACGCCCAGCCACATCGCCATGATGCCGATGAGCCCGAGCGCGATCGTGACCGCGGTCTTGGCGCCGTCGAAGGCGCCATCGGTCACGTCCTTGAGGCGGTCGTTCCATCCGCCGATCGTCACCGCGAGGAGGACGAGCGCGAGCCAGATGTAATTCAGCACGCGTGTTCTATAGCAGCGGCGCGCGTAGGCGGGAAAGTGATTTGTCCTGGCCCATCGTGCTCGTCGTCGTCCCTCGTCCTCGTCCTCGTTTGGGATTCCGACGAGGAAGAGGACGACGACGAGGGAAGAGTTGGCGCCCTCTAACGCTCCAACGCCGAAGGCAACCGGGGCGAAGAAATCAAGCGCTCAAATTCTGCCCACCGCTTTTCCGGCTGCTCCGCGGTGCCGCCGCGCTTTTCGATGTAATTCCGCACCAGATCCTCGCCGAGATTATAATTGATCACGTAGCTGCGGTATTGATCGATGAAACGCATCCGTTGCTCAGCCCGTTTCGGATCCATGAGCGCATACTTTTCCAACCATGCCTTGGCCGCGGCCGCGTCGATCTCTCCATTCAAATAACGCCGCGCCGCCTCATTCCCCGCGTAGCTCAGATCCTGCGTCAGTTCCTGGACGGCGTAGTATTCCTCCACCCGTTTCGGATCCAAGCCGGCCGCCGGAAAGAGAGTCTTTTTCTCAAACTCCAGCCGCTCCGCTTTCGTGAAGACGACTTCTTTCCCGAAGTTGGCGGTCCCTTCTGCGATCAAGGACTGCGGCGAAAAAAGCGGATAAACCGTGAACTCGAGCCAGCCATGATCGTGCACCAGATTTTTTTCCAGGAGCACATTGTAAACATGATGGCCGGGATAGCCCTCGTGCGCCGCCAGATCGATCGCGCGGTCGATGTAAGCCGGCAAATCGGTGTTCACCTGAATGAGGCTGCGATATTTGCCCTGATACCAATTGTAGCCGCTCCACGCTTTATCGGTCACGTATTCGACCGTGAAGCTTTCCTCCTCCGGCAATTTGATGTGCCGGAGAGTGCGGGCGCGGCATTCCTGGATCGCGAGCTGAAAGACCTCGTCCAGCTTCTCGCGCGGGATGATGAAATCCTTCCGCCATTTCTCGTAGCGCTCCGAAATCGGGCCGTCGCCGGGAAGTTTCGCTTCCAATTGATCGAGGATTTTCTGGAAATGCGCCTCCGGTTGGGTGGGCGCGACCGCATCGTAAAGCGAGCGCGATTCCTCATCGAACTTCAAATGTTTGCCCTGCACAATCCGGACGCGCGCCTCGAGCGCGGCCAGTTGTTTGAGCAAGTAATCGAGCCGCAGCCGCTCCATTTCCTCGGTCGGCGGGATGAGCGAGGCGAGGGTGCCAAACAACTCCTGCGCTTCCGCTCGGATCGTCGCCAATGGCTTTTTCTCTTTAGCTGCTTCCGTTTTCCATTCCGGCGGGCCGTAGAACGCGTCGACGTAATCCTTGTCGTGTTCGCCCATCGCAAGGACGAGTTTCGCGTACTTTTCTGCAATCTGACCGGCATCGCTGGGCGGCGGCTTGGCGGCCGGTTCTTCGGGTGCGCCGTTCGCTTTCTTCATTGCCGGGATTGGATCTGCCGCGATGGAAATGCTCGCCGCCGCCAGCAAAGTCACGAAGAAGAGAGGGCTGCCTATCATGGTAACGAAAGTCTCATGTCGCCCTTGGGCAGCGCGCGGGCGCGGTCTTCTGCTTTCTTTGCATCTTCGCCACGACCGAGCGCGCGATATTCCTTCGCCAGGCCCGCCCAGGAGGAGCCATTCCGCGGCATCAGTCGAGTGGCTTTCTCGAAAGCTTTGGCCGCATCCCGATGGAGCCCGCGCTTTTGGTAGGCGAGCCCGAGATGTTGCCAGACGGGCGCGTAGTCGCTCTTCAGATCAGCGCCCAGCCGCAGGTGGCTAATGGCCTGATCCGTTTGTCCAATCGCGTAGAGGGAGTAGCCGAGCTGAGCTTGAATGAGGAAATCTTTCGGCGCCAGCCGCGCGGCCCGTTGCAGAGGTGCGACCGCATCCGCTATGCGATTGAGATTGATGAAACCGAAACCCACTGTGGCTTGGATGGCGGCGTTTTGCGGAGCGAGGTCGGCCGCCCGCGCCAGTGCGTTTTGGGTTTGCTTCGCATGCCCGAGCGCGTTTTCGGTTCGGGCCAGGGTCGCCCACGCTGCAAAGGATTTCGGATCTACTTCCGTGGTGCGCCGCGCCGCCGACGCGCTCTCCTGTTTCCGACCCAGCCGCTCATAGCACGCGCTGAGAAACATCCAGCTCACAGCCTGTTTAGGATCGAGTTCGGTCGACTGGCGCAGAGGCGACAACGCGGCGGCGAAGCGGCCTTGCGCTCCCTCTGCTACCCCCAGCGCGAGATGTGCGATCGCGAGTTTCGGTTCCAAGGCCACGCTCCGGCGGAGCGCCGTGGCTGCTTCCTGGGCTTGATTGGCCGAGAGCGCGATAGAGCCGTGGACGAAGTGGGCGGCGCCACTCTTCGGATAACGCTGGACCAGCTTCCGCGCGTCGCTCAGCGCGCCGGCCGCGTTCCCTGCGGCCATCTTCTGGGTCATACTCTGCGCCACTGGATCTTGAAAGGCCGGGTCATTTGCGCGTATGCCTGGTGCCAGCCTTGGTTTCACCAATTTCTCCGGCGGCGGCAATTTCCGGAGCAAACGATCGATATTCGGATCCTGCGCCTGCGCAGAGGCGAAGCTGAGTGTGCCCAGCGCAAGGACAAGACAAAGGCGAAGAGTCATCGGCGGACACTAAGCAGCCGCCGGCCGAAATTCCAAGCTCTTCTCGGGGGTTGCTCCCAGCGGAATCCGCTGCTAGACGCAGGCCATGGATTTCCGCGCAGCCGGAGTGGCGCTCATCAGCTTTGTTTTCGTCGTCTGTATCACACCGGCCGAAGCGGGCTCACCCGTGTGGAAGGTCACCGATGGCAAAGGCGGCACCCTTTACCTCGGGGGTTCCATCCACGCCCTTCGCCGCACCGACTATCCGCTGCCGCCGGCTTTCGACGAGGCCTTCAAAAAATCCGACCGCCTGGTTTTCGAAGACGAGGAAGGAAAGAAGGAAGCCGAGAAGATCTTCAAGACAGCCGAGTATCCGCGCGGGGATAGCTTGAAGAAGCATGTCGATCCGCGGACTTACGCCTACGTGGTCAAAGTCTTCTCCCTTCTCGGAGTGCCGGAAGCCACCGTCGCGAAATATCGACCGTGGGCGTTGACCATGATGCTCTGGTCGCCTTCGAACGACCTCGGGGTCGAAGGTTATTTCCTCAAGCGAGCCCGCGCGACGAAGAAGCCGGTTTCAGGTTTAGTCAGCACGCGGGAGCATTATGCAGTCTTTACTGGCTTAACTGACCGCCAGGCCGAAGGCGTGCTACTCCTCAATTTCATCCCGCGTGGAGGGGCCTCCTTCGATCAAATGGTGAGCGCCTGGAAGCGGGGCGACGCCGATCGTCTCTGGCGAGAGACGCACGACTCCTATTCGGATTATCCAGCCTTTGGCGAACGATTATTGGAAGCGAGGAACCGGCGGTGGATACCCAAGATCGAAAGCTTTCTCCAGAGCGGAAAGAACTACTTCGTGATTGTCGGAATGGGACATCTCGGCGGGCCGGGAGGATTGCTCAAGCTGCTCGAAAAACGAGGCTACCGGCTCGAACAACAATAGGCGTGCCATGCACTGGTGGTCGAGCGCCCGAGGGTGCGCCGGAACATAGCCGGGAGTGAAGCGCAGCGAAACTCCCGGTGGTCGTCTCGTTCTTGTCCAACCCGTGGAACGGGTGACGGAAAAGACGCGATCACGCCGCCTTTCCGTCGCCCCCTTTGGGGGACTGGATTCTTTCGCATCTGGTTGACCCGCAGTTCCTCCC